>CAZLLG010000210.1:0-6835 GCA_964560275.1 uncultured Eubacteriales bacterium | reverse complement strand
ACTTTATTTTTTCTCTTACGTACGATTAATAAAGGAGGAAAAAATGACCTGTCGGATAATATTCTTGATTGTGATTTTTTTGTGTTTTTCTCCAATTTTCGCTCTGCAGTCAGACACTCTTACTTTTGACACATACCACCGGCCCGAAGATGTCAATTCGATTCTAAAGTCCTGGACCACCAAGTTTCCTAATCTGGCCACAGTGGTTCCCATTGGAAAGAGCGTAGAGGAGACAGAACTGCTCGCACTAAGGATAGCCGCCATCTCCAACGAAAGTCCAGATCCAGATTCACGGCCGGCTGTTTTTGTGACCGCTAATCTGGAAGGCTTTCATCTTGTCGGTACAGAGGCAGCGCTTCTCTTAACAGAAAAACTCTTAACCCAATACGAAGATGAAGAAGATATCACACAACTGCTATCGAATTATACGGTCTATATAGCGCCCCTGCTCAATCCCGATGCAACACAGGAGTACTTTGCCAGAGTGAGGTATCAGCGCATCAGGAATTCGACCGATGTCGACGAAGATATGGATGACCGGACCGACGAAGATGGATTCGACGACCTCAACAGAGATGGAATGATCACACAAATGAGAGTTTTGGATCCAGAGGGTAAATGGATTCCCGATCCGGCTGAATCCCGGTTAATGCGCCTCGCCGATCCAAAAAAAGGCGAAGCAGGAATTTATAAGATGTACACAGAAGGCCTGGATAACGATGAAGATGGCCTTATTAACGAAGACCCACCTGGCGGAATCGAACTCAACAGAAATTTTCCCCATGACTTCGAGTACTATGTCAAAACAGCAGGACTCTGGCCAGTCTCTGCACCGGAAATCATCGCTCTTTTTAAATTTTTTGCCGATCATCCCAATATCGCAATGGTCTTGAACTTTTCTACGGAAAACACATTTATCAATCTACAACAGACCGGACAAGCTCAAGCAGCCGCAGACAAATTTGTGGTCCCTGAACCCTATGTCACTTTTTTAGGTCTGGAGCCAAACAGAGAATACGGCATGCAGGAACTAATCGATATCCTGAAAGGAATGAATATTGGAGGGGGGATAGAAATTAATGAAAGTCTTGTGGCCATGTTGTTGGGACTCGGTCCGGCCATGTCTATCGACAGACAGGATATGACAATATTCCAGGCCATACAAAAGGATTACAAGGATGCTCTTAAGGAAGCCCAACTGGAACACCTCGAAAAACGGGCCAAAGGAGTAGGAAAGGGCTCTTTTGTGGCCTACTGCTATTATCAATTGGGAGTCCCTGTTTTTTCCTCTCATCTATGGTCTGTACCTGAAGCCAAAAAGGAACCAGTTAAGGATGCTTTAACCGTAGACAGCCTGAAAAGCATGTCCAGCGATGAATTTCTTGCTCTAGGGGAAGAAAAAATTGCTGCCTTTTTAAAAGCCCAGGGGGCACCTCCCAACATCAACGCATCCACGCTCATCAAAATGGTTGAATCCGGACAGGTTACACCTGAAAGGATGGCCGAGATGATGGATCAGATGCCTCAGAGCGCTGGCACTCAAGGCGATGAACACCCTGACGCTTATATCCTCGCCTGGTCAGACTCTACTCTCATGGGAAATGGCTTTGTTGATTGGACTCCCTATCCGCATCCCACACTCGGCGATGTCGAAATAGGCGGATTTATTCCCTACTTTAAAGTGAATCCACCCGCAGCAGATATAGTGAAAAGCATAGACTTCCACTCGGATTACTACATAGAGATGATGGGCAAACTTCCCAGATTGGAGATCAAAGACACTCAAGTTAAAGCTCTCGATGAGGACATCTTTCAAGTCACCGTCTATTTTTCCAATTCGGGTTGGTTTCCCACATCCACCGCACAGGGGCGACGGGCACAAACTGCATGGCCGATTCGTGTTGAACTCGAAATCACTGATAACCAAACTGTGTTTTCCGGACGAACGATTGTCAATATCCCATTCTTAGAAGGAAGCGGAGGAACGCAAAAAGTCGAATGGACCATACAAGGAAAAAACGGTTCTAAAATTACTGTCACGGCCAAATCACCACGATTGAATCCTGTTCAAGCAACGGTCGTGCTTCAATAAAAGGAGGGAAAAGACATGAAAAAAATAAATTTTGCAACAATACTTGTGGTTTTGGCTTTCTCTTTGGGGTTGTTTTTTCCCCTCCAGATGCAGGCCGCAAAGGTCAAACTCTCCTTTGACCATTTTTACGACAATACCGAACTCACCGAAGCGCTAAAATCCCTGGAAGCTGCCTATCCCGAATTTATGGAAGTCAAATCGTTGGGCCAAACTTATCAGGGACGAGAAATTTGGTCCGTGATCCTGAACAATTCTGAAACAGGACCGGCAGAGCAAAAACCAGGGTACTACATCGATGGAAACATCCATGGAAACGAAATTCAGGGAACGGAAGTGGCTCTTTACGCCATCTGGTACCTGCTCGAAAACTATGGCAAAACAGCTCTCGCCACACGTCTTCTGGACGAAAAAGCATTTTATTTCATCCCCACTATGAATCCAGACGGAAGAGAATATTTCATAAATAAAGAAAGCTCATACAGGACGGGCCTCATTCCATTAGATGAGGATAGAGATGGTGTTGCCGACGAAGATCCTGCAGAAGATCTTGATGGAGATGGTTATATCACTCAGATGAGAAAAAGAGATCCAGATGGGATGTACAGGCTTCACCCCGAAGATTCAAGGATTTTGATTCCGGTTAACCCAGGCGAAAAAGGAGAGTATTCCATGCTTGGTCAGGAAGGGATCGACAACGACGGTGATGGTCGGATCAATGAAGACGGCCTCGGCGGGTACGATATGAACAGGAACTATGGTTTTAACTGGCAGCCTAATTATGTCCAGATGGGAGCCGGAGAATACCCGTTTTGCTTCCCAGAAACAATCGCGACCAGAGATTTTCTTTTAGCCCATCCCAACATCATGGGAGCCCAGAATTTCCACAACACCGGAGGAATGATTCTCCGACCTCCAGGAGCGAAAAACATGGGAGACCTTCCCATGGGTGACAGATCGATCTATGATTATATCGGAAAAAAAGGAGAAAAAATTCTCCCTGGCTACAGGTACATCATTATTTACAAAGACCTCTACACGGTCTATGGAGGAAGGGTCGATTTCTTTGTCAATGTCCTGGGAGCCTATACTTACAGCAATGAGTTGGATATGGATCCTATATTTAATCTCCCAATAGGAGATGAGGAAGAACGGGTCGAACAGGATCCGGAAATGATCCGTCTGCGTGCGCTTTTAGATCAGAGTAATCAGATGGAGTACCATGATCTTGTTCTTCTGGGAGAACACTATGCAAACTGGACACCCTACACGCACCCCCTCTACGGAGAGGTCGAAATTGGAGGTTCGACCAAGTTCAGCAATCGAGTTCCTCCCCTATTCCAACTTGCAGATACATGTCACCGCAACGCAGCATTCTGTTTTTACCATGCAGACCAACTTCCCCGGTTAGAATTTGAAAAAGTTGTGGTTGAAAAGATTGATAAGGACCTCTTTCAAATCGATGTGATGATCACCAACACCCGCGTTACACCCACTATATCCTCTCTCGCTCAGCAGAAAAAAATTCACCGTGCCGACCAATTTAAAATCGATGGAACAGTCAGATTAAGAGCGGCCGGTTTTTTGACGGATAAATATCGAGAGATCACGCAAAATGTCGACACAAGAGATGATCGTGTCTGGTTACCTGCTGGTGTATCGAGTTTTGGAACTCTTAACCTCAGACTGCTTGTCAAAGGCAAAGGCGATATTGAACTGATCTATGATTCGCTTAAGGGTGGCACCTACACAACCACTGCCACACTCAAATAAAGTGGAATTTCCTTAAAAAAGCCTTTTCTCTTTATTAGAGACAGATGGACGTCGTATGTCTGCATCCATCCACGTTCATACGTGATGGAGGCAGAATGCGTAAGGGTTCCGTCTGGCTCTAATTTCAAATCCCTCCGATCTGCATATCGGGGATGCGGAATGTGGGGGCCGTGAAACTGCGGTTGAGATCAAGGTCTGTACCCACCATGTCGATCGATTGGAGCATTTCCTCGGCTTTGCCCGCTATGGTCAATCCCTTGACCGGAAAGGCCATTTTTCCGTTTTCTATCCAGAAACCCGAAGCTCCTCCACTGAAATTTCCGTTGACAGGATTGATTCCGTAACCAGTAATCCCCTTCAAAAGTAATCCTTTTTTGGTGGCCTTGATGATTTCATCTGGAGAAATGTCTCCCTTGACCATGTAAAAATTGTGCGCCCCAATCCCGGGAAGACTCCGGAATCCACCTCGTGAAGCATTGCCCGTACTTTTCACTCCTGCTCTTTTGGCAGCAATCGTGTTGTACATAAAACTTTTTAAAACACCCTTGTCCACGATGATCCGTTTTTGAGAAGGAACACCCTCACCGTCGAACCATTTGCTCCCCAAACCTTTTGGTAAAGTCCCGTCATCGATAATGGTTATAAGCTCCGAGCTTATTTGTGTGTTCAATTTTTCTCTTAAAAAGCTGGCTCCCTGGAGCACGCGTTCGCCGTTGATTGCGCTGAGAATTCCACCCAAGATCGATCGTGCGACATCCGAATCGAAAATAACCGCAGCTCTCTGTGTCTTGACCATCTGCGGATCCAACATCTTTACGGCTTCTTGTATGGCTTTTTCCGCAATCTCTGAAGGCTTCTTCAAATCGGAATAAAAACGGCGAGAACAAGACTCTCCTCCGGGAGATTTTTGATCCCCTTTTTCAGCAACCACACTCACTCCAAAAGAACAGGATGAAGCCTTATAATTTTTTGAGAGGCCATTGGAATTAGCGATAAAAACCTGTCCTTCACCCTCCGAATAACGGGCCCCTCCGCTTTTTGTAATTCTTGAATCATTCATGGCCAGTTTTTCTGTCTCTTTGGCCAAATCGATCTTGGTTTCATGAGGAACCTGGCTGGTTTGCGGATCATAGAGGCCATCAACCTCTGTGATTCCTTCATCGTCGGGCAAAACGTTGTTTTCATCCGGTGTTGTGCTGGCAGCAAATTGCACAGCACTTGATAATGTCTCCTCGAGAGAGGCCTCGCTGAGATCATTGCAGCTGGAAAAAGCCATTCTGCCTTTCACCATTACACGGACACCCACTCCGTGAGACTCGGCCTGCTGGACAGTTTCCATCTCCAAATTGCGGATTCGAATACTGAGGTTTCTGCTGGCCTCACAGTACACTTCGGCTGCATCCGCGCCCTTTTTTATACATTTATTGACTAATTCTTCGGTTAAAGCTTTGTAATCCATGGTTTTCTCCTTTTCCTACCCTCTGGCCCGGCTGCCGCCAACATTGATCCCGCGAATCCGGACAGTCGGTTGACCGGCCGAAACCTCAGCACTCTGACCTTTTCCGCATATTCCCGGTCCAAAGTCCAGATTGTCTCCTACAGCATCGATGTTAGAGATAACATCCAAACAGCTGCCGATAAGAGTGGCGCCCTTGACCGGTGAGGTCTTTTTGCCATTCTCGATCAAATAGGCTTCACGGCACGTAAAATTGAACATCCCTGTCGTAGAATTGACACTTCCCCCACTCAAGCTCTGCACATAAAGGCCTTTTTTTGTCGAAGACAGAATATCTTCAGGATTGTCTATTCCTTTATCGATAAATGTGTTTGTCATCCGTGGTATCGGTATGTACCGAAAACTTTCCCGTCGGCCGTTTCCTGTTCTCTCCATATTCAATTGTTTTGCAGAGAGGATATCGGTCATGTATTTCACAAGAACTCCGTCCTTAATCAGAACATTTCTCTGCATGGGCGTCCCTTCATCATCAAAATTTGTGGTTCCTCTGCGGTTAGGAAGAGTTCCATCATCGACCATGGTGAACTTGTCGCTGGCCACTTTCTGACCGAGCTTTCCTGTAAACACGCCTGTTTTTCTGGCAATCCCATCTCCCTCAAGAGGATGTCCCACAGCCTCATGAACAAGCACTCCTCCCCAGCCGTTCTGCATGACCACATCCATGATTCCGGCAGGAGAGTCCTTGGCTTCCAGCATGGCAATGGACTCTCGTGCACATGTTCTGGCCACCTCCTCGGGTGACACCTCATCGAACATCTCAAATCCGGAGTGACGGCTCAACCGTTCCCGTCCCATGTGCCGCGTGTTGTTTCCAACGCCCATCGCTTGAACGATAAAAAACAGAAGAGGCAGTTCATCTGAAAGCAATAAACCTTCGCTGTTAGCGATCGTTCTTCCTCTAATTTCATCATAATAACTGATCGAAGCCATCTGAATCCGTGAGTCATAGTCCAGAGCGGCCTGGTTTGCTCGCTGCATGATCTCCAAGCGTTTGTCATCCTTAATCTCTTGAAGCGGTAGCTTTACTGTAATATAGGACGATCGTTCTGCAGGATTCACATCCACCGGCTCTGTGGGTTTAGATCCCTGAGCGACATAGGAGGCCACATCGGCTGCCTTTATCAATTTCTCTTCACTGATCTCATCGGAATAGGCAAAACCTGTTTTATCCCCTGAAATCACTCTAACACCAGCTCCCTGACTGATTCCGAAAACAGCACTTTTAAACTTGGACTCTTCCATAAGAATCCGCCTTGAAATTCGATTTTCGACATAGACATCGGTAAATTCTCCGCCTTTTTCCAAAGCTTTTCGGATGGTCCGGTTCAACATACCCGGATCTATCTTAAGTCCGGCCCTTTCAGGACTCGATCCCTTGCAGGACAACAACTGCCACATCATCCATGGAGCCGCGACAACAGCCACTCCTCCCTTTAAACCCATCTCCAAAAACTTCC
>CAZLLG010000209.1:0-6868 GCA_964560275.1 uncultured Eubacteriales bacterium | reverse complement strand
TTCATATTCAAAGCCTTCCCATCCCTGCTGCCGGTAAAGTAATTTATTTTGATCCCTCATAGTTTCGCCCTGAGTGTATCCAAGACGCTGCAAATCTTGACCGGAAAGTGAATTATCCTGTTTGCTTTTCTCTTTCTTCTGGTACTCCGGGGGGATCAGGTTGGAGATAAAATCCTCAGGTATATTTTTAAAAAAGAACCAACCCACAGGAGCATCGGCCTGTACAAAAGTCTCCAGTATGGGTCCCCTTTCCCATTCAACCCTGCACACGGCCTCTTCAATATTCAATTCAACATTTTTCACTGTTCCTAAACTTGTAATGTCAATTTCAAGGGCTGCCCCGGGAATTTTGGACGGGCCTGGCAGTTGGTTATAGGGGACATCGAACAACTGCTGCACTGGTGTGTAGTCTCCCTTTAACACCTGCTCATAAACCCAATTGTAGCTAAAAGCCGGTTTGCTAAAACTATCTATTGGCCGCAAATCCCACAAATCAGACCGGTCTAGTGAAAATCGCAAAGATCCGTTCTTTTGCCAGACAAGGACACCCAACTCCCCGTTCCCCAGTGGGATGGCTTCGTCCCAGGTTTTTGCCAATGCAGAGAATTGCAGCCCGTGTCCGGCCACCTTATTTTCTAATAGCTTGTTTTTCTCGCTTGCACACGAAAAAAGTAGAAAAACCATAAATAGAACCAAATACTTCGTATTCGTTAAACAATCTATTCTCAAATTCATTTTTTTTCCTTAAATAAAGAATTGGGGACAGGCCCCATTTTTTAGAAAAAAATGGGGCCTGTCCCCAATTCTTTTAGGCTTCGTTGAAAAGGTTGATGTTTTTGAACTTACAGAAGTACTGGAGCTCTTTGGTGATATCCCCATAGCAGGTTTGTCGGTGAAGGCCGTGCGACCAGTTTCTCCACAACTTGGAAAGATCCCCATCCACCTTCACGGCAATTTTGGTCCGGCAGCCCCGGTCATATTCCAGTTCGACCGGTGCATCCACGATCTCACCTGTAAAATAATGGATCAGGTTTTCGCCGATAAGAATAGCCTGTGTCACCTTTTGGCCGATACGCATTTTGACCTGGGGAACAACACCCTCCTCTCTCTCCATAACAGTACGGAGCTTGTATGAAGCCCCAGGTTTGTCCGGCCCATCCATATTCATGGTCCCTTGGCAGTGCGCAAGAATGATGCTGTCTTTTCCCTCATCCACAGTGGGATCGCTGATAAATCCCGGTTTCCCTGAAAGCCCCTGGAAAATGATGTGTGTCATAGCTGACCGCAGGTCCGATTCACAAATCCCGCCCAAACCCATGTTGTTCAAGCGGGCAAAACCTATACACGGGTAAGCGGGAAGTTTTATGGTTTTGTCCCACATCGATCCATAGCAGTCCACAGTCATCACGGTCGCCTCCTCCTCATCCAAAAGTCTCTCAAAGGCCAGGGCCAACCGGCAGGATTTGTAGATGTCTTCCTTGGAGGGTTCGACCACTCTTTCGGCTGCATCAATCAGGCGAACGGTTTCAGCTCTGGCCGCGGAATCGCTGACCGAATTGTATGCTTTTTGCACGCGGTCAAGCGAGATCCCTTTGATTTCGGTTCCGAATTTTTCCCTCATCGATTCTGCATAATCCTGGAAGGGCCGTGTCGTCAGATTGAGTATTTTGGCTTCTCTCAAATGGTGAATGGCACGGAAAGGGCGTATGGTAAAAACAAGCTGTTTGTAATCGCTGGTCAAAAGGCATTCCATTTGTGACCCTTTTTCCTGTTTGAGAAGATTCCCGAATCCCACCCATTCGTGCCCGGAATAAGGAGCGGAAAAAACCACAGTTGGCTTTTTCATGTCCAGAACGGCATCCAGAGTCTTCCGGGTCCAGATGGACAGATGTACAGCCAGAATCCCATCAGCCTGAGCGATCCTGTCCTTTAATTTGATCACATCTTCAGGAGAACGGACCAGGTCCTTGGTCACAAATTCTATATCCTTGAGCTCGTCTCCATAGCCGGCAAACTTCTTTTCGTAAAAGGCTGTTTCTTTGTTTAAATCCAGAGACGGCTTGGGCCAGTGGGGATTGGGCACGCCCATATAGAGCTTGGCCACCTTGACCTTGGTTCCCCGTCATCCCGGACTGATAAGCCCGTGGGGCTTTTCAGCCGAGTGCGCCGAAAAAATCCCTGGACCAGCCAAGAATACGGCGCCTCCGGCAGCCGAAAACTTTAAAAAATCCCTGCGGTTTAAATTTGTTTTCATCTTTTCCTCTCTATGGAAAATTTTATTATAGGGAATCCCGCGGTTAACCAAATCAACATTCCCTTTGCTTTCTCATTTATAAAATTTGTTTTTATGTTGTTCAGCCATTTGTTTAAGTTTTGAAGCTATCTGAGGGTATTTGTCTATAATATTCACTTGTTCGTAGGGATCGTTTTTCATATCAAAGAGAGACAGTTCAATTCGATCCTGCTCGTATTTACCGGCCGCTCCATCTTTCCCGGCTTCAACCAGTGTTCTGTAGTTATGAGGCAAATGGAGTTTCCAATGTCCATCCCCGCTGATAATGCCTTCAAATCTTTTACCATTCGAAAACGCATAGTATTCGTGAGGATTCTTTGCCTCTGTTTTGCCAGTAATGACATCCCATACATTTTTGCCGTCTATCTTATTATCTGGAAGTTTAGCGCCTGCTAAATGGCATAAAGTCGGAAGGATATCGATTGAACAGAATGTTTTTTCAGATATTGTGTTCGCTTTAATGTGCTTGGGATACTTTATGATACAAGCGGATCGAGTTCCTCCGTCAAAGGTCGTCCCTTTTGCCTCTCGGAACGGAGTTTTTCCCGCATGATTCCCATAACTGATCCATGGTCCGTTATCGGAACTCAATATCACAACCGTATTTTCTTCCAATCCACAAGTCTTGAGTGTTTCAACGATCTTTCCGACCGACCAGTCTATTTCCATCATCACATCAGCGTAGAGCCCAGATCCAGACTGGTCTTTGAATTTGTCGCTGCAAAAGAGTGGAACATGCGGCATGGAGTGCGGGACATAGAGGAAGAAAGGATTATCTTTGTTTTTTTTGATAAATTCTATTGCGTGTTCCGTGTACCAGGTTGTGAGTTGAGCCTGCTCTTTTTCTGTCACTTCTTTGATAGTGATTTTGCCGTTTTCCCAATACTGCAGAGGCCACTGCCCCCAGTAATCCGGATCTTCTGGGTGGTATTTCCACATATCGTTGGAGTACATCAAGCCACAGGATTCATCAAATCCTCTTGCAGGCGGACGAGTATCTGGTTGATCCCCGATGTGCCATTTGCCAAATACCGCGGTACTGTATCCCTGGCTCTTCAAGACTTCACCCAAAGTTGCAAATTTGGGATCTAATCCTTTGGCGCCAGGACCATGTGCGCCAAAAACCTTCGTCCGTCCGGGATAACATCCCGACAAGAGTGAGGCACGAGAGGCGGAACACACAGCTTGAGTCACATAAAATTTATTAAACCTGCATCCTTGCCGGGCTAATTGAAAAACATGGGGTGTTTGATAACTGGGATCACCAAAAGGCTTGAAGTCGGCCCAACCTGAATCATCGAGAAAGATAATGACAAAATTAGGTGGTTTTTCTCCGTTTTGTGACGTTTTTTTGCATGCAAGGCCGTAAGACACAGAGAACACAGCGATTGTTTTTAAAAAATCCCTTCTTGACTGTATGGAATTCATAATCAGAACCTTCCTATTGTTTTATATTTAACAAAATCTGAACGTTAAATGTAGATCCATTATTTTTCCCTCTCACCGGTTCTATCGAACAGGCACAATACAAAACCGACGGCGATCCATCCTTGTCGATAAGTAACTGCGGTCTTTCAAGATGATTGACATCGAGTCTAAATCCGTTTGAAAATAATAATTCCTTTTTTTTAAAAAGCGAATTTTCCGGTTTCTGCCAGCTTATTCCGTCAGAAGAGACAAGAATCGCCAGGCCTGGACTCGAGCCCGTGATTTTCCCAGAGAAATCCTTAATGACGGCGTAAAACCTGTTCCGTTTTTTAAAATACCAGACAAAAGGATCTTCCGCACTTGCGATCTTTGCATCTTCAAGTCGAATATCAAAGACAAAATCATCTAGAGCTGTAAATGGTCCAAGAGGGGATCTCCCTATCGCGACTCCATGTACACCCCGCCAGTTTGGATCCCAGAGATTTCCTTTAAAATAGAGCAAGTATTTTTTATCCGAAGGACGATAGACAACCGATGGATTGACGACAATCAAATTATCCGGTTTGGGGATAGTTCCAACCGGAGATGGATCGAGGACATTGTCTTTCTTGACTCTTGTTCTGGGAACGAGTAGAGGTTTATCGGGACGTTTGAATTTTCCAGACAATAGATCTTGGAATGAATCAAACTCTATGACACCAAGTCTTTGACTTTGCTGAATTCGGTTTCGTTTGCTCAAATTTACCCCGGGGGAGCCATTTGGCTGCGGTCCCGGATCGCAAGAACCAATATAATAAAGATAGTACTTATCGTTAAACTTCTTTATATGAGGATTATGCACTGACTGTGCATCCCATGCTGAAGGATCTCCATCAAGACCTCTGCCGGATAAAATAATCTTCTGAAATTTAAATCCCTTATTCGGATAATCTGAGACAGCATAAGCAATTTTTGAATTTATCAGCCATCCGTCTTGAAAGGGTGGATATTCTTCTCCGCTCTCCCACAATGAAAAAAGCATATGGAATTTATCATCTGTGCCCTTTAAAACACTGCCACCCCAGACAAAATAGTTTTCGTGCTGCAAAGTGTTTGGACTTTTGATTATTGATTTTCCATTATGTTCAAAAAATTCACCTTCAAGTGGTTGGATTGATATTAAAAGATTGTGATGTTCCGTTTGAAAATCTTGATTACATGAAATAATTAAAAGGCCAAGCAAAACCAGCTGTATATACGTTTTTCCCATTATACCCAGTTTTTATTCAATAATTTCTACCTCAACATAAAGCCACGCTTTGTTGCCGACACATTAGTGCCAAGCTGTACATTTTCCAACCCGGACATTGCTCAAAATATATCAGAAATGTCGAAAAATATACAAAAAAATCAAAATATATCGATAACCTAATGATCTGAAAATTATCCCTTTACAATCGTCAGGCAGAGGTTCCGCATGATAGGAGCTCAAGCAACTCAGTATCGAGAAAGGCGGCCACACGTCTGTCCTCCCCTTCCTGGTCACTGCGAATCGAGGCCTGCTCATCGACGGTAATCCCAGCGGCGGATCGCCACAAGCCGAAGCCCGGGGAGGCTACCGGTCGTTGACGGAAACCATCGCTTTCCTCTACCGCCACCTGGACTGTTCGGGTTCCCAAAAGCATTGAGACGATCAATTTATGGCATTTTGTTTCGCTCGATTCCACGATTCCCGCGTGCTCGGCCGGAATGTCGAAAAAAGATGGGGAAAAAAGGGATTAAGATCGCTTACTTTAACCAAGCATCATTTTAACAGTATTTATGATTTCCATTCGTGTGAAAGGTTTTTCTAATGTTACCAAAGCTCCAAATTTCCAGGCTAGATTCAGATAGAGTTTTGGGGAGACTTTTCCTCCCCCGGATATTGCGATTATCTTGACATCCGGATTTTTGCGTTTTAAATCTATAATGGTCGACAGTCCTTCCTTTCCCGGCATCACAATATCTGTAACGACTAGATCCGGCATATTCTCCTTATAGAGAGCCAAACCTTTCTCTCCCTCTGAGGCTAATAGAACATAATGCCCTTCTTTCTCAAGAATTTGTTTTATAAGAGATCTAATTTGTTCATCATCCTCAATGACTAAGATGGTGGCCATGTTTACTCCTTTTTTTTGCCTGATCCAAAATTCTTCGGACCGCCTCCGCTATCTCCCTCTTCAGAATAGGTTTTTTTAGAAGTATGCTGATACCTAAAGACCGCACTTCGGTTGCGTTCACTCTATCTGCGAATCCAGTACAGAGAATCACAGGAAGATCAGGACGAATTTTCTGAAATTCACTGGCAAGCTCATCTCCATGCATCTCCGGCATTATGATGTCTGAGATTAAGAGGTCAAATCTTTGAGGCTGGCTCTGAAAGATGTGAAGGGCTTCAACAGGATTGGATACCGAAACAACATTGTAGCCTAGAGATTCCAGAACCATACGGCCCAATTTTGCGATGGATTCTTCGTCATCAACAAAAAGTATGTTTTCTTTGCCTCCGGGGAAAACTGACTTTTCCACTTTATTACTCTTCTCACCTGAGTTGGATATTGGAAGATAAACATTAAACGTCGTGCCTTTTCCTGGTTTGCTGCTGACAGTGATATCACCGTTGTGTGCTCTGATGATACCCATAGCAACAGACAATCCCATCCCTGTTCCCTTTCCTGTTTCTTTAGTAGTGAAGAAGGGATCGAATATCTTTTTCTGAAGGGTTTTATCCATTCCGCTTCCCGTGTCGCTCACTGTAAGCTTCGCATAAGAACTGTCCAAATTAAGATTCCGCATCTGTCCATTATTTTTCTTAGACAACTTAGCTAAGGAAAGATTTACCTTTAGGTTTCCTCCACTTGAGTTCATTGCATCTAGTGCATTTGAAAAAAGATTCATGATGACCTGATGGATTTGTATTGAATCAGCCATCACCCAAAAATCATTGGAAATATTTTTCACGATACTAACAGACTTTGGAAGCGAAGGTTGGATCATTTTAAGTGTTTCATCAAGAACTTCGGTTATATTGAGTGGAGATATCTCTAAACTTTTCTTTCGGCTGAAAGTCAAGATCTGATTCACAAGGCTTTTTCCCCTGTTGCCGGCTTTATAAACTTCCTCGAGATT
>CAZLLG010000208.1:0-6887 GCA_964560275.1 uncultured Eubacteriales bacterium | reverse complement strand
GATTCAGGATTGTTGACATTTGAGACTTGACCTTATCTAAGAAGCCGTCAAAGTCTTCCACTCCAAAAAGGATCCTTGCTTCTGTCGTTGAGGATACTTTAAAGACTGCATAAATATTCTAAGTGATTCTTTCCCTTTTATTCAAGATTTAAATCTTATCCATTCGATAAGCATTTTTTGCCGTACAGACGTCTTAATCTTATGTATTTCACTTTTTGAATGAAAACTGTAAAATGAGTGCTTTAATGAATTTTACGTGCGGGTGACAGCGAGATGAGAAAAACTGAATTTGGAGTTCTGACTATTCTAATATGCTTTTTGGCGGCTTTGGTTATGGTGAGTTGTTCCTCTGGGCCTGATGCTGTGTCTATACCTGAACCGGGAACAAAACCTGTGCCTCTACCGCCGGCCGAAGATGTTTTTACCAAAAAACCCTATCATGAAGCGATGGGGGAAGAGATGCGGATCAGTTATGAACAGGCGGATGAAATTGTCATTGGCTTATACTCTGGCAGTCATAAAGATGAAGCACTCGGCCATATCCATTATTTTGATAATTTTAAGACCTTCAACAAGACAACCCTATCATGGGGAGAGGAAATGAAAGCCATTATGCAGATACAGGCTGGTGCACTAAAACCCGAAATCATAAAGAAGAATGAATATTTCCGGCTGTCTGATCTCGATAAGGTCGGGATCTGCTGGGATCCCACCGAGCAATCCAGGTATGTCTATCTCGTCGAAGGACAAAAGATGCTGGTCTTCCTTCAGACTGGATATGATGAGACCAATAACAGGTCCTACCGCAATCTGATCGATTCCTACCCTGTTACGCCAATATGCCGAGCCGATTATGTTTTCGAACTCGTTGTCCGCAATTTTTAGATTTGCCTCTTTGCTAGCAAACAGCAAAAGTCTTTGTTGTCAGGCTCCAGTTTTTACTTGTATATTTCTAAGATTGGCGAGAGATTACTTGTATGCCTCTTTCAGACTGAATCCCCAGATATTTAATGAACACCATCCAGAAAAGAATCATACCCACCATTTCAATAAACTCTTCGATAGATTTTGCAAAATGACGTATGCCGTCGGGATCGAGGCCAAGTCCATCTTCCAACCAAGTATGCACATTTAATTTGTTATCTGGTTCGAGACCTTCAATGTAATCCAAAGCAACGGCAAAAATTAAGCAAATGAGAGCAATAATCAACAATTTCCGAAGATTTTTTTGTTTGATATTTGAGCGAAGAAAAAAGAAAAAATAGAAACCTGATATCAAAAAAAGGGGAGCGAATAAGAGCAACCAGGCATAGCTCGGAAAAAAATCTAAAATTCTTGTGAACCAACCCGAGTCATTCATGGCAGTTCCTAAACGTTCATGAATTTCCGATCCATCATCCACTGCCATGTAAGTAAAGAGTAAGGCCAAAAAAGTCCATCCTACTCGCTGTCTTTTTGTTGTTTTTGTGTTTTTATGGATTAAAACGATTAACCAGAGGGTAAGTCCAACTAAAAATGTGAGTGTCGTTCCGAACCAGGAAGCCAACGAGTCTTCCCTGGCGATGTTGCACAGCCTTCGGATAGCTCCGATGTCAGTCAATTGGTTATAATTGACAAAGGCATCGACAAAAACCAGAAAGAGGGCAAAAACTATACAAAAGATGGCTATCCGGTGACTCAACTTGTTAAAATCGATATAGATAGAAATGGATGTTTTGCTGCTGTTATCCATTTTAAAATATAATGCTTATAAACTGTTCCAATCAAATGTATATGGATTTGGGATAACTTTCAAGCACAAAATCATTATACACTTGTAGCTTATTTTTTCTTGAGGTAATTGGCAATAGCGTCGGCCATCAAACGGCAGCCCTCTTCTACGTCCTTACGGCCAGCTTCGCCATCGAACTTAGACGGATCGCCCAGGTACCCTAAGGGTGTCACTTTTTTCATATTCTGGACCCATTCCTGAATTTGATCTGCAGTGGTTTTAGAATCCTCCAGTTGTCTCGCCTTTTCTTCATCCAACACATCGGGAAAGAAGGCGGCTACGGCCCCGGTCTCCCAGGCTCCAGCATGGAGATCCAAGTACTTTTGTGTGAAGAATTCAGACATATCGGGGGATTTATGGACAAGGAGAAAGGGAGGTACTTTATCAGTCAACCCGGATCTTTTTGCATCGAAGTTGGAAAGCAAATACTTTATATCCAATCCTAACTCGTCCCTCGCAGAGCGAATAGCCTCGACGGCGGTCTGGATGTGGAGGCCGTCGCCATGGGAGTTGATGTTAAAGACCGTAGTGAAACCCATATTCTTAAGTGAGCTGAAGATGTCGTGGAGCACGGCCTTCATGGTTTCCACGCTCACTGTGAAGGTTCCGGGAAAAACGTGGGATGAGCGATTGATTCCCCAGTAGAAAGGAGGCGCAATCAGCGTTTTGATCCCCTTAGCTTCCAGGTTCCGTCGGACCAGTTTACACATCTGGTATCCCAGATAGGCATCGATCCCACAGCCCATATGAGGCCCGTGCTCTTCGATAACGGACGTGTTAGTTAGGATGATGGCCCCATCCTTGGCCGCTTGCTCCACTTCAGGCCAGGTCATATCGACCATCGTTTCATGGAAAATTGAATAGCCTTTTTGATCTTGTTGGGAGAAAGAGAAGGTCGGTTCTGTGACGATCATAAAGAAAAATGCTGTCACAAAAATTTTGAGGTTTAGGATTTTAATTGATCTCATATGAATGTTTCCTTTATAAAAACAGTAATATTTTTGTCTCACAACTCAATACTCATTTTATATACTAGTTATTCAATATACAAAAGATGTCCAGTGCCAAGCTAAAAAGTCGTGAAATATTTATTGCTGTTCTGCATATCAATTCCTCTATCAAGTTCAGATTATAATGATTTATTTGTGTATAATATATCGTTTAATTCACAATGACTCATAGGGCTCAAAGCACATAAAAAAGTCAAATCCGACACTTGGATTTTTTAAGGAGACAGAGAATGAGAGATAAATTATTAAGAAAACTAGCTGATTGGCATTCCGATCATCCCTGGAGGATGTTTCTGATCGTGTCCATACTCACCTTGATGTTTGCAGGATTTGCTGGCCAATTGAAAATGACTATGCGCACATCGGATCTGCTGCCCGAAGGCGATCCCAAAGTCAAACAATTCAACGAAATCATCGACGAATTTTCTACGGCGACAAATCTCATCGTTGTCGTCCAGGGTGAGGAGAAGCGTATCAAGGAATATGCCGACGCCGTCGCTCCGAAAATCCTCGACCTGAAAGACAGTAGCAAAAACGAATCTATTCAGAAAGAGATCGGAAAACTGGAAAAAAAACTCCACAAGGCCAGAGAGAAGAATAACCAAGAGAAGATCAAGTCCTCCCAAACTGCAATTGAAGATTTAAAATCAAGTATAGACAAGACACTTTTTCAGAGGATCGACTACAAAGCACCCAAAGACTTTCTGCGCAGTCACATGCTGATGCTGGCCAAATCTGAGGACTTAGAGGATACAAAAGAATTCTTTACAAATCCCAACCTCATCGGTTTTATCACCAACATCAACAATTCTATGGAAAAGGAATATGTGGGGAAAGAGGAGTCTATCTCGACTCGTGAAAAGGAAGAAGGGGCGTTCCAAATGCTGGACGGTATCCAAAACCTGATAGGTGAACTGAAAAATGTTGTTGAAGGGCAGGACCTTGCTGATGAGGACATCCAAGCTGTCGTGGACAAACTTCTCTTCGGCGAGCCGTATTTTCTTTCCTATGACAAAACAGCCCTCATTTTAAACGCCATCCCCAATTTCTCTTTGATGGAAAGAGAATACATCATGGTCTCCGCTGAAACGACTCAGGCTCTAGTGGATGATCTCAAGAGTGATTTTCCTGATGTGGAAGCCGGCTTGAGCGGACAGATCGCACGAGAGCATGATGAACAAACATACACTCAGCAGAGTATTGGATACACGACCATCATCGCCTTGATAGCCATCCTGATTTTTCTCATCATTTCTTTCAGGATGTGGGTTGCTCCACTCCTTGCTGTGGCCAACCTTCTTGTAGGTATCATCTGGGCGATGGGGATGGCAGGTATTTTAGTCGGACAGCTCAACCTTTTAACAGCCACCTTTTCTGTTGTTCTTGTGGGTTTAGGAATTGATTTTTCCATCCACCTCATTTCGGGATTTACGGAATGGAGGTCTGCCGGAGACAGCATCAGAAATGCCCTGGAAAAGACCTTTTTTAAAAGCGGAAAGGGAATCATCACTGGAGGATTCACCACCGCCTGTGCCTTTCTCACTTTATCTATCAGCACAGCTAAAGGGATGAAAGAGATGGGAATAGTCGCAGGATTCGGTCTTATTACCCTTATGATCGCCACTTTGCTTGTTCTTCCTGTTATGCTTGTCTTCCGGGAGCGGCGTATCGACAGGAGGCGTGAAAAAGGTCGGGGAAAAGAATTCGTTAAGAGAGATATCTCTTTTCAGTTTCTCGGACGCGCGTGTGACTGGCTCAGTAAACGCTATGTGTTCACTATTATTGTTGGATTGATAATCAGCGGTTTTCTAGCCTGGTCCGCGGTGAAGATCCACTGGGATTATGATTTTAGGAATATGGAGCCAAAAGGTCTTCAGTCCGTTGAGCTCATCGACACCATCTTGGAAAAATTTGACCTCAGCATGGAATATGCAATGCTTTTGACCGACGATCTTGAAGAATCCAGAGAACTTGCTGAAAGATACCGAGAGATCAGCACGGTTGCCCTCGCCAATGATATTTCCCTCTATCTGCCTACACGGGATGAGCAACAGAAACGGGTGAAGTTGGTCACAGAGATTAGTGATCAAATGAAATCTACTGAGCTAAGATCCCAAATATTTCCAAGTGAGTTGCCTAATTTGAGGGAAGAAATTGAACGGTTGGAGATGAATATTATGGAGATCCAAGATATGGCTTTTCTTGGCGGACAGGATAAAGTGGACAACAAGTGCATGGATATTGTTGGAGATCCTGAAAAAGCAGACTCTCATAATCTTATCCAAGAGCTCCTGTCCACTTTTGAAGAGTATAAGAAAGATTCCGCTGTTAAGTTGTCCCGGTTTCAAGATGGATTCGCTCCAAAATTCAGAGACTCCGTCATCCAGATGAGCTCATCAGAGCCAATTCAGCTGGGAGACCTACCCATTTCTGTTTTAGATGGCTATACAAATCCAGATAGAACGAAATACCTCGTCACTATTTATCCTTCTGGGGATATATACAATGGTGAGTTTCTCAACCGGTTTGTGGAAGATCTGGAAAGGGTGAGTGAAAAGGCCACAGGAATGCCCTCTCTTTCGGTTGCAATGGTCAAAGTCTTTGGGCGTGATGGACGAAATTCTATGCTTCTGACATTGGGCATAGTCTTTCTTTTGCTGTGGATTGATTTCAAAAAACCGGGATATGCTTTAACAGCCATGATTCCCCTGGCTTTTGGTGTGTTCTGGATGGTCGGTCTGATGAACCTAACTGGCATCGCTTTGACCATGATGAGTGTTATGGGGCTTCCCTTGATTATCGGCATCGGGATCGATGATGGAGTTCACATCATCCACCGATGGCAGAACGAAGGGCATGGTCATATTCGGGAGGTGTTTTCTAGTACAGGGAAAGCTATACTTCTGACCTCCCTGACAACAATGCTTGCTTTCGGTTCAATGGTCTTTTCCGTCTTTCCTGCATGGGGTCAGTTCGGAGGATCACTCTTTTACGGAGTAGGTGCCTGCTTCTTGACGACGGTTGTTATATTGCCGGGAATTCTCGGCTGGATCGATAAGAAGAATAGCCAGAAGAACCTACCGCGCTAAATCTCACTTGCTAATCCACTCATACATTGACTCTATTGACTTATACGATCATAAATGATAAAATCTATAACAATAGTAGGGTATAATTAATTCTTTTTGCAGAGATGAGGAGGTCTTAATGTGGAAAAAAAATATCACAATAATCAGTTTTATATTCTTGGTTTTCTTGAGCGTGTTTCTTTACACGTGTAAATCTCCGAACCAACCGGATGATCCGAATCTAGGCGAAACGGTTAAGGAAGATCCTTCGTTCGCTGCCGATATTCAGGCCATTTTTAATGCAGCTTGTGTGGGAACTGGTTGTCATAATGCCACCGCTTCAGCCGGGCTGAATCTCTCTCAGGGACAGGCTTATGACAATCTTGTCAATGTGGATTCCACCAACGAGCCCATTTTCAAACGGGTTTTACCCAACGATGCTCAAAACAGCTATCTTGTCATAAAGATCGAGGGTCGCCAGGGCATTGGCAGCCGTATGCCTTTGAACAGAACAGCTTTGACTAATGTTCAAATCCAAAACATCAAAAATTGGATCAACAAGGGTGCGAATCGAAACTAATCGCTCAATAATAAAGGGATAACATGAAAAAATACATTTTTCCATCAAGTCTTTTGCTAATTCTTTTTTTAGCTGTATCATTTTCTTTTAGTTTTCAGGCTGTCTCATCCATAGAGGAGATTCGGACAAAAGCCGGCCGAATATTTAAAAAAAATTGCAGTGTGGTTGGATGCCATGCCGGGCCTTTTCCGACGATGAATCTGAACCTGGAAGAGGAAAAATTTGTGGATTCTCTTTTGGGAAAATCTAGCCAGGAAATTAATGAATTAAAACTGATCGATCTCGAAAATCCGGATCAAAGCTATCTGCTGAAAAAAATCAGAGGAGAAAAAGGAATTGTCGGGAATCAGATGCCGGCAGGATCCCCTCCTTTATCAAAAGAAGATCAAAAGATAATTGAAGATTGGATCAGGAGCATAAGGGATTCAGAAAACCACGAAACCTCGGATTTTTCTCAG
>CAZLLG010000207.1:0-6891 GCA_964560275.1 uncultured Eubacteriales bacterium | reverse complement strand
GGCACAAAGGGAACCCTCCAGGACTTGTATTATGACTGGGAGGATGCAGATCCTAAGCACCGGCATATGTCCCATCTGAAATGGATAGAGTCTATCGAGACTCTTTTTGATGTTATTCTGGAAATCAGAATCGATGTCCAGGATATCTCCAGCTTGGAGGACTTTAGTAAAAAGACCTCTGATAAGAGCCATATCAGATGTTGTACCGATAGAAACAGCCCCTCTGTATCCCTCGGGAGTTTTATACAGATTCTCCGGGGATGTTGAAGGAGCTGTGATGAGATACCCATCTGGACCCTCCACAAGCCAGTCCAGGCAGAAGAGCGCAGCGCCTTTCATTGTAGGATAGGCGTAATCCCTAAACCATTCCACCTTACGTGTGAAATCGTAATGATCCCAGAGATGGAAACAGAACCAGGCTCCAGCCAAAGCCCAGTTGGCCCACACAGGATGGCCCTGGCCGAAATCACCCACGGGATTTGTCATAGCCCAAATATCCGTATTATGATTGCAGCACCATCCTCTGCTGCCAAAAAATGTCTCAGCTGTGACACTCCCTGTTTTGGATAATCGTCCGATAAACTGTAAAAGAGGTTCGTGCATTTCAGACAGATTACAGGTCTCGGCTGGCCAGTAGTTCATCTCCACATTGATATTGGTGGTGTAGTTGCTGCTCCAGGGAGGGCGAAGGTGGGGATTCCAGATTCCCTGGAGATTGGCGGGGATGCCACCGGGCCTAGAGCTTGAAATCAGCAGATAGCGGCCGAACTGAAAATAGAGGCCTTCCAGGTCTGGATCTCTTTGTCCATCTCTGTACTGTTTAAGACGCCTATCAGTGGGAATATCTTTTTGTGTGCTATTACCCAAAGAGAGCGTCACCCGGTCAAAAAAACTCCGGAAATCCTGGATGTGTGTGCTTTTAAGAACATCGTAAGAGCGGTTTAAAACTTTTTGAAGTTGGACGTCAATGAGTTTTGCCGGATCTTTTCCTTCTGTGCCTGGTTCTTTATCGAAACCGTTGTAGCTTGTTGTTATGGCCACAGCGATGAGGGCTTTCTTGGCTTTTTGAACAAAGATTTCTGAATCTGATTGTCCTCTAGATCCGTCGGTCTCGAGAACTGAAACTCGAACCTGAAACCGCATTCCTTTCCCGTTTGGATTTTCATCATAGATGATGGCATTGGGGATATCACCACGGTAGCTGGGTTCTGCATGCACAGGGCCTCGCCCGTCGAGGAAAAGCTGATTATTATTGGTTTTAATGTCATATTTCAGTTGGCTTGAACAGCGAACAGTAAAATTCAAGGCTGCAGGTTCACTAGAAGAGAGATGAATAAACAACATTTGATCGGGAGCTGAGACAAAAACCTCACGAGTAAAAATGGTTGAACCGATCCGGTATTCTGTAGACGCTAAAGCTCTTCTAAGATCTAACGCTCTTGTATAATCCTCAACCTCTGAACTGTGGTCCAGGTCGATGATAAGGTCCCCTAACGGTAGATAGGATTCAGAAAATTTCCCCTGCATGTTCCGGATCAATTTGTCTGCAGCCCTATAATCACCTTTGAACAAAGCCTTGCGAACAGCTGGGAGAAATTTAACGGAGTCGGGATTCATCCGCGGATTCACCGGTCCTCCGGCCCACAGTGTTTCTTCGTTCAGAAGAATGTGTTCTGATGGGATAGTCCCGTACACCATCGCACCTATCCTGCCGTTTCCCAGGGGTAGAGCCTCTTCAAAATAGGCCGCCGGTTCTTCATACCTTAGGATCCTCTCAGGGAAAAATTCCTCTGGAATGAAAATGCCGCACATAAACAGCGAAACAAGACAGAGGACACACACGGTTATCTGAATAAAAGTTTTTTTTCGCATGACTCTTTGTTATCACTTGCCCATTTCTAAGTCAACGAACGAAGAAGCAATTCTAATCCCATGACTTCTAATCACTTTACAGAATTTTTGAGATCCCGGGATTAGGATTGCTCATGAAGCAAGGAGGTTTGTCCTTTCACCTCAGTTCTGCTAATATTTGAGTTCTATAAAAAGGAGAGAGTCAATAATGTCAAAAATAAGCAGATGTATGTTGGTGTTTTTTATTGTGATGTGTATCGTGTTCGTATCTATGGGCCAGGATAAAGGTAAAGGTATAAACTGGCCGAGTTTCCGCGGCCTCCATGCGCGTGGTATTTCGGAGGGAGTAGAGACTCCAGTGAATTGGAATATGAAAAACGGGGACAATATCCAATGGAAAACACCGATTCCAGGATTAGCTCATTCCAGCCCTATTATTTGGGAAAACAGGCTTTTTATCACCACGGCCGTCAGTGAAAATAAGAATCCAATTCTGGACACGGAACTCAAGGGAGACATCAAACCTGTTGAGGGGGAAACAAGCCACCAGTGGAAAGTCTATTGTGTGGAAAAAAAAACGGGCAAGATTTTATGGGAAAAAACGGCTCATGAAGGAGTCCCCAAAATCAAAAGGCATCCTATGGCCACACACGCCAACTCAACGGCAGCCACAGATGGGAATTACGTTGTCGCATTTTTCGGTTCCGAGGGGCTCTACTGTTATGATATGGATGGGAAACAAATCTGGAATGTAGATTTTGGCATTTTGGATTCGGCGTTTTTTTCTGTCCCCACAGCTCAATGGGGATTTGCCAGCTCTCCTGTTATTTATAATGGAGTTGTAGTCGTGCAGTGTGATGCCCTCAATACCGCATTTATAGCCGCATTGGACATCAAAACCGGAAAAGAACTTTGGAGAACTCCACGTGAGGACTACCCCACTTGGAGCACACCCACAATTCATGTTGGAGGTGGCGGCACTCAGATTATTGTCAATGGTTTTAAACATATTGGTGGGTATGATTTTCAGACTGGAAAAGAAATATGGAAAATTGTTGGAGGAGGTGATATTCCCATACCTACTCCTGTGGTAGCCGATAACCTCGTTTATATAAATGGTGCACATGGACGGATGTCTCCGATTTATGCCATAAAATTGGATGCCCAAGGCGACATCTCTCTGAAGGATGAGTCTACATCCAATGATAAAATTGTCTGGAGCGTCAGACGTGGGGGAGCTTATATACAAACACCTCTCATATATGAAAATTATCTTTACAATTTGAACTGGAACGGATCGCTGAGCTGTTTCCATGCAAAAACTGGTGAGCGGATTTATAGAGAACAGCTAGGAAAAATGACATCATTTGCGGCTTCTCCTGTGGCATCAGGTGGAAAGTTGTATTTTTGCAGTCAGGAAGGAGATGTCTATGTCGTCAAAGCCGGCCCGGATTTTGAGGTCTTGGCCACCAACTCCATGGACGATGAAAATTTAGCCACACCCGCTATTTCAGAAGGAATACTGTACTTTCGAACACATCATTATCTTGTGGCGATATCAAATAACTAAAGTTGATTCAAGTTATTCTTTCCCTAAGTTTTCCTGAATTGACGGAAAAAAATCCATGTTGTATTATAATACTAATTCAATAGGATTAGTATATATATGAGTGAGGTTTACAATGAAAAATAGAATATGTTTAGTTCTTATTACTGTTCTGTTCAGTTTTTCAACTCTTTTTGCCCAAATTGACTCTCAGTGGCGTGGCCCGAATCGGGATGGAATCTATCCCAATGAGAGTCTTTTAAAGGTATGGCCGGAAGAAGGCCCCGTGCTTCTTTGGTTAAAAGATGGCCTTGGTGCAGGGTATTCCTCTCCTGCTGTCACATCAAATCGTGTCTATGTAACAGGAATGATCAAAGGGAAGGGCCTCCTCTTCGCTTTTGACATGGATGGTGAGTTGGTCTGGAAGACCTCATATGGCTCAGAATGGTCGGGCGATCGTCCGGGTGCCCGCACAACCCCTACGGTAGTTGGCGATCTCATCTATCTTATGAGTGCCTATGGACAGGTTGTGTGTCTAAGTACTGAAGGAAAGATTGTCTGGACAAAAAACCTTATGGAGGATTTTGGCGCACGAAATATCCAATGGGGGATGACGGAATCTCCTCTTGTCGATGGGGACCGTGTTTTTTGTACTCCGGGAGGCCGTAACGCCATGATGGCTGCGCTGGACCGTTTTTCAGGAAAAACGATCTGGACAATCAAAGGAAATGGGGAAAGATCCGGTTATAGTTCGCCCTCCCTTGTTCAGCATGGCCAGAGAAGGCTGATTTTAACCATGACAGAGGAGTCTGTAGTAGGGATCGATGCCGACACGGGAGAATATCTCTGGCAGCATTCCCATATCACGGATTATGCTGTTAACGCCAACACACCTTTGTATTTTAATGGATACGTCTATACTGTCAGCGGATACGATACCGGAGGCCAGATGTTCCAGCTTTCCGAAAACGGGACAAGCGTGAAACGAATTTGGTCCACAGACAAGCTCGACAGTCAGATGGGAGCGGCCATTTTGGTCGATGGTTTTATCTATGGCTCTGGACACCAGAATAGGGGATGGTTTGCTCTGGATTGGAAAAAAGGAAAAGTGCAATTCTCTGTAAGAGAATTGGGTAGCAAAGGTTCTATCATCTATTCAGATGGTTTGCTGTACTGCTATAGTGAACGGGGAGATGTGGGTTTGGTCAAACCCAACCCTCAGGAATTTGAAGTGTTGAGTTCCTTTCGTGTTAAAGGAGGCTCAGGCGAGCACTGGGCTCATCCAGTTATAAAAAAAGGACGACTTTATATTCGACATGGGAATGCCTTAATGGTCTATAATATTGCTAGATAGATGAATGAAAAAGTCCTCAGTCTGATAACGATAGTCGGTACGTCTCTTATTGGATTAATTTTTCTGTGCTGGTGGTTTATCTATAATCCGGTCAAGGATTTTGTGGAGAGTATCCCTGGCCGGGACAACAGGCCTGAAGGTTTTACTAGTCTTGAGGTTGTAGAACTGGGTTCCCTGTTTACTGAATTTGACGGTGTCTCTTCTCAAATCCAAGGAAGCTGGCCGAGGTTTAGAGGTGCCGGTTTCGATAATATCAGCCGGGACTCCATTCCACTGGTCGAATACTGGGGAACTTCAGGTCCAACCAAACTCTGGTCCGTTGATCTCGGGGAAGGTCATGCTGGACCGGTTGTGGCCAATGGGAGAGTGTATGTCCTTGACTATGACGAGGACATAAGAGCCGATATATTGCGCTGTTTTTCTTTTGATGACGGTACCGAAATCTGGCGGCGGGGATATGAAATCAACATTAAAAGAAATCACGGGATGTCAAGAACGGTCCCTGCTGTTTCGGGCAACTATGTCGTGACCATAGGCCCCAAATGCCATGTCATGTGTGTAGACGCTATTTCGGGTGAGTTTAATTGGGGAATTGACCTTCAAGGAGAGTATCAAGCTGAGGAACCTCTCTGGTATACAGGACAATGCCCCCTTATCGATGGATCCCTGGCTGTGATCGCTGTTGGGGGAACTTCACTGCTTATTGGCGTGGATTGCGAAACCGGCGAGATAGTGTGGGAAACTCCCAATACCCAGAATTGGTCGATGTCGCATTCTTCGGTCCTGCCATATACTATTCACGGCGTCAGAATGTATGTTTACAGTGCCATCGGAGGAATCGTGGGTGTATCGGCGGAAGAGGGTACTGCCGGTCAGATCGTTTTTGAATCCAAGCTCTGGAACCATAATGTTGTCGCTCCTTCCCCGATCCATTTAGGAGACGGAAGAATTTTTCTGACGGCAGGATATGGTGCCGGAAGTATGATGTTGAAGCTCAAGTCCGAAAATGGAGTGTTTTCAGCAGAGGCCCTTCAAACTTTAAAACCGGAAGAGGGGATGGCTTCCGAACAGCAGACACCCATCTATTATAAAGGCCACCTTTTTTCGATACTGCCTAAAGACGCAGGGCCTCTCCGGAATCAGATGGTGTGTTGCCATCCCGATGATGTCAGTCAATTTGTTTGGTCCAGCGGCAAAACCAACCGATTTGGGCTAGGTCCTTATATCGTGGCTGATGATAAATTTTATGTTTTGAGTGATGATGGGATTCTGACTGTACTTGAAGCCGGTGCGAATGGATACCACCAGCTTGCTCAAGCCAAGATCTTGGATGGAGTCGATGCCTGGGGGCCTTTGGCCATTGTTAACGGCCGTCTCTTGGCGCGCGATTCTCACAGGATGGTGTGTGTGGACTTAAGGGCCCGAATCCCATAGGGATAAAGAATGAGTGCATTCAACACACAAAAGAATCGCATATGGACGGGTGTAATTATTATGGTCTCTATGGCTGGAATCCTCTTCTTCGGTTACAAAGCCATCCGAGAGAATTCTTTGCGAAACCAGAAAAATCCTTTTGAATACGACATCGAAAGATTCAAGGAGAGTGATCCCTCTCTCGTGCATTTTTCTGAGGCCGGCCGGATTCCACTCGAACTTCCCCATGTGTATGGACTTGCTGTCGGGCCGGAGGATAATATTTATATATCGGGAGACGACTCCATATTTATTTTTAGTGGAGATGGGATCTATTTATCCGCCATTTCTGTGGATGAATCAGTTCACTGCCTGGCTGTCGATAACAATCGTGATGTCTATGCTGGGATGAATGATTCTATCGAGGTTTATGATATGTTCGGCTTTAAAAAAGCTAAATGGGAGTCGCCGAGTGCGGATGCGATTTTTACTTCGATAGCTCTGTCGGAAAACTATGTCTTTGTGGCTGATGCCGGAAATCTGATTATCTGGAAGTTTGATAAAGATAGTCATCTTCTTCAGAGAATAGGCGAGAGAGACGAGAAGAAAGATATTCCAGGATTTATCATCCCCAGCCCGTATTTTGATGTTGCAATTGATCCCGATGGATTTTTCTGGGCGGCCAACACGGGGCGTCATTCGCTTGAAAATTATACACTGGATGGAG
>CAZLLG010000206.1:0-6895 GCA_964560275.1 uncultured Eubacteriales bacterium | reverse complement strand
AGCTTGCCATTGGTGTCAAATCCGGGGGATACTCCTGAGCGGTTTTACTCATAATGATTCATTTGAAGGAAGCCCTCATCTTTGCTCTTCAAGAAGAGGATCCGACAAAAAATTTCGCCATCCATGGATTTCCATCGGCAGGGCGCGTCAAAATTGTAGGGATCGGACAATTTTTGACTCCTTCAAAATGAGGCTAAGTTAAGATTTTACCTATATTTAGGATTGACAAGACACCTCATCTAGGTTAGGATAATTCATCATATTTTTTTTAAAAATGAACATCACAACAGCTAGAAATTCTGGAAAATGTAAAGGGAGAACGTGGTCTAATGTCAGAACTAACTAAGTCAACAAAAGAAGAAAATCTATCCTCGAAAGAATACGAAGACCTCTTGGATAAATACCAAATCA
This sequence comes from uncultured Eubacteriales bacterium, assembly GCA_964560275.1. Lineage (GTDB taxonomy): Bacteria > Acidobacteriota > Aminicenantia > Aminicenantales > Aminicenantaceae > JAUWVG01. The sequence goes on along the minus strand of CAZLLG010000206.1, from coordinate 6,484 downwards.
GCTCTTCAGAGCTAACTCCTGGGAAACTGCTCAAGGGAAAAGTCATTAAAGTGACGCCAGCTTACGTCCTGGTAGATGTGGGATTCAAATCCGAAGGTATGATTCCCGCTGAGGATTTTGATGATCCTGGAGACATGAAAAATTTCGAACCGGGCGATGAAGTTGAAGCCATCCTGGAAAGAAGTCATGCGAAGGAAGGCTACCTGCTTCTCTCCAGGAAAAAAGCCATCGCTGTCAAAGCTTTAAACAACCTAGAAAAAGCCTATCAAAACAATAACTGGATCATCGGAAAGGTGACCGAAAAAATAAAAAATGGTTACTTGGTCAATGTCGGGATAGATACATTCCTTCCCGATTCTCATGCAGATATCAAAATTGTCAAGGCCCCCGAAAAACTCATCGGCAACAGGTATAAATTTAAAGTCATTAAATTTGACCGAAAAACCGAAAATGCAGTGTTGTCGAGAAAACTGCTCCTCCAGGATGAAAAGGAGAAAAGGAAAACCCAAGTTTTTTCTCAATTGAGTAAAGGGAAAAAAGTCAAAGGACAAGTCAAATCGCTGACGAACTTCGGAGCATTCGTCGATATCGGGGGCATCGAAGGCCTTCTTCATGTGTCCGATATTTCCTGGGGAAAACTCAACCATCCTTCTTCACTGCTCCAAATCGGTCAAGATGTGGAAGTCATTATTCTCGACTTCAACGAAAAAGAGGAAAAGATTTCTCTGGGGCTAAAACAGTTAGCTCCTGATCCCTGGGAAGATATCGAAAGCCGGTACCATATCCAGCAGCAAATTCAGGGAAAAGTAGTCAGCCTCACCGACTTCGGAGCGTTTGTAGAACTGGAAAAGGGCATCGAAGGACTGATTCACATTTCAGACCTATCGTGGTCTAGGAAAATGCTCCACCCTAAGAAAGTCCTAAAAGTAGGAGAAGATGTTACAGTGGCTATTCTCTCCATACAGGCAAAAGCAAAACGAATCTCCTTGGGTCTGAAGCAGGTCAACCCTCATCCCCTTGAAATATTCCAGCAGGCGTACAGTCCTGGATCCAGAGTCAAGGGAAATATTACAAACATCACCGATTTTGGGGCTTTTTTAGAGGTGGAAAAAGGCATCGAAGGACTTATCCATATCTCAGATATCAGCTGGGAAAAGATCAAACATCCTTCTGACAAGTTGAAAATCGGAGATGAGACAGAAGCCATCATCCTGAATATTGATGTGGCCAAACAAAAATTGTCTCTGGGGATTAAGCAGTTAGAAGGAGACATCTGGGAGGATTTTTTCGATCGTCATAGAGTTGGAGATCTCGTTAAAGTCAAAATTGTCAGGATCGTGGATTTTGGTGTGTTTGCAGAAATCACTCCCGGAATTGAAGGCGTTGTTTTCCTCTCGGAATTGGATGATAAAAAAATCGAAAATCCATCCGAACTGTTTTCCATTGGAGAAGAAAAATCTGCTAAAATCTTAAAGCTGAGCCAGCAGGATAAAAAAATCTCCCTCAGTTTCAGGCAAGCTCAACTCGAGATGCAGAAACGGGATTATCTAAAGTATATGGATGGGCAAGACAAACGCCATACCCTTGGTGATATCATGAAAGACCAGTTTGATAAAATCACCACCACAAATATGACTGAAAGAACAACTGAAGAAAAAAAGGCAAAAAAAAAAGTAAGCAAAAAGGAGGAACAAAATGATAAAGGCTGATTTAATCAACAAAATTGCAACAGAAATGGATATTTCCAAGCAAGAGGCCGAAACAGGAGTAAACCTCTTCTTTCAGACCATTAAAGAGGCCATAGAGAGGGGGGAAGAAATCGAGCTAAGAGGATTCGGCAGCTTTCGTTTCCGACAGAGAGAGGCCCGTTCAGGAAGAAATCCCCGCACGGGTGAACCGGTTCAGGTTCCATCCAAAAAAGTGCTTTACTTTAAACCCAGCAAACACCTGAAAAATCTGTTCAATAAATAATGGAATATATTTTTACTCCATGGAGAGAAAAATACGTCAAAAATGTTTTCAAAATGAAAGAATGCATCTTTTGCAGGGCTCTTGAACTGAAAAATGATCGAGAGGCTCTTATTCTCTTCAGGGGATCAGAGAATTTTATTCTCTTGAACAAATACCCATACACACCGGGCCACGTAATGATTGCACCCTACGAACATCTCGATACGATAGAAAAGGCAAAAAAAGAAACAACAGATGAGCTTGGAGAATTTCTCAAGCTTTGTCTTAAAATATTAAGAACACAATACAAGCCGCACGGATTTAATGCAGGCATGAATATTGGACACAGTGCAGGAGCTGGAGTTGCCGACCACTATCACCTTCATATCATCCCCCGTTGGACCGGTGACTCAAACTTTATGCCTCTTGTTGGAAAAACTAAACTATTCATCGAGGATCTGAACACAACGTATGACAATCTCACCACACACTTCACAAACGGACACATAATCGGACACAAAGAAGAAAACAAGGAGACTCAAAAATAATATGGATTTTAAACTGACAGAAGAACAAAAGCTTGTTCAAGAGATGATGAGAGATTTTGCGAATAATGAAATTATACCTATTGGAAAAGAACTGGAAGATCAACATGCATTTCCCAAAGAACTCCTCAAAAAAATTGCGGACCTGGGAATTTTGGGTATGACCGTGCCCACAGAATTTGGCGGCACTCAAACAGATGAACTTTCTTATATCCTCGCTCTTGAGGAAATCGGACGTGCACTCTCCTCACTATCGGTGATAATTTCGGTCCATTGTTCTCTTTTCTGTTATGCCATCAATACATTTGGCTCCCTTAGTCAGAAGGATAAATATCTGCCTTCAGCCGCTTCCGGGCAGACAATTGGAGCTTTTAGTTTAACTGAACCGGGTGCAGGTTCAGACGCCACCCAATTGAAAACAAATGCAAAAAAGGAAAAGGATGCCTATGTGCTGAACGGCACAAAATCCTGGGTATCAAATGGAAGTGAAGCCAAGGCCCTGATTCTATTTGCCAAGACAGAAAAAGACAAAGAAAAAAAATTTAGTGCGTTCATATTGGACAGGGATACTCCTGGTCTGAATGTGACCAGAATCGAAGAAAAACTAGGGCTCCATGCGTCTCCCACAGCCGAAATTTCTCTGGAAGACTGCCGTATACCCGCAGAAAATCTGCTTGGAAAAGAGGGCCAAGGGGCAGCCATCGCATTTCAATGTCTCGACCATTCCAGGATCGGGATTGCATCACAATCGGTAGGATTAGCGCAGAGAGCCCTGGATGAAGCTGTAAAATATGCCAAAAACCGGGAAGCCTTCGGCACCCCTTTATCCGGTCTGCAGGCCATCCAGTTCATGATTTCAGATATAGCGACTTACACAGAAGCCTCACGGCTTCTCACATATAAGGCCGCCCTCCTGTTCGATAAGGGCAAACCCTTTGCCAAGGAATCCTCTATGGCCAAGCTCTTCGTTTCCGAAGCAGCAAATAAGATTGCATATTTGGCCCTTCAGATTCATGGCGGATACGGATATTCTAAAGAATATATAGTCGAACAGCTGTTCAGAGACGCCCGAGCATTTTCGATCTATGAAGGAACATCTGAAATCCAGCGGCTCGTGATATCCAGATATCTCCTGAAAGAATAAAAACGAGATGAGTAAAAAGGAATGAGGTAAGAAAATGCTAAAATCGATGAGACAGAATGTAAAATCTTTAGCTCCTATATTGTGGTTTGTTATCGCCGCTTTTATAGTATCCATATTTGCCGTCTGGGGAGGTGGTGGAGAAATCGGTGGAAAAAGAGCGTCCAATACACTCGCGACAGTGGGAAGGGCAAGAATATCAGCCAATCTTTACTACCAGACTCTCCAAATGCAGCTTGAGAATATGAAAGATCAATTCTCAGAATTGGACACCCAATTCATTCAGCAGCTCAATATCCCACAGCAGGTCCTCGAACAGCTCATTCAGCAAACGCTTTTAATTCAAGCATCCAAGGATTTAGGGATTGAGGCCACAGATGAAGAAGTGGCTGAAAAAATCAGAAGTCTTCCCGGCCTTCAGAGAGACGGGGTATTCATAGGTTTTGAAGAGTACAAAAAAGTCCTTGAGTGGAATCGACTCAGCCTTTCTGAATTCGAAGAGAGTTTAAAAAAGGAAATCAGGATTGAAAAGGTTGTGAAAGTCATCACATCCGGTGTGACTATCTCCCCAGATGAACTCTGGGAAGTATACAAAAACAACAATGAAACAGCAAAGATTGAGTACATCGTCAGCGAAACGGCAAAGATTGAGATAGAAGATGAGGTTACACCCGAAGAACTCAAAGCTTTTTATGAAGGACAAAAAGAGGGGTATAAGATCCCGGAAAGAAGAGAGGCTGACTACGTGTTTTTTGTCACTGATGATATGAAAACCGAGATGGAATTGACCGACTCTGAGACAGCTAAGTATTACGAGGACAATCTGACACAGTTTCAGGATCCTGAAAAAGTCAAAGTCAGCCGAATCTTTCTCCCACTCGAAAACAAAGAAATGGATGCCGTGAAGGCCGAAGCCCAGGAAATTTTGGACCGGATCAACAATGGAGAAGACTTTGTCTCCCTCGCACAGATTTTTTCAAAAGATGATAAGGCCATAGATGGAGGGGATTGGGGCCTTTTTGATTGGAGAAGTCTTGCAGCAGCTGAAAAAGAACAGATAGATGGAATGGCTGCTGGAACCGTATCCAATCCTATCGAGCTTACGGATGGAGTTTCCATCATCAAGGTCACACAAAAGGAACCCGCAAAGCAACAGCCTTTTGAAGACGTCGCTGAAAGAATCACAACTATCCTCAAGGATGAGAAGGCAAGAGAATTTGTAGATGAAAAAGCAGCTAGGCTTGAAAAGGCCGCCAGAAAAGAAAAAAGTTTGAATCTTGCAGCCCAAAAGCTTGGACTACAAATAGAAAGCTCAGGCCTCCTCAAGGAGGGAGACTCCATTGAGGAGATCGATCCTTCTGGTTCGATAAGTTTTTCCATGTTCCAGTTAGAAGAAGATGCACTATCGACTCCCATTTTTACATACAAAGGTGTTGGTATTGCGCAGCTCAAAAAAATAGAAGCCCCCCGCCCTGCAGAATTTGAGGAGATTGTAGAAGAGGTGAAGGAAGACCTCCTCGAAGACAGAAAAAAGAAGAAAGCCCTTGAAACTATCAAAAAAGTCAAAGCTGAATTCGGCAGAAGAGATTTTGTAAAACTCGCAGAGGACTTCAATCTCGAGTACAAAACTGTCGAGGAGCACAAACGAAATCAATATATCGGACTGGTGGGCAATAACGCGGACATTGACAACCTGGCGTTTTCATTTCCGCTCGAACAGGTTAGCGATCCTATCGTCTTCGCCGATGGATACACGCTGGTGCGTGTACTCGACCGGAAGACTGTAACCAGAGAGGACCTTGAAGCCAACAAAGACACAGAAAGAGAGACCATCCTGGAATCAGAAAAAAATAAATTCATTATGTCCTATCTGACAAAAATGAGGGAGAATAAGGGAGTCAACATTAAGTATGACCTCTTTTTCCAGATCAATACAGAGGTCATCTCTAGATATACCAAAAACCAATAAAAGGGCAGGACTGGTTTACGCTGACGAATCTGTTAGATCTTTATCATCTCAAAAAAGAGTGATTTGACTCTTTCTTCCATCGCACTCCGGAATTTTTGTATTGTATCCGCAAAACTTTTATCCAAATAATCGGAGATGAACATGGGTTCACCGACATTGACCTTGACTTTGGAGGGAGTGACGAAGGGCTTATGAGTGCCATAGAAAGCCACGGGAGTGACGGGGACAGAAATTCCCTTTTCCATATACAAGTTGTAGGACATGATGGAAGCACCCTTTCTGAATGCAGGAACATAGGGATTCGGATCTCTTTTCATAATCCGGCCTCTTCCCTGGAGGGCAATGACAGCTCTTCCTTTTTCCAAATATTCTTGGCATTTTTTCACAGCCTGTTTTTTCCCCTCGTATAGATCGGCAGGGATTGTCCCCACTTTCGGCAGATTTTCTGTGACAAAATTAATTAGAATTGTCTTAATGGGTTTGACAAAAAGATCCACAGCAAGCCCCAAATCTTTCAGGTGTCTTTTCAGATGTTTCCGGATGAGAAAATTCAACTCCTTTTTATCAAAGATCATCTGATTGGCAACAAAAAATATAGGCCGGGGGACGATCTCAAGCAAAGTGGCGACATCTTTAAAATTTCCGATATGATTCCCAACTATGATATTTGGACCTTTTTGGACAATATTCTCCTTTCCATTGACAACCAGTTTTTTCCCCAGCAATGAAAAGGACGTGATTTTTCCTACTGTGGGACGGAGCCGAATAAACTCTTCCTCAAATGTCGGCATTTTCTTATGCGAGAATTATTGTAGCCTCTAATTATCCATTAGTAAAGAAAATCTCCAAACAATATTATGAAATTGGAAATTGGGAAAT
>CAZLLG010000205.1:5010-6950 GCA_964560275.1 uncultured Eubacteriales bacterium | reverse complement strand
GATTTTTTTCGAAGAAGGAACGCTGTATTAAACGCCTAATTGTGGTTGTCGATCCGAAGTGCACTGGTCATGAACTTCTTTTTATTATATTTAAATCGTCATCGATTTCAATAAAAAATTGGGGCCTGTCTTAAAAAATGGGGACATAAAAAATGGGGACAGTCCCCAATTATTAATTAATTGGGGACTGTCCCCATTTTTTATGTCCCCATTTTTTAAGTCAGGCCCCAATCTTATTTAATCGGGGAGGACGTGTTTGAGGGATTCGGGGGCGATGGTGATATAGAGGTCACTGCCGAGGTAAAGCAGGGGTTGGACCCTTGTCACTTCGAGCACCCCCTCTATATTGAAGCAGCTGTCGTCCTCATGGACGGCAAGGACTTCACCCACAAAGAGATCGTGATCTCCGTAAGAGTGGATATCTATCAGCCTGTTCTCCAGGCAAACGTACGCTTTGGCGAGGATGGGTGATTGGATTTCTTTCGAAGGAGCCAATTCGACCTGAAATTCTTTTATTTTATCTCTGTCGTGTCCTGAAATCCTTCCCATCACAGCGGAGAGTTTCACCTGGTCATAACCGATAAAGTTGACTGTAAATTCACGGGCTTGCGAAATGACTTGATGTGTGAGTCTTTTCTTTGAAATTAGAACCCCAAAGAGAGGGGGATCAAAAGACAATGCTGTATGCCAGGCACAGGCCATATAATTGATTTGATCTCCGGACTGCGCGCCCACGACATTAACTGTGTAAGGGTAAAAATACTGAAAGTTGTTCAGATTTGTGGTGATTTTTTTCATGTCAAATCCTTGATTGTCTGGGCATTTTTAAGCAGCCATTCCTGAGTGAAGATGTGTTCCCGCTTGAGGGCGAGATGGCGGTTGAGCTGCTCAACGATCTCCTCGTTGGAGATCATTGGAATGAGTTTTTCGTACAATACAATCAATTCTGTTTCTGTAGGAATGAGTGTCTCCAGGGCACTGATCCTGTCTTCCCCAGGATAGAGGGCCGGCATCGGATTTGTGCTTTTTTCCTTTCCATCGGCATCCTTTTCTGCATTTTCTATTTGAATGACATCTCCCAATTTGATAAGAATCCCTGCATTTTTATCCCAATGTCTCATGTGATTGATAGAGTTTTTAAACAACCTCTGACTGAGATCCTGATGTTCGCTGAAATCGATGACATACTTCAAGTAGCGGTGCATGATTTCGTTTTCGAGCCGCATGATCTGATGGAGAATCTGGATGTCCTCTCTGTTCGAAGCATCGGGATCGGATGGATAACAGAGTGTGTCCTCATTTCCTTCCTCTTTCATGGATGTGATCATGGCCGCGAACTGGTCGGAATGACGGACTTCGTCATAGGAGATATTGAGAATCATGTTTTGAATTTTTGGAAAGGCCCCCTCTTCAAACTCAGCGGTTTGATAGAGATGAATTACCAGATCCTCCGTTTTTTTGTCCCTATAGAAATTGTCGATCACTTTTGGGAAGCGGAGGATTTCATCGGTTTTGAACGAAGGTGTTCCGCCTAATTGTTTGATGATGATACCCAGTTGAAGGGAATGATACATTTCATCGATTCCGATCTGGATGGTCTGTGCCCTCGCATCCATTGTTGTTTGGAGGATGGGATCCGGATAGAACAATTTTGCCTTGGGCATGGAATAGGCATGAATAATGTATTCAAAGCTCACGGCCCACTCATGTTCCAGGGCAATGTTTAAGAGTTGAATGGCATGATCTTTTGTTTGGATCTTTTCAATTTCTTGCATGTTTGTCCTCCTAGAGTTTGAAGACAGAATTATAACGCTGTCGTAGATAAAAGAAAAGGTGAGATTATATCCCCTTTAATTTCATCGTGAGGGGTGATTGTGCACAACAAAAAGGTATGACATCATGTTATCGGTTTAGCAAGTCTTGGGGAAGGATATGACGGG
>CAZLLG010000205.1:0-5000 GCA_964560275.1 uncultured Eubacteriales bacterium | reverse complement strand
CTTCCAAGGCGGCGCCAAGGTTTTGAAAAGGGAGGGGAAGGATAATTCCTCTCCCGCCCTCCTTTCAGTCTGACCTCTTCCAAAGTCAAAGTTTGAGGTCAGACCTTTCTATCCCTCTGGTTGCATTTTAAAGAAAATTTTTGTAAAAAGTGTGCGTGGATACACCTAATCTTCGGACGGATCTTGATATAGTCCCCACTCTTTACAAGGGGGAGAGGGTGTTTGTTGTCAAGGATTCCCTTGGTTTGATCACTCAACCAATTCTCCTGAAGAGTGAAGACATCGGATTTCTCCAGCTCCTTGATGGGACAAAAACCATTCAAGATATCCAACTCTTCCTCATGCGCCAACAGGGTGGCCTGCTCGTGAGCTCTGATTCAATTCAGGGGAGACTCGAGCAGTATGATTCAATGTTCCTGCTGGACAGCGATTTGTTCTTGGAAGCAAAAGATAGAATTGTTAAAAATTTTGCTCGTCAGAATATCCGCCGGGCATCTCTTGCTGGTCGTGGGTATCCGGAGGATGAGTCCGCGCTTAAAACACTTTTCGACTCTCTCTTCAAAGGGGAAAGTCAAAGAGACCATAACGTTAAATTCAGCTCGTTAAAGGCTCTCATTTCGCCACATATCGACATGGAAATCGGGAAAAAAATATATGCGGCGGCTTACGGTATTCTCCGTGATCTCTCCCCCAAAAAAATATTTCTTTTCGGGACAGGCCACAGCCTCAGGAACAGCCTTCTTTCCTTAACTGAAAAAGATTATGAAACTCCTCTTGGTACTGCAAGAACGGACAAAGACATTATCGGGAAGCTTAAGAGTGCCTCAATGTCCGTCTCCGCCAGTGATGACTTTGCTCACTTTAATGAGCACTCCATTGAGTTTCAGGTTCTTTTTCTTCAATATTTATTCGGGGACTCATTCGAGATCGTTCCGGTCCTGTATGGTTCCTTTCATGAGATTTTGGCTTCCTACAATCGGCCGAGTCAAATACCAGGTTTGAACGTTTTCCTGGAGGCTCTGAAGGAAATCCTTGCTGAACTTTCCTCCGACGTTCTCTGCGTCGCAGGTGTAGATTTTTCCCACATCGGCCCCAAATTTGGTCATGGGGAATCCTCAAGGGCTATTATCCAGAAGGCTAAAGCGCATGATAAGGAGCTTATAGAGGCAATTTGTGCTGGGGATGTAAAAGGATTTTGGGAAGAGACTCAGAGAGTGAAAGGATTTTATAATGTTTGCGGTTTTTCCGCTCTTGCCTGTCTTTTAGAAGTGCTGCCTCAGGTTAAAGGGGAGCTTCTTGGATATGACTTTTGGGAAGAAGAGCCCACACAATCGGCTGTGAGTTTTGCAGCCATTGGTCTAGGAGATTGAAATGACAGATTTTGGAGGAGCCATCCAGAAGGGTCCTGATTGTGATGTGGCCATCATTGGCATTCCCTATGATGACAAATCCAGCTATCTCAAAGGGCCGGCCAAGGGTCCTCAGGCCATAAGAGAGGCTTCAACCAGCGAAATGATCAATTCGTGGACAGAACTTGGTGTAAACATGAAAACTGAGATCAGGATGGCAGATTTTGGGGACTTGGATGTCTCGGGCCATTTTTTAGATGTTTTTTCCAGGATCGAAGAAAAAATAGGGGATGTCCTCTCTAAAGGTATCGTGCCAATCATTCTCGGCGGAGACCACTCTGTCAGCTATCCTATTGTCAAGGCCTTTTCTAATAAGTATCCGGATTTGGATATCCTTCATTTCGACGCCCACGCTGACACCTATGAAGAACTCTATGGAGACCGGTATTCACACGCCTGCCCTTTTGCTCGAATTCTGGAGGATGGATTGGTGCAAAACATCGTGCAGGTCGGAATCCGAACTGCGACAGGCCAGCACAGAAGACAAGCCGATAAATACAATATTCGCATGATTGAAATGAAGGATTTTGAAAACTCGCTCGTCTTGGATTTCTCCAATCCCCTGTACATCTCTTTTGATTTGGATGCTCTAGATCCTGCATTTGCTCCCGGTGTTTCTCATCATGAAGCGGGCGGTCTGTCGACCAGGCAGGTAGTCAATATTTTTCATCAACTCAATGCAAACATCGTGGGATTGGACGTTGTCGAAGTCAATCCAAACCGGGATACGGGCGGAATCACAGCTGCGGCCGCCGTGAAGGTGATCAAAGAAGTGATTGGAAAAATTGTTTTTGACCGAAGGGAACAATTTGAGGAGGAGACATGAGATTCCGACAATTATTCTTGCTCTTGATTGTTTTGTGCCCACTGGTTGTCTGTGCTCAAGCGGACATCCAATTTGAAAAGTATTTTGTCGATAAAACCATGCGAATCGACTATTTTCATATCGGAAATGCCCAGGAAGAATTGATCACAATAGATCAGGTTTATCAACAGGGGATCTGGGCGGGTAGTCAGCGTCATTTATTGGACTCATTCAACAATGGGCGTTACTATGTGAAGATATACGAGTCTGATTCCGGAATACTCATCTACTCCAAGGGATTTGACAGCTACTTTGGAGAATACAAGACGACGGACAGGGCGATTCAGGGAGAAAGACGGACGTATCATGAATCCGCCATCATTCCCTACCCCAGGAGACATATCCGGTTTACACTTGAAGCCAGAGACAGGGAAAACCATCTTCACCCTATCTTTAGTCAAGACATAGATCCCGCTTCCATAAGCATCCTCCAAGACAAATTAAGTCAAGATGTTAAGGTTTTCGTAATTCATAAATCCGGCGATCCTCACAGAAAGGTGGATATTGCCTTCATTGGAGAGGGATACACGTCTGAAGAAGATGGAAAATTCAAAACCGATTTAGATCGTTTGAAGGACGTGTTTTTCAACCAGGAACCGTATAAAACATACAAGGACCGCTTCAATATTTATGGTGTCCTCGAAAGTTCTCAGGAGAGTGGTTGTGACGAACCCCGGCATGGGGTTTACAAGAATACAGCGGTCAATTCATCGTTTAATTCTCTGGGCTCCGAGCGCTATCTTTTGACAGAAGACAACAAATCAGTCAGAGATATTGCCGCCCATGTTCCCTATGACGCATTGTTTATAATGGTCAATCATAAGCGGTACGGAGGAGGCGGGATCTATAATTTTTACTGCACATTCACCGTTGACAACCAGTGGGTTGAATACCTTTTCCTTCATGAATTCGGGCATTCTTTCTCCGGGCTGGCCGACGAGTATTACACATCATCCGTGGCGTACAATGAATTTTACCCAAGGGGGGTTGAACCTCTAGAAAGTAACATCACGGCGCTCTATGATCCTCAAAATGTCAAATGGAAGTCTGTCCTCACAGAAGGAATTGCAGTGCCCACTCCCTGGGAAAAGGAAGAATATGACAGAATGGATAACGCCTATCAGAAGAAACGTCAGGAGCTTAATGAAAAAATAGCGGAATTGAAAAGGAATAATGCTCCACCTGAAGAGGTTAACAAAGCCGAAAAAGAGGCGGAAGACCTCTCTCTGCACCATGCCAAAAAAGTGGATGATTATCTGGCTAAAAGCCGTTTTGTGGGTAAAGTCGGTGCTTTCGAGGGAGCGGGGTATTCTGCCCAGGCGCTTTACCGACCTATGCTCGATTGTCTCATGTTCACTAAAGGTGATAAGCCGTTCTGTGTTGTCTGTGAACAAGCTGTGATCAGAGTGATCAAGTTTTATACTGATTAGGAGTAAACATGAATAAACGAAAATATTTCTTTATAGGAATTGTCTGTATGACCATGCTGGTTTTTTTAAGTTTTGGAGAGGAATCTCTCTTTTCGCCTGATATTGCCCATCGAGCCTTGACAAAAGATGTCTTTGCCTTTATCGAAACCAACAGAGAGAAAATTATTGAGGAGTGGATTTATCTGACAGAAATCCCTTCTCCCTCCGGGTTTGAAGAAAAGAGAGCTGTTTTTATGAAAAATCAGTTTATTGCTGCAGGATTAGACGAAGTCTATATCGATGAGGCAGGAAATGTTGTCGGAATATGGTTCGGTACAGACAAAGGAAAAAGAATAGTTGTTCCCGCCCATTTAGATACGGTATTCCAGGACCTATGGGAGATTAAAGTGATACGTGAAGCCAATGTGCTCAAGGCTCCTGGAATTGGAGACGACACAGCCAGCCTCATTCATCTCATCTGGAGTGTCCGTGCTTTAAAATCATCAGGATTCAATCCAGAAAACACTTATTATTTTGTTGCCACTGTTGGGGAGGAGAAGGGATTTATTGGCATGCGTGCTTTTATGGAAAATCCTCCTGAGAAGATAGATCTTGTCATTGCCCTAGATGGAGACCTCGGTGGGGTTCATTATGGTGCGCTCGGATTTGGAGGAGGCCGTGTGGTGTACCGCGGGCCAGGCGCCCATACCATGTTGAGCCGGGGAATTCCCAATCCTAATCTGGCTGTCGCCAAGGCCATAGAGCGACTCTACAAGATCAACCTTTTCTCCGAGCCACTGGAAAAATGGACAATACTCAACATCGGGGTGATTGGTGGAGGCAAGGTGCAAAATGCCGTGTCACAAGAATCTTATTTCACAATAGATCTCCGCTCTCCCAATGGAGAAGAATTAAGAAGAGTTCAACATGAAATTAAATCGATTTGCCGTGCTGTGGCAGAGGAAGAAGACGTTGAGGTGGACATCGATCTGAATGAACAGGCCAGGGGGCATCAGATACCTGGAGCCCGAGATTCATTCCTGATTAAAACGGTTGTGGATATTCTTGAGTTTCTCCAGGTAAAAAACATCAAAGTTGATCCCTTGGGTTCGACGGATGCCAATGTCGGAATAGAAAATGGAATTCTTTCTGTCAATTTGGGACGAACATACGGCCGGTTTAAACACAGCCTTGAAGAGGAGGCGGACATAGACGGGCTTTTTCTGGCGATGAAACAGATTTGTCTCGTGTTTATTTGTTTAAATTAAAAGCAAAAGGACAATTTTTTCCAGCCACTCTTTGTCGATTTCAGAAAAG
>CAZLLG010000204.1:0-6962 GCA_964560275.1 uncultured Eubacteriales bacterium | reverse complement strand
GCTTCCGGATGGATAAAGTTTGAATAATTCGGAAAGACTGTCATGGTAAAACACCTCAACAAGATGCCAGTAATCGAGTCCAGCCCGGTTTAAATGCCGGTTATCCGTCGAAAATCCGAGTGGTTTAATCAGATGAAGTTTGGCACCCACGGCTGCACACGTTCGTGCAATGCTGCCGGTGTTTTGAGGGATTTCTGGCTGATGGAGGACAACATGAAGGCTTTTCATAAAACACCTTTGAATTCTATTGTATCTATTTTTATCAAGAAGTCGAGGAATCCAGAAGTTCTAGTGTCATTGACTTTAACTATTACCTCTGGTATAAATCCTAATTTGACCGAAAATAGGTGAACAGAGATGGAAAGGAGCTGAAAATGGACAATTTCAGGAAAATGTGGACAGAGCTCGGGATGGACCTCGAGCTACATGACCAGCTGATCCAGGATATGTTCAACCTCCACAAAAAAACACACCTTTCTCAACAATACCGCCCAAAAACCATGGAGTCTTTTGACCGCTCATTTCACTCCAGTCATTCCGGGCGTGTGACAGAAATTATCGATTTCCGAAAAAATGGCGGCAAGGTGATCGGAACGTTCTGTATTTTTGTTCCGGATGAAATTGCACTGGCTGCAAAAGTTCTTCCTCTCCCTTTGTGCGGGGGCTCAGGTTGGGCTGTATCGTATGCCGACAAACTTTTCCCCCGTGATATCTGTCCCTTAATCCGCTCGACATTCGGGATGGCCCTCAGTAAGACATGTCCATACGCCTCTCTCGAAGATTTTGCCGTAGGGGAAACGACCTGTGACGCAAAGAAAAAAACATGGGATCTCCTGGGGATGAAGGTCATGGAGGTTCCCCAGAGAAGAAATGAAGCCGACCGCAATCTCTGGCTAGAAGAAGTCTATAAATTCAAGGATATGGTTGAAGAACTCTCTGGAGTTACAGTGACTGCGGATGCGCTGAAGGAGGCTATAAAACTCGTCAATCAGAAAAGATCTGCCCTCCAGAAAATAGATGAATTCAGAAAACTGGATGCCCCCCCTATCTCAGGCCTCGATGCCCTATTGGTTGTTCAGGTCTCTATGAATCAGGACATCCATGCCTTCATCAAAGACACTCAGGCACTCATTGAAGAACTCCAGGAGCGTGTCGATAACGGTATTTCTGCATACAGGGAGAAGGGTCAACGCGTACTGCTTGCCGGCTCTCCCTCCCCTATGGGATATGCGAAAGTTCATCATATCGTTGAAAGCTCGGGGCTGCAAATTGTAGCCGATGAGTCCTGTACCGGTCTCAGGTATTTCCGTGAGCTCGTCAATGAAGATCTTAACGACCTGGATATACAAATAGAGGCTGTGGCCGACCGGTATTTTGGGATTGACTGCGCCTGTTTTTCCCCCAATACAGAACGTATAGATAACCTCCAGAATCTTGTCAAAGATTATCATGTCAAGGGGGTCGTCCAAAGTATTCTCCAGTACTGTCATACGTATAACGTCGAAGCAAAAATTGTGGAAAACTCCCTTAAGAAAATTGGGATTCCATCCATAAAGATTGTGACAGACTATTCCCAAGAAGACATCGGACAAATTCGCACACGGATAGAGGCCTTTGCAGAGCTATTGTTGGATTCGCCATGACCAGTTTTGTCGGTGTCGATCTTGGGTCCAGAACGACGGAAATTATTCAGATTGTTGAAGGAAAAATCCGGCATTCAGAAATTTTTGAAACAGGCCACGATCCTCTTCCTCGTGTCAAAGAATCGCTCAAACGTTTTGAAAATTCTCGAGTTGTGGCTACAGGATATGGAAGACATCTCGTCAGCGCCAATTATGGTGCCCATCGAGTAACGGAGATCAAAGCGTGTGCCAAAGGCACTCATTTTCTATTTCCCACATGCCGGACGGTTCTCGATATGGGCGGTCAGGATTCAAAGCTCATTTTTTTAGATAACAAAGGAACGGTCATTGATTTTGAGATGAACGACAGATGTGCCGCAGGAACAGGAAAATTTTTGGAATTTATGGCACAGACATTCGGTATGGACATCGAAAAATTTTTTCAAACCGCGCAGATAGCGTCTGATTACGTTGTGATCAACAGCATGTGCACGGTGTTTGCTGAATCCGAAGTGATCTCTCTTATTACGTCCGGAAAACCTAAAGAAAAAATCGCACTGGGTTTACATGTCTCAATTGCTACCCGCCTGCACGCCATGATTGCCAAAATCCCTGTGGAAGAGGACATCTTATTTGTTGGAGGAGGCGCAAAGAATGACTGTCTTCATGCGCTGTTGGAAGACAAATTGAGAAGAACGATAAAGCGTCCTGAGGAACCTCAGATGGTTGTCGCCCTCGGTGCAGCCCTTATCGCTTCCGAACTCTAATCCCCTTCTATCCACAAGTCTCTCTCACGGTCTTCCCAAAATTCCAGCGTCATCCCGCTGTGGTTAAATACGTTCATGTAATAGGGATCCACTGTTTTATATTCGGCATAAGGACCCGAGTAATCCTTGCGCCTTTTTTTGTAGGCCTCATAGTCGGCCAGGCTGTCGTATTCCCACATGATAAAATGTCGATTGGAATCTTTCCCAGCCACTTTTTTATAGAAATACCGGACGCTCTTCCACTCTTTAAAAAGATCACGGTGGTCCTTAACCCATTTCAACCAACCACGCAAAGCCTTTTGGTGTTCTGTCTCTTTTCCCTCGGCTACAAGCCAGCTTTCCACTTCAAATACAGACATTTTCGTCTCCACCGAATTCGGCCCCGTATTTCGAAGCAATTTCTAACAGCTCATCTGGTTCTCTAGGGCAACAGGCTCGAGAAAAATCGGACCGGCCAAAAAGCTTTAAAACAGGAAGAATCAAAATCGACAGAGAGGTCAATACACCAGATATGATGAATTTTCTTCTCCCCATTGGAAGCTGTCTATTATTCATTTCATCCCTCCTAACGTTTTGATCCACTCGTTGAAGCATTATATCTTTCCGTTCTATGATATGCAAAATCACTATGTTTTATGTTACTTATTCGGGGACCTCCTCCCCAAACATAAGTCCAGATCTTTTGCTAGAATAAGCCTCTGTTTTAAAGCAATGACTGTAGGCAAAAGTTATAAAAAGAACTTATATTAAAAATACTTGAATTAAGCAGTTTTATATATGAGAATAAGCCAACATGTCATAAAGGGAGAGAAAATAGAGAGCAATCGAATGAAAGGTGTTTTGGGTATTTTTTCAATATTCCACAAATGAATAAATCAACCACACGAGCTTCTTCCTCTTTAATCCTAGTACGAGTGGAACAGATTCTAATTGTCCTTGCTCTTATAGTTTTCTTATTTCAGTTAAAGTTTCATATCGTCTCTGATGGCATGACTCGTTTTCGGGCCTTAGAAATGCTATTCAATCAAGGTGAATTGTCCCAGATGGCATATTCATTCATCGGCCCATTGTTTTCCTCTCCGATCTATTTAATCGGCAAAGTTATCGGCTCTCCCCTAGCTTTGTGTGCCAAGTACAATTTTTTTCTTTTTGTATTGGGTCTATTCCTAATTAATAAAATTCTCAAAGATTATCTAGACGGATCAATTCGTCGAAAATTTTATCTAATTCTCATATTAGGATCGATGTTTCCTCAACATCTCAGCATGTATTTCGGGGAGGTATTCACAGCCGTTCTCGTTGCTTTCGGGATATTGGCTGTAACAACGAAGAAATATGTCAAACTGGGCTATATCACCATTATTCTAGGAGCAGCTAATATTCCAGCATCGGCAATCGGTCTTGTGCTCGTCGTACTTGTGCTCATTCTTAAAAGAAAAAGATGGAGGTATGCTCTCATTTTTCTCACTGTGATAGTGATTATCCTTGCTGAGGCATGGATTCGTCGAGGTTCACTTTTTGACACTGGCTATCACCAAAACTCTGGGTACAGGACTTTTATGCCATATTCGGGTTTGCCAGAATTTAGCTATCCATTTTTTTTTGGTTTTATTTCTATTCTCTTATCGTTTGGAAAAGGTATCATCTTTTTTGCCCCTGGAATGTTTCTTTCTGTACGGAAATATTTCCTGAGATATAAAGAAGAAATCTACATAAGCTACAAACTATGGATATGGTTTGTTGTTGGACTTATTCTAGTTTATGCAAAGTGGTGGGCGTGGTATGGAGGGTGGGTTTGGGGGCCAAGGTTTTTCCTGTTCGCTTCCATACCAGCCTCGATGGCTCTTGCTGTTCGTCTTTCATCATCAAGAGTAAGGATCTTTCAGGATTTGTTAACACTAGTTGTCTTAGCACTTTCATTCTGGATTGGAATCAATGGAACGGTTTTTGGTTTAAGTACTCTGGAGAGCCTCATAGAAAATAAATTCGCCACCGAGGCTTACAGTTGGTACATCCCCGAGTTTAGTGTATTGTGGAGACCATTTGTCGTCATGAAAGACTTATCATTCAGTGAAATTTGTATCATAGCATTCTCCATTGTAGTCTTTTTATATATTGCAGCACCTCTTGTCTTCCGGCTGGCTGAATCAGTATTAGTTGAACTGAAGAAATTTTGGGATTCTAATTTTCCCGTCTCGAAATGGCGATTCTAAAATTCAGGCAAAACTTCTGGGAGTGAATCTAGTATTAATTCCGCATTTAAAATTTTGTTTTTCTTTTGGATGAATAGTGTTTAATGAAAAACTTTTAGGGAATCGAAAATTTCCAGGGGAAAACAGGGATTCCAAAGTGCCGAGGGCCGGACTCGAACCGGCACGTAGGATCACCTACGAGGGATTTTAAGTCCCTTGCGTCTACCAATTCCGCCACCCCGGCACGTTTATAATCAACAACTTAGCGATTCTAGAACACGCACTTTTTTTCGACTGTGTCACCATTCTGGTCTTTGTGGTTCGAAATTATATCATAACATCACAATACGAACAATTTATTGAAGCAAGTAGTCTAAACAAAATCTTCGCAAAATTTGATAAAATGATTTTTATTCTGGCGGTGATCTATATATAATGCAAAATGCTTAATATGCCCAAAACAAAAAAAACACAGCAAATCCCAAAAAGTAAAGTGTCTTCCCGGATAGATAGACCAAAATGTGGATTGTGTGGAAAAACAAAAAATATAACGAAGACTGAATGCTGCGGAAACTGGATCTGTGATGATTCAGATGAATACGTTCTTTTTTCGTATGCGCATAACAGCTGTTACAGAAACCACGAACGGTACACACTTTGTACTTATCACCTCCATGAAAACCACAAAGGAAATTGGAAAGAGTGCCAAAAGTGCAAAAATGATTTTGAAACAGAGATGTATGTCTATTATGGAACAAATGAATACAACTTTGAAAAACTTGATAATCCTCCTGAATTTGAACCTACGAGATGTGCAAAGTGCAGTCAAATAATATCACTTGGATATGATGCTTATACGATTGATGGAAACGATTATCTCTGTGAGAACTGCCATCCTATATTCAGGCCAAGCTAGAATTAAAGCATAATTGATAGTTCCGTTTATCTCTTATTGAAAAAATTTCTTCTGATTGATATCCTCAATTCTTTTAAAACCGATTCTAAATCTGGTAAAGGATTGACTAGCCTTCCTAATTCTCGATCCCAATAAGGAAATAGAATTTCATTTAAATCATCAGGAAAGATTTGAATCATAGAGGTAAAGTTTATGCCTTTAATATCAAGCTTTTTCCCAATAATCTTTTTTACTTTATTCATATCAACAGATAATTTTAACAGTTTCCACAAATCAAAATAATCTCTGCATTTTTTTCGCTCTATTACTGTCCTAAGCTTAGAACAGAATATTTCTTCTAACGACTCAACTTTTACACTAAAGTCTTTATAGTCTGAATATTCTTTCTTCAGAGATTTTTTTACAGGCTTATCAACTATATCATTTTTCATAAAATCTACTTTAATCCAGTTTCTGCTTATCACTCCATGATACTGAATTTTCAACTGCAAATAATCGGGATTTGAAAACTTACTCTTTAGATTAAATTGAATCCCGGATGTCTTCTCAATTAGTTTAAATATTTCCTCAATGCTTTCAGAAATAACAGTAAAATTATCATCTAAAAGGCTAAAATCTAAATCCTCTGACAAACGCCAGATCTCAGGAAAATATATTTTTGATAAAGCTGTTCCGCCTTTAAAAACAAGAGAATTTATTTGAGAAAAGCCAAACAACAGCCAGCCTAAAATATAGTCCTTTTCAATAATACTAAGATTTAATTTTTTTTCGCGCGCTTTTGCTAGAAGCTCTCTCCTGTCTATCAATACATCCACCTTTGAGGCTTTATATCAACATTAATATTCAGCTTCCACTTTTCATTATATTTGCCTTTTTTCTGGCTGATTGTGTCTAACTTTGAATATCCTTTGGTCATCTGGATATCTTTAAAGACATCTTTATAATCTTCCAGTAAACTTGTTCTATCAAGAATATAACCAAGCCTTTTTAGTATTGTTATGTTTCTCATTTTTAAGGCATAGTCTTTAATTTTCCTTAAGTTTAATTCTTCATGATTAAAACAAATTGCCCTTGCTACTTCTTCAATGCCCCCGGAATGTTCAGGATGATCTAAGCAGTCTGTTATTGTTTTGTTTATATTCGATATGTTAACCTCTTGACCTTCGATTTCAATTTTTTCTATTCCTATGAATCTTTCTTCACTAAGTTTTACAAATACAAATTCACTATTTAAAATTGCCAACGACTTTTTAGCTTTTTTTATAGCAATAAAAACAGACTTAGGTATTTGATCTGATAAACCGTGATAGTTCAAAGCTGACCAAAAGCTTATAAAATAAGGCTTTACCAAGTGAGAAGCTATAATAAAGTCATGAACCATGAAATCCTCAGAGCCCTTTACTCCTATGTCTAAAGGAACTAGTGCATATAAGCCACCTTTTAGAACCAAAATCCATTTTTTCTT
>CAZLLG010000203.1:0-7008 GCA_964560275.1 uncultured Eubacteriales bacterium | reverse complement strand
AAAACCGGAAGTTTTTGCGTTGCCGAAAACCGGAAGTTTTTGCGTTGCCTTGACAAATGTAATAATCCTTCTTTACATTAAAAATGGGATATGATAGATGAAAGGGGGCAAATAAAAATCATAAGTGAGGAGGAAAAATTGGCAATATTAGAAGATTTGGCAGTAGAAGTTGTAAAAGGGAATGCAGATGCGGCAAAAAACATTACAGAAGATGCTTTAAGCCAGAATATTTCGGCCGGCGATATTTTAAATATGGGTTTGGTTGCCGGTATGAATGTCATCAGTGAGCAGTTTAAGAATAATGAGATTTTTATCCCTGAAGTATTGGTGGCAGCTAGGGCCATGAAGGCAGGTATGGAAATTATCCGTCCTCTTCTTGCAGAGGCCAATATAGAACCACTAGGAAAGATCCTCATTGGCACATGTGGGGGAGATTTGCATGATATCGGAAAAAACATTGTCGCCATGCTGCTGGAAGGTGCAGGATATGAAGTCGTAGATCTGGGTGCGGATGTTCCTAAAGAAAAATTTCTGGAGTCTGTGGAAAAAGAAAATCCCGATGTTTTAGGGATGTCGGCTCTTCTCACAACAACGATGGTGTTTATGAAGGGTATGGTCGAGGCCCTCGAGGAATCCGGACTCAAGAACAAAGTTAAAGTTATAATCGGCGGAGCCCCCATCACACAATCCTATGCAGATGAAATCAGAGCGGATGGTTATGCGCCCGATGCCGCCTCAGCTGTAGATCTTGTAAAGACAGTGATGGGAAATTAGGACTGTTGAGGAAAGTCTAAAGAATCCACAAAATATTCCTGGAACTGAACATTTGTAGCCAGGGAGAAAAACACAATCTTTTTTGAGAGTGCCTTGACATCTTCGCGAAGTGGATCTGAGATGAGCAGGGCTTTAGCACCGGCTATTGAAGAGTTTCCGACAAAATGAATTTTGTCTTCAGGGATCGGTGGGAGAAGACCAATTTGAATACTGTTGTGAATATTTAAGTAATTCCCGAAGGCTCCAGCGATAAATATCCCATCGAGCAAATCAAGAGAGAGGTTTTTTTTCTCCATTATCATCCTGATCCCTGACTTGACAGCGGCCACGGCGAGCTGCAGTTCCCGAATGTCTTTTTGAGTAAGAGAAAGCTTCGGAGTTAACTCGATTTTGCCGGATTCGTCCAAAATTTTACCCTTTGGAGATAATAAACCCATATCAAGAGCAGCAGCTGTGGCATCGATCAAACCCGTCCCGCAAATGCCTAGAGCGGGTTTTTCCTGAACAGTGTCCAGCTGATTTGGTTTGAGATTACCGACTTTGTAAATGGCCCCAGGTAATGCCAGCATACCGCAGCTGATATTCATCCCTTCAAAGGCCGGCCCGGCTGCCGTGGATGTGGCTAGACTGCCTGTATCTGTTTTAAGAACGATTTCACCGTTTGTTCCAAGGTCAATAAACAGAAAACTCCCTTTTTTATTCAAAAGGTCAGACGCGATAAGACCTGCCGATATATCTCCCCCCACAAAACTCCGGATATTCGGGACCACAAAGAGTTTTCCGCTGTTATGGATTTTAAAACCAAATGAGTTTGCCGGCAGTTCAGGAAGAGAAGAAAACAGTGCGTTAAAAGGAGTTTGGGAAAGGGATTCAAGAGGAAGTCCTAGCAGGATATGGTTCATGGTTGTATTGCCGGAAAGAACGATCTCATAGACATAAAACGAGGGGATTTTGTGTCTAGACAGAATCTGAGCAATTTTTTGATTGAGGTTTTCGAGGACGACCTCTTTCAGCTTTTCCAGGTTGGACTTTTCGGAAATAGAAAATCCTATCCTGGAGATGACATCGGTACCGAATTGAGTCTGATTGTTTTTTAAGGCCACCGTCTCGATACTTTTCCCTGAATTGAGATCAATGAGTTCAACGACAAGTGTTGTGGTGCCTAAATCGATCGCTAGCCCATAACAGTGATTCGAGGTGTTGCCGTCTTCGATGTCGATAATTTCTTTATTTCTGTAAATAACGGCTGTAATTTTGTATTGGTTTTTTTCGAGGATTGGACGCACTTTTTTGAGCAATTCTAGAGGAACCGATAATTTTGGTTTCTTCAAGTTCTTTTGGAAAAGTTCAATGAGAGACAGTGGTGCAGCAATGGAGGGTTTTGGGAGTTGCACATAAAACTTTTTTACTGACGGATCCAAGGTCACAGGAGTTTGAATACCGGTTTTTAAAATATTTTGCTCTTGATCAAGAGATTCTCCAGGAATAACAATTTTCAGATCACTTTTTATGTGAAAGAGACAGGCAAGCCGGAATGTTTTTTCAAGATTTTTCTCTATAAGAAAGGATTCTTCGCGTTCCTTGATTGGTGAAAGATATCCCTCTGTAATATTGACCAAACATTTTCCGCACACTCCAATCCGTCCGCAGTCCGCTCGTAGTTTAATCCCTGCTTTTTGTAGGGCATCTGCAAGTAGAATATTCTTTTCGACTGAAATTGGCTTTTTTACGTGAGATATTTCGATGCTGAATTTCTGGCTCATTTCCCCCATAGTGTATTGTATTTTTACTTCATTTGACAAGTTTTGAGTGAGAGACAAAGAAGTCGAGTTTTAGTACACTGGAGATGATAGAGAAGAATAGGATAAAGAGGAGTTTACTATGTCTATGAATTTGAAAAGTTATGTCATCGATGCCTATGTCATTGAGATTTTCAGCATCGATAAACGGGGGAAGAGGACACGCTGGGGAGACAAAATGATAACTTTGTATTCGGAAGGAACAAACGTCGGACAGGCCGTGTTTGCATCTGAAGGAGAAAGACCACCTGAGCCTTATTACTCTGAAGAAAAAATATATTATTTTGCTCCTTCCAGCCAGTATCAGGTCGTTCTAGATCTTCTGAGGAATATTAAACCTTTATATTTTGCATGGAGGCCTACAAAAGATCCGAAAGAAACCAATGATGGGGACGCAGTTTTCTACACAGATCAAATAAAATAATCGATCGTATTCAAAAAAATGGATAATAATTTAGTATATTATTGAAAAAGACATAAAAGTGTGCATTAGGTATAAATAAGTATATTAAAGCATAATAAAGTATAGCTTGTTAAAATGAGGATTTTAGAATTTGGTAAAAAAGAGATAAAGCAGTATACAGTCAAGGACCTGATGGAGAAACTGGACATATCTAAAGTGACAGCCTTGAAGCTGCTAAAGTCGGGTCAATTAAGGTCAATCCGAATTGGCCGACAGTATTGGATCAATGAGGACGACCTGATCGAATTTCTTCTCGGGGATCGTGATGATATTTCAGAAACATACGAAGACGTTTTAAAATTAAAGGCAAGAAATCCGTTATACAGATTTATTTTAAAACGTCTGCTGAAATAGATAAGGATTCTCTTTTCTGTCCATCTGATTCGAGAACATCCAGTGTTAATTTGTCCCCAGAAACATGAACTTTAAAAATAGTATCCTTTGCTCCGATGACGATTGGGTAATGGTGTTCATTATCGGGCTGGAGTATGGCAAACCGGTGAGTGTGTCCGCAGATAAGAAGATCTATTCCAGAATCGTTAAAAATTGGTCCCCATGATTCCCTTATATACTGCTGTCCATGTCCGATTCTTCCTTCTCTTCCTGTATAAGGAGGAATATGACAAATTACAATCTGGAACGCCGCATTCGAGAAATTTTCTTTTTTGGAATTGTTTTCCAGCCATTTAGCCTGTAAATTCCGGTATTTGTCAAAATCAGCCAAACCCGCATATACAGGATGAGCATCGGATTTATCTTCCCCAGTGTCCAAAATAATAAAGTGAGCGGGTCCATGGTTGAATGAATAGTAATACCTGTTGTCTCTTGGAGGGACATAGTTAGGAAGATGCCTTGCAAGAACACCTCTAGTCTCATGATTCCCCCTGATAAGAATAAAAGGCGTGTTTTTAGCAAACTTATTCACACATGTATCCAAAAAACCATCAAATATTTGTTTTTCATCTTCAAAATGGTCGATAGTGTCGCCATTGAGAAAAATCATGTCGATCCCATCCCAGGAAACAGATTGAATTTGAGAATTCAGTCTTTCGGCATCTTCATGGATGTCACAGACGACATAAAATGTCGTTGATTCCTGCCGAGGATTGAGTGTTTTAAAGGCGAAAATATCACTGACAACAGTTGTCCCAAAGAGGACCTCGTAGGGCTGAAATTGTTTGATTTCTTTTGAGATAACGCGGTATCTGTATGATTTTCCTGGTTCCAGATCGCGGATGACAATTTTGTGGTTTTTAGTATTGGCCTCAATTAGGCCATGGGAACTGCTGACAGCAGTCTGTACAAGGCTTCCCCATTGAGGGAAAGTGCGCAAATTTTCGCCCGTACCATATTCAATTTTCGTCACACAATTTTTATTTGTAAACCACATGATTGTGGCGGAATTTTTAGTAATATTCTGAAGATACGGCCCATGTGTTATGGCTAAAACCTCGTTTTTTCCTTCCTGTCCAAGTATTTGACCAGAAAATAGAAAAACGAGACCTAAGAAAGAGAGAGAAAGACAAGTTTGAAGCCGTTTGTTCATTTTAATCTCCCGTAGAGAATTTTGCATTTTTTTGAACAAGTATACAACTTTGTCTCTGCCTGTGTCTTGCAATTTATCTCCATTTATAAAGCAAAAGAGGAAATAAATCGCAATAAAATCTTGTTTTTATGATAACTAATTCATATAATTTGACTTCTTCCAATGAGAAAAATCCTCTCTTGCTCTAGAAAACTCACCCTTTTTCTTATCCGTCCTCAAACCACGGATATTCTTCAATATTTAAAATAATATTTGGAGGGACTTAATGAAAAGAAAATTGAAATCAGCGACTCAAATTTTTACAGCGTTTGTCTGTATTGGTTTCCTTTTAACATTTGCGGCACAATCATTTGCAGAAAATACACCAATCACAAAAGCCAACTACAAACTGGCTGAAAGGTTTTCTGGGGACCAATTAAGAAAAATGGTTTTTTCACAAAGTATCAGCCCCCACTGGCTGAAACTGAGTGAACGTTTTTGGTATGTGTATGAAACAAGCGAGGGCAAGACATTTTATATTGTGGATCCAGCTAAAAGAACGAAGAAACCCATATTTGATACCGTCAAAATGGCAGCTATGCTGTCCAAGGTGACCATGGATCCCTATGACGCGGAGCATCTCCCTATCGACACCATCAAATTCATCAAGAATGAAAAGATCATCTATTTTAAAGTTGAGAAAAATGAGGATGTTTTAGCAGCTGAGAAAAGGCAAGCAGAATGGGAAAAGAAAGATGAAGAAAAGGTGGAAGAAAAGGATGTCGAAAAAAATGAAGTGAAAGACAAAGAAAAAAAGGAGAAGGAAAAGAGCGAAATAGAAAAAGCTAAAGAGGAAGCCCAAAAGTTCCATCATTTCGAATACGATTTGGCCACGGGAAAACTGTCCATGTTGGAGGACTTTGTGGATGAACCCAACAGGGCCAGTTGGGCCAGTATTTCGCCGGACGAAGAAACAGTCATCTTCGGCAGAAATTACAATCTTTATTCTATGTCCAAGGCCGACTATGAAAAATGGCTGAACAATCCCGATGATGAAACTATTGAAGAAATCCAGTTGACTACAGACGGTGAGGAATACTACTCCTATCACAGAGGTGGCAGAGGAGAAAACAATGTCACTAAGGAAAAGGACAAGGATAAGCGAAAATCCGCCTATGTGTTGTGGTCTCACGATTCAAAAAAATTCGCCACAACCAGAACGGATTCACGTGAAGTCAAAGATCTTTGGGTGATCAACTCTGTAGCAGATCCTAGACCAACTCTGGAGACTTACAAATATCACATGCCGGGAGAAGCCGAAGCTCCTCAGGTTGAAGCTCTGGTTTATGATCTCGAAAAAAAAGAAATGGTCAAAATCAAAGCCGATTCGTTCAAAGATCAGACCCTTTCACTTTTTAGCTATACCTATCCGGTTAACACAAGAGATGACCGTTTCCGCGCTTCAAAATGGCTGTCCGACTCCCCGGATAAACTTTATTTTTCCAGGACCAGCCGCGACTTGAAGCGAATAGACATCTGTGTGGCTGATACAAACACAGGCGATGTGACGGTGTTGATCGAGGAAAGGCTCAACACGTATGTTGAAACACGGAGGCTTGGGTTTGTCAACAACGGCCAGGAGCTCATTCACTGGTCGGAGAGGGATGGCTGGGCTCATTTTTATCTTTATGATGGCGACGGAAACCTGAAAAAGCAGCTGACATCCGGCCCCTTCCATTGTGAAAATATCGTTAGGATCGATGAAAAGAATAGGGTTCTCTATTTTACAGCCAACGGCAGAGAAGAAGGAGAAGATCCCTACTATGTACATCTTTACCGTGTCAATCTTGACGGAACCGGATTCAAACTGCTCAATAAAGACAATTTTAACCACAGCGTTTCCTCAAATGATTCGGGCCAATATTTCATTGATACATTTTCTCGGGTGGATACAACTCCTGTGTCTATATTGAGGGACAATTCAGGAAATAAAATCGCCGATCTGGAAACGGCCGACCTCTCTCTCCTTTTTGCTGCAGGTTTTAAGTATCCCGAGCCTTTCAAGGTCAAAGCTGCCGATGGCATCACCGACATCTATGGAGTTATGTACAAACCCTTTGAATTTGATGAGACCAAAAGTTACCCAATCCTTGCTTATGTCTATCCCGGTCCGCAGACAGAATCGGTTTCCAAATCCTTTTCTTCCAGAGGAGACAGGAATTTCAGAATTGCTCAATTTGGTTTTATCGTTATCACTGTCGGAAACCGTGGGGGGCATCCCAGCCGTTCGAAATGGTATCACAATTACGGCTACGGAAACTTGAGAGATTACGGCTTGGCCGATAAAAAAACTGCTATTGAACAGTTGGCTGATAGACATGATTTTATCAATATCGATAAAGTGGGCATTTTTGGACATTCGGGAGGCGGATTTATGTCAACAGCCG
>CAZLLG010000202.1:0-7145 GCA_964560275.1 uncultured Eubacteriales bacterium | reverse complement strand
CGATGGAGGAATTAATTCGAAAAATGCACACTCTCAAAGTGCGGAATGTGGGTTTAAGTACGTCTCTTCTCCAAATTATTTTGGAGAAATTTTGGAATGGTTTGGTTGGGCGGTGGCGACTTGGTGTCTGCCGGGAGCCGCATTTGCTTTATGGACAATGGCCAACCTTTCGCCCCGGGCATTTGCTAATCACAACTGGTACCTCAAGACATTCCCGGATTATCCTAAAAAGAGAAAAACCCTTGTTCCCTTTATTCTATGATAGTAGAGACATGAAATGCATTTAACTCAAACAGAATTGTCACTCTTGAAGAATTTTCTCTGGACATTTCTTGTGCTGGTTCTTTTTGGATGTGTGGGGATCAAGGGGAAAAACATGAGGGCACAACCTCAACTGCGTGTCCTCACATACAACATCCATCACGGAGAGGGGACGGACAATAGAGTTGATTATGAACGTCTGGCAAAAATTATCCGAGATATAAATCCTGATATCGTGGCCCTGCAGGAAGTCGACTATAAAACCCTGCGTTCGACTGGGATAGATCAAGCCAGCCTTCTTGGTGAACTCACTCAATTGCGAGCAATCTTTGGAAGAGCCATGTACTTTCAAGGAGGAGAATACGGGGAAGCCCTCCTCTCGCGGTTTCCCTTGAAAGACGAAAGAATATACGCCCTTCCTTATCATCCCGGTCAGGAACCAAGAGTTGCCCTGGCTGCTAGGGTGATGCCAGATGAACCATTGCCAGAGTTTATTTTTGTAGGCACACACCTCTGCCATCAAAGTGAAGAGACACGGTTCGAACAAATGACAAGAATCCGCTTTCTTTTTTCGGAAATAGATGATGTTCCGGTCATTCTCGCCGGGGATCTGAATGCTCGAAGGGGAAGTCCGCCTATGAATGTCCTGCTTCAAGATGGATGGAAGGATGCCTCTGCCCCACACTCTCAGGTCGACTATGTTCTCATTCGCTCAAGGGATCCGTGGAAAGTTGTCAATGTCCAGGTCATTGAAGACCAAAAGGCGTCCGATCATTTTCCCGTCCTTGTGGTCTTGGAGTGGGCTGCTGAAAATTAATGCGCTATCCAGTCTTTCGCTTTCTTCTCTTAAAATAATAGTAGATAGGAAGGGAAACGAAGATGAGGATGAGGCCTGCCCAGGCATGGAGAGGTTTTGCGATCAGGGCGTTAAGCACAAAAAGAAAAGTGATACAAATAAAGATCAAGGGGACAACCGGGTAACCGAACGTTTTATAGGGACGGGCCAAATCTTTTCGTTTATAACGAAGAACAAGGACACCCACGGCTGCTAGGCCGAAAAATATCCAGTCGGTAAAGACAACATAGGTGATTAAGTCTTCAAAAGTCCCCCAGAAGAGCAGAAGAACAACCGCCCAGGCAGATTGAACCAGAATTGCATAAATAGGTGTTCGGAATTTAGGATGAACCCATGCCAATTTTTTAAAAAATAATCCGTCCTTAGACATGGCGTAATAAATTCGAGGTGCGGAAAGAGTATATATACCGAGAGTTCCAAATGTAGAAATGGCGATGAGGACGGCTATAAGGATTCCACCAAAAGGAAAAAGTGCAGAGAGGGCGTCGGCGGCGATACTCTGAGAGGCGGCAATTTGTTCGACAGGAAGAAGGAAGAGATAGGCCAGATTTGTAAGAAGATACACAGCAGCAACGACAATGGAACCGAGAATCATAGCCCTGGGGATATTTCGCCGGGCATTGCGGGCTTCTCCGGCAACAAAAGACGCGTGCTGCCACCCTCCATATGACCAAAGCACACCGATTAGCGCCAGTCCAAACGCTGCTGTGAGGCTTCCTGTTTCTGCCCTTGTGGCCGATTCAAATGGATTAAATCTAACTTTTCCAAAAAAGAGTCCGATTCCGATCACCGCCGCGATCCCCACGAGTTTAAATCCGGTAAAAACGTTGGTGAAAACTTCGGCCGCCCGGACGCGAAGAACATTGACAAAAGTCACAACAACAAGGGCCAGTATGGCCACAATTTTGATGCCGGTCTCATTTAGGGGAATCAAAAAAGCAAGGTAATATGCGCATGCAATGCTCAAAGCGGCGTTGGCGCCCGATGTGATGACAACGAGATAGACCCATCCGTATAAAAAACCGAACAGGTCTCCATAGGCCTCTTTTAAATAGACGTAGACGCCTCCAGCTTGTGGGAACATGGCGCCGAGTTCCGCAAATGTTAAGGCACCTGTGAGTGTGATGACACCTCCCAATCCCCAAGCCAGCAGAATGAGAAGGGGAGCTGGGAGGTGACCGGCAATCTGCGAAGGAGTTAAAAATATCCCCGACCCAATGCAGGAACCAATCGCTACCATAATCAAACCGTACAGCCTGATGTCTTTTTTCAGTTCAACCATGATTGCCGTCATTATCCATTTTTTCTATATGTGAGTACAGAAGAAACCTTCAGTCCAGTTCATACGTATAGAATAATGTCGGATGAATTTTTATTGGAGGGAGCAATTCCATGAACACTTTTAGGAAAATAATCGGTCTTCTTATGATTATCTTTTTTGGACTTCCCTTGCTTTTTGGAATCATCTGGGCCGTTGGTATAACTAAGGCGGCTGTTTCACCCGAGTTTATCACTGAATTTCCACAGGAAATCATTGCAGAAATTCCCCGTATGATCGATGAGGTGTTTGAAGAGGGGCAGAAAAGAAACGTGATTTCCGATCCCAATACCAGGGCATGGTTTGAAGCGGCGGGCAGCGTCGAGATTTCACCAAGAGAATTGATGCAGCGGATCGGTTTAGAAGACTGGATGGATCATGAACTGTCAGAACTCCTCGAAGATCTGAATGGTATTCTTAAAGGAACCCGGAGAATGAGAACACTTGTTTTTGATCTTCGTCCCTTAAAAGAGGCGTTAGTTCATGAGGAATTCTTTCGCTATATTGAGGACGTTTTAGACAAACTGCCACTCTGTGATGATATGGGGCAGAGGCGGTGGGAACGTTTCAGGGGAGATGACCTCGACTGGTTTTCCCGGAAAGCCTGCCGTCCGGATAGAGAAACGATCCAGTCGATATTTGCGGATATGCGTGATTCAATCGAGTATGATATTCCTGATGATATCACTTTGTTTGAAGATGTTCGTTTTTTTCCATTAGGGATATCCAGGATGGTTACATGGCTATCCTATTTTCTGTTTTTATTTCCTGTAACTTTTATATTTTTAGCAGCATTGATTGCGGCGACTTCTCCGGCGAGTTTTTTCAGATGGTCAGGAATCTCTATTCTGGTCGGCGGCCTTTTCCCGCTAACGTCTTCCCTCTTTTTCAAACATCTTGCTCGTTGGGTCCTCTACATCCGGCCGTATTCACATTCTTGGTCAACAGAGCTTCAGAATCTGATTGTCGATAAAACCGAATGGATCCATCTCTCATTGATTGATTTTCTGTTTTCTCCTGTTGTCCAGGTCGCCGTTGTGGTCTGTGCTGTGGGCATTATTCTCTTTGCCATCTCTCTCATTGTCAGCAGCCGGGGCCATACTCCATACAAAAGACAAATTGTTCAGCCTGAACAAAAGCAGGTCTCAAAGACCATATCTAAACCTGAAGACATAAAAATTCAAGAACTAGATTCCTCATCGCCTGAGAAAAAAAGGGAAGATAAGCCAGAATAGTCCAGAACTTCGAGTAGATGAATTAGATTTTATTTGAATTTAAAGATTCCAGCCGTTGTCGTGCATCTTCAGCCAAAGGATCGTCCCAATCCTGTTTTGATGTGATGTCTAAATAATTCTGGTAGGAATCGGCTGCAGCCTGGCTTTTCAAACCTTCCTGTGCCCTTCCGATATAATAATAGACTTGTGGAAAGTTATGGAAAGTGGGCGTGTCGTCAAAAAAGACCGAGGTGGCTTCTCCCCGGCGGTTCAAACACTGATCCAGTTCTGAGTAGGCCTCGGTCCAGGCCTCGATTTGGAGATATGCTTTACCTATAGACAGCCGAGTGATCCACATATCTAGAATTTCAAGAGAGGCAGTATAGAGATCGATGGCTTCGTGGATCTCACCCTTTTTCTCGGCTATTTTACCTTCGATGAGTTTGGCGTAGGCTTTTGGTTCAGGTCCAAGCCGGTTCCGGAGGTCCTCTGCAAGAGATACGGCTTGAGCTTCATCTCTGGTTTCAAGGGCGATCATGGCCCTCCTGAATAATGTCCCTACCTGCCTGCTTGAAGCGACCGCTTGTTCTGCGGCTTGGACAGCAGCAGAGGTTTTTCCTTTTCTGAGGAGTGCTTTTGAGAGCATAATCCATGTGTAAGTGGCAAAACCTGTTCGGCCTTCCTTCTGATCTTGATTAAGTCGGGTTTCAAGGATACTTACAGCATCTGAAACCCGGCCTTCATAAAGAGCGATGTCGGCCAAACCCAGGGAGGCCAAAGATTCTCCTTCCGGAGACAAAGAGTTTAAGTTGGTGTAGATATTGATTGCTTCCTCAGGTTGTTCTTGAGCGAGTTTTGAAAGGGCCGTGATAACATAAACTTCGTCGTACGCAGCATTAATTTTAATGACATTCTGGGCTTCCTGTTCGGCCATTTTAAAGTCACCATCAGCCAGGGCAAACCAGCTGAGGTTGAATCTTGGCGTAATGAAATTGGGATAAAGCTCAATAGCTTTTTGCCCAACATCTTTGGCTTCAGAATAATTGTGTGCAAAAAAGTGAGCGAGAGCGAGGTTTGTCGTACCTGTAAAATCTGCAGGATACGTATTGACGAGTTCGGTTAGAGCATCAATGGCTTTTTTGTGGTCACGCTGCATTAAGTAATAAACGCTGCGTGTACGGAATTTCTCCCGGTCTGACATGCGATCGATGAGTGACAGTGCCTGCTGAAAGTATTCTTCTGCTTTTTCTCTATTTCCATGGTTTGCATAGACAACTGCAAGGCCTGTATAGGCCCTTCCAAAATTAGGATCTGCTGCTATTGCCTCTTCATATTTGGTGATGGCTTCATCGGTTTTTTCTATTCGATTGAGTTCCTGACCAGCGGTATAGGCATTCATGGCTACCAGAGAAGCAGTGGTGAATGTTTCACCTGACATGGCCGCTCTTGCGTCTGCAGAAATATCACCGAGTTTTTTTCTGAGTTTATTGGCCAACCATGCAGCGGCATTGAGGACTTCGGCTTTATCTGAGACAGCTTTGGAGTAATCGATGACATTATCTGGATTTGTGGGATCTTTGGCCCAGATTTGAACAATGAATCCATCTCCTTTGGGTTCTATCACTCCATCGATAAAAATGTTAATGCCTTCTCTTGTGCAGATCAGTTGTGCTGTCACTGAATCCAGTATACCGTCAAAATCTGAAACTAGATCTTCTGCAAGTGATCTTGCGTCAGGCCTCTTGTAAGTTGATATAAACGAGGCTCCTTCTAATCCGATATTCATCGCTTGTTCTAAGGCCCCATCAAACAGGGAATCACCTGTCTGGTTCTGGAAGTCGGCCACAAGAACGGAAACAGGATCCGGAACGACCTGGCTGGCAAGTGCGGCTCGTCGAGAGTACCTCCAGACTCCAAAAACGATAACACTCACAATCACCACAAGAGAGACGATAGCCTGCCATCTGAGATAGAAGAGAGGTGACCCCAGATGTGTGACCTTTTGCATCTTCTCGATCGCCTTGACGAAGTCCTCAATATTCTGAAACCTTTTCTCCACATCTTTAGCCAAGGCTTTATTTAAGATAGGGGAGAGGGCAGAAGACACTCGTTTCTGCTTCATTTTAAGCGGTGGATGGGGGGTGGCAATAACAGATTTTAGAGTATCCAGGGGAGTATTTCGCAGAAAAGGATGTTTTTTGGTGACTAGTTCGTAAAGGATGACGCCCAACGAGAAAATGTCACTCCGGCTGTCAACTTCCTCTCCTCGCCCCTGTTCTGGGGACATGTAGGCTACCGTCCCAACAATCATACCCTGCTGTGTCAGCTCAGCACTCTCTGGGGGCGGAATTACCATAGTGGCATCTAGAGAGAGATCTTCATCTGCCGGTTGAGCGGGTTTCGTACTCTGAGGGGACTCCATGGCCATGGTCACATCTTGGGAGAGGTCTTCTTCTGAAGAAATGGGCATTGTGCCGGAGATTTCCTGCTGGTCCACATCGGTGACCCGCTTAGCCAGACCAAAGTCCATGATTTTTACTCTGTGGTCCGGTGTGAGCATGATATTGGCAGGTTTGAGATCGCGGTGAACAATCCCGTTGTCATGCGCTTTGGCTAGAGCTTCGGC
This sequence comes from uncultured Eubacteriales bacterium, assembly GCA_964560275.1. Lineage (GTDB taxonomy): Bacteria > Acidobacteriota > Aminicenantia > Aminicenantales > Aminicenantaceae > JAUWVG01. Next base: position 870 of record CAZLLG010000202.1, on the reverse strand, counting down.
AATCTCGAGTATAATCCTGAGGATTTCTTTCATGGGCGGGGGATCGCCTTTCATCCGTTCCTTGAGATCCTGCCCTTCGATATATTCCATTACGATATAGGCCTTTCCGTCAATTTCCCCGGTTTCATATATTTTGCAGATAAAAGGATGATCGAGTGCAGCCGCTGCCAGCGCCTCTCGCAGGAACCGTTCGCGGGATGTGATGTCGTCCTGAAGATTAGGAGGCAGGAATTTGATAGCCACTTTTCGTTTGAGGATAGTGTCTTCGCCCAGCCAGACTTCTCCCATGCCGCCTTTTCCAAGTGGTCTGAGAACTTTGAACTGTTTGATCGTTTGGCCCTGTACACTCATGTGTTTATTCTATGAGAAGAAAGGATAAGCGATAACTGCATAATGCTATAGGTGTAAAAATGTATATCATAGGCCATATTTGATGTCAATCAATGGGAAAAAAATGGGTGTGAAGTAAATATTTTAAAAAGAACAAAGGGCGAAATGACATTTGTGAAAGCCACGATCATATGATATAAAAAGTTCACTATTTTTTGGGAGGTGAAGGAAATGATAGAAGGTTTTGAACTCGTTTTTCTTACTCTTATGAACTGGATACATCTTTTTGCCACAGTGGCGTGGTTTGGTGCGATCTCGACTATGCTTTTTGTGCTGCTTCCTGCAGCAAAAGCTGCTCTGGAACCCCCTGTGATGGGGAAATTGATGGGTGTTCTGGCCAAAAAGATGAAGGTTGTGATTTATCTTGGTGGGATTGTTTTGATTGTGACAGGAGTAGTCATGCAGGTTCTCAGCCCGTCCAATGCCGGCGATGGTTTTGGAACCCGCTGGGGCATGGTTCTTGTGGTCAAACATGTTCTC
>CAZLLG010000201.1:0-7182 GCA_964560275.1 uncultured Eubacteriales bacterium | reverse complement strand
AATTTTTTTTACAAATCTTTAAATCTTCAAAGCCAGGCCCCAATTTTTGACTTAGTGTAGACCCTATGTTATAGACAACCTAAACTGGATTATTCTAGAATTGATTTGGAGATGAACATTCTTCCTCTTGTCTATCAATTCGTTTTCGGGGGAATCATCTTTTTTCTCGGTTTTGTCCTTTCCTGGAAGTCCGGCGATTATTCAAAAAAAAGAAAAAATGACCGTCTTGTCTCCCTCTACATGATTCTCGGTTATTTTCTTTACCTTATTTTACAGGTCATCTGGCACATCCTTGCGAGCGTCAAATAATTCATATGAACACAACAACGATTATGGGAACTCAATTGGATTTTCTGGTCATCATCGGCTATTTTGTTCTTATATTCAGCTTCGGTTTCTTTTTTGCCCGATTTACACGCTCGACAAAAGATTTCTTTTTTGGGGGACAGCGTTTTTCCTGGTGGCTCATTACCTTTAGCTGTGTGGCAACTGTTGTCGGGTCCTACAGTTTTATCAAATATTCCGCGGCCGGTTTCAGGTACGGGATGTCGTCCTCGATGTCCTACCTCAATGACTGGATTGTAATGAGTTTTCTTCTTCTTGGATGGCTCCCCATTCTTTATTTTGGCCGTATCGGTTCTGTCCCTGATTACTTTAAAAAAAGGTTTGATAAACGGACATCTGCTGTAGCGACGGTTCTCGTTTTGATCTACATGGTCGGCTATATCGGAATCAATCTGTACACAATGGGTGTTGCCTTGAATGCCATGTTGGGCATCGATATTATGGTGTCTGCTGTTATAGTGGCTGTAGTCTGTGCCGTCTACGTCACGATTGGAGGCCAGACATCAGTGATTATGACCGATCTGGCCCAAGGAGTTATCCTTCTGATTGCCGGTTTTGTGCTGTTTTTTCTGGGACTGAATGTACTTGGAGGATGGGATAATTTCTGGCAGGGCCTTCCACTTCTCAACCGGCTCCCTTTTGCCCAGTTTAGCAAACCTCATGAATTTCATTTTGTAGGAATCTTCTGGCAGGACGGCATCTCCAATACTTTTGCCCTATATATGATGAATCAGGGTTTTATTCTCCGTTTCCTCTCGCTCAAAAGCGTAAAAGAGATAAAAAAAACATTTCTCTCTCTGATCCTGGTTCTGATGCCGCTCGCGGCCTTTGCTGTATCCAATGCAGGCTGGCTGGGGCGGTCTATGGTCACCGCCGGGCTGCTTCCTTCCAACGTGGATCCTAATCAGATTTTTGTACAGGTTGCAGGGAAAATCTGCCAACCGGGCCTCTTTGGTTTTGTAATGGCGGCTCTCACGGCCGCACTGATGTCGACAATTGACACTCTGATCAATGCCGTCTCGGCTGTCGCTGTCAATGATGTCTACAAGCCGTATATTGTTCGGGATGCATCAGATAGACATTATCTCCGCATTGCCCGGATTGTCTCGCTTTCGGCTGCCATCCTTGGGATAATTCTAGTTCCGGTCTTTGCGTCTTTCCGGTCGATCTATGTGGCTCATGGAGCCTTTACGGCTTCTATAACACCCCCAATGGTCGTGACCATTGTACTCGCGTCCTATTGGAAGCGATTTACTCCCAAGGCTGCGTTCTGGACTTTATTGGGAGGTTCGATATTGGTGGGCCTCTCCCTAATATGGCCTCTGCTTATCGCTCCCTTTTCCCATGGTGTGGACCCTGCCGGGGGCTTCAAATACATGAGGGCTTTGTACGGATTGGCCGGAAGTTTGATTATCGGGGTGAGTGTCAGCCTATTCAGCCGGGCCCGATCGAATAAAGATATCCAGGGTTTGGTTGTGGGGACTCTCGATACGGCCAAAAGAAATTTTAAAGGCGGCGAGGCGAACGAAAAGGAAGGGAAAAAAGTCATTGCGACTCCTGTATCCTCCGATTTAGTCCAGGAATTGAGTATCTCTTATGCTGCGGCCGAGATTCTTGCAGCAGAGATAGGAGATGTCCTTTATGTGAGCGATTCACGAGCCTGGTTGGGAGGGCTGCGGTCAGTGCACACAAAAATCATGTCCTTTCATGACAGAGAACCAAACCTGGCCTTTCTCTCTCCCGATGTTATTAAGAGAGGAAATCTGAAACTCAACCGAAAAGTTAGGCTTGAAAAGATTATATAAAAGGAGTAACCATTAATGAAAATGCTGAAATTTATGGTTTTTGGCCCCCTGTTTTTATCTGTCCTTATTTTTGGCAGCTGCCGGAAAGGTGAAAACCGGACTTTTGTTGTGGCCCATCGGGGGGCGTCCTCGCTGGCTCCGGAGAATACGCTGGCCTCAGTTCGCAAAGCGATGGAACTGGGTGCCGATCACTGTGAGATCGATGTTCAATTGTCCAAAGATGGAGAGGTGGTGCTTCTGCATGATTCCCGCCTGAAGAGAACAGCCGGTATATCCGGTGCTTTAAGTGAATATACTCTCGATGAACTCAGAGAGTTTGAAGTGGGGAGTTGGTTTGGACCGGATTTTGAGGGTGAGCCGATTCCGACGCTCTTTGAGGTGATTCGAGCGGTCAAGGGAAAAATATTGTTGAACATAGAAATTAAAGTTTCGGGGGAAGACTCTAATATTGCCAGCAAAGTTGTCGATATTATCCATTCAGAAGGAATCAGGAACAATTGTTTGGTGACGTCTTTTGACCGATTGACTGTTGAAACAATAAAAGAACTCGACCCGCTGATATCTACAGGTTTTATCTTCAACCAGAAATATCCTCCAGACGTATTTGAGGGGAATTGGGATGCATTGAGCTGCAACTACAGAGTAGTCAATGCCAACTTTGTAGCCAAAGCGAGAGAGTTTAAAAAAAAGGTCTATGTGTGGACAGTCGATGATGAGGTGGAAATGAAAAGATTGATCGACCTGAATGTGGATGGAATTATTACGAATCGGCCCCAGGATCTGATCCCTCTGGTCCGGTAGAGAGTAAGGAGAATATAAGCTATGATTCAAAAAAAATATTTTGGGCTTATTGTTATTCTTGTTTTGATGTTATTTTGTGAAAAAATTCCCGAAGGAGTTGTGGGTGATGCCACTGATTCATTCCCGGCAATTGGAATATCCGGGATGGTGAGCTCTGCACATCCTTTAGCAACTCAGGCAGGACTGGATATCCTGAAAACCGGAGGGAATGCCTTTGATGCAGCCGTAGCGGTTGCCTCCACCTTAAATGTCGTTCAACCTGCTATGTCAGGTATTGGGGGATATGGAACGATCCTTGTCTATGTGGCCAAAGAGAAAAGAGTGAGGTTTCTCGATTCCAGTGGGAAAATCCCCCTTGCCTGTGATTCCGACCTTTTTCGTGCTCCGACTCCCAACTATTTGGAAAATCGACGTGGGGCCAAGGCCGTCTCTACTCCAGGCAACGTCAATGCATGGGAGGCCATGTCGAAAAGTTATGGGAAATTGTCGTGGTCAAAGCTCTTCGAACCGGCGATCCGAGCTGCGGAACAGGGCTTTGAATTGGGATATAGAGATGCGCGCACTATAGGTCGTGCCTTTGATTACTTTCCTGAATATGCTCAAGAATTCTATGGCAAAAATGGAGTGCCTTTGGGAGAAGGAGACCTTTTGGTCCAACTGGATTTAGCGAAGTCTTTAAATCAAATCGCGGCTGATGGAGCCCGGGCTGTCTATAGAGGAGCAATTGGTTTGGCTATAGACGAAGAGATGAAAAAATCTGAAGGATTCTTGTCACTTAACGATCTTGAGGAAGACAAGGCTGAATGGTGGGCACCGATCCATATCGAGTATCGAGGATTTCAGGTCTATACAGCCTCTCCTCCTTCGACAGCTTTCCCATCTTTGGTCAGGCTGGGATTGATGAGCCGATATGATAATTCCTCTCTAGGCCACAATTCAGAAGAGTATCTGCATCGCTTTGCCGAAGTGACTAAACATGCATTCTGGTGTCGACTGGCCTATGCCGGAGATCCGGAAATCAATCCTCCTCCCCTGGACAAACTCCTGTCTGAAGGCTATTGGGATAGAGAAGTGGCCAAAATTGACCTCGAACAGGCCAAGCCATTTGCTCCCCCTGATGTGTCTATCAAACAGGGAGACAACACCACTCATTTTGTTGTCGCCGACAGATGGGGAAATATCGTTTCCGCCACACAAACACTCGGCAATGCCTTCGGCAGCCGGATCATGCCCGAAGGGACTGGGATCTGGCTGAATAATTCCCTCTACTATTGCACATTTGAACCTAAAGGGAATCCCATGGATGCCCATGCCGGGCACCGGAAGCTTTCCGGAGACTGTCCAACAATCATCTTCAAAGAGGGAAAACCCTGGGTGGCTTTGGGAACTCCGGGAGGGCATACGATCGGACAAACTGTTCCTCAAATGGTGATGAATCTGATCGATTATAAAATGAACATTCAAGAAGCCTTGGCAGCACCTCGTATAAGTTTTATCGAACCGGATATCCTCTCTGTTGAGAGTGGAGTTCCAGAATCGGTCTGTGATGCGCTTATAATAAGGGGACATAGTATCCGCATTTCGGGTGGTTTGGGGAACGCGCATGCTCTGGCTGTAGTTTATGATTCGAAGGGGCGTCCAAAATCATTTGAAGGGGCGTCCGATCCTCGTGGTATGGGAAAAGCCAAAGGGTACTAAGCGTCCGGAATAATGCAAGTTCAAAGCGAAACATTCCAGATAGAAGAAAATATTTTTGTCATCAAACTGTTCTCAGGAAACTTTTTTCTGTTATAATGCGTATTTCTAAATGTAGATTCGAGGAGATATTTATTCTTCTAATGGATAAATCACACAAAAAGGAGAACACAATGAATAAAGCTGCTGTGTTTTTTACGCTCTTTGTTTTTGTTTTCGCCGCAGCCTCTGGATTAATGCTCGGTCAAAGTGTCGACCTGAGTGGAACCTGGGTGGGGGAGACTGAGGTTCCCGATGCTATCGAGCCGGATAAGATGACACTCGTTATCACAAAAGAAGGTGGGGAATATTCTGCGAAGATATCAGACTCAATGGGAATGTTAGACAATACTGAGTGCGAGGACTTAGAATTTGTAGAGAATAAACTCACATTCAATATTGAGGTCAACACCGGGGAGGAGTATTTAACCGTCTATCTCACTCTAAAAGTCGAAGGTGATACGATGACCGGCTACTGGGAATCCGACGATGGTTCAACAGGTTCGGTGGAAATGACAAAAAAATAATCCCAATTAAATACTTTCCCCTTTTTTTTCTTCACTTTATAAAGATGGACATGGGTTGAGGTATAGCTTTTCTCTTTTTTCTTTATAAAATTGACCAATATCTAGACAAATCCTGAAAGATTGAATAATAATAGCTGTAAAGAATATGAGCAGCGTAGAAGAGAGGATTGTCCAAGAAAGTGTTAAAAAGCTTATCAGTGGAGTTATTACACCCTGGAAAGTTGAAGAAGAAATCGCCGCAAACACGGAAATTGATCCACCCAAACAATTTCGTTTGGCCGCTCTAGCCAGGCAGGGATTTCTTGAAGCAATCTCGGAAGAAAAATTCCAGTCTATCTGTGTTCCTGAAAAGCCATATAAAATTCACTACTTCTGTGACAAAGAGGATCTTGGTTATGAACTCGATGCAAAAGACAACCGTCTGGATTGTCTGTTCTGTTTAGGAAAACTCCGTTCGTTGGACAAGTACTCTCCTCTGGTTGCCAATTATATAGGTGGGAGTGAAGCCTATTATTCCTACGCGGGAAGGATCAAGGTGAATGGTGATGTCGAGAAGGAATTCAAGAATCTTCTTGTTTATGGGACGGGACTTGGTCCGATTGGAGTAACTCGCGGCAGTTATCTGATCAATAAATTCGGTGGAGCTCGAGTAAATGTCTCTGAGTCTGGCCGAGCTGTCCGATCCCTGGCTTTCATCTTTATAACAGAAGACCTTCGAAAAAAAGCCATTCGAGTGATTGAGGAGGTCTGGCCGTTGTTGAGGACAGAGATGGAAGAGAAAATGGCGGAGTTCCGTGGCCAAATCGTATCGGTTGAATTTTGTCCGGCCGAATGGAAAGACTGCTTCATCCTGTATGTCGAACTTGCTGCTGATTTCGGAAATTTCCGGGGTCATGGGGATACAAGCCGAGCCGTTGGATTTGCTAAGGGTAAAATTGAAGAAGTTCTAAAAATAAACAATGTTAACTTTCAAATGAGTATAATCGCTCAAGGTTATGACGGAGATCTCAAACCCAGTCCCCGAAACAAAAGAGGCCGTTATGCCAGAGCCGAGGTTCGCATCCCTGCTAGTGAGTTTACCAAGGCTTTTGAAATGGATGTGGAGAAGTTTACGACTTCAGTGGAGGTGGACAGGCTTGGCGCAAAAAAACTGGGCTGCCAATTCTATTCGGGAATGGGCGGAGAAATCATCCCCGCAGTCTATAAAGCCACAAAAGTGAATCCGCAGAGCAGCCTTGTTTCATCGTTCCAGAATATTATCCTGACAATCGACAAAGGAGATTTGATATTCGGAATAGAACTGCCAAATATAGAAGTCGGTGTGGCCTCCAACCGTGAGGGCCTTATTTCTCCGAGCGGCCGGGAAGCTCTCCGAATTATGAATATCCATTCTGCTAAAGATTTTGCAGCGGCTTTAGCTGCACAGGTTCTGGCTGGGGAGTTTAATCTGGCCCTTGAGATCTCGAGAGAAAAACTCTACAGCCAAGGGTGAAGCTTTAGGATGAAAACTCCTCAGGTGAAAATATGAAATACATAAACAAAATTTTATCTATTATCCTATTTTTTATGCTCGTCTCATGTCAAAGCAATTTTCCCACAGCAAAACCGGAAAAAGTGGGGATGTCCTCTGCCCATCTGCTCCAGCTCGAAAACATCATCGATGAGGCTGTGACGAACAAAGACTTTCCAGGAGCGGACATTCTTGTGGCCCGGAAGGGGAAAATCGTTTTTCGAAAGGTCTTTGGTCTTTGCCAGTGGATTCCGGAACATCAGCCCATGAAAAAATCTATGATATTTGACTTAGCGTCGATCACCAAACCAGTGGCCACTGCGACTTCGATTTTGATCCTCGTTGAGCGAGGAAAGATTCGGTTGTGGGACAAAGTAAAGGACTATATCCCGGAATTTTCTACATATGTCGATGATCAAGGTGAGGAATCCAAAGATGCTCGTCTTTGGCATTTACTGAC
>CAZLLG010000200.1:0-7211 GCA_964560275.1 uncultured Eubacteriales bacterium | reverse complement strand
AGCAGTGGATAACCGGGGCAGGAAAAAGATAATAAAAAGAACAAGCAGAAATTTGTGTTTCATAGCCCAAGCTCTATTTGCAGCCGAAATGGTTCAGAATTTTTATTAGCTTATTTTATTTATCATTACTCGGCGATCAGTTTAAAAAACTTCCTCTTTCCAACCTTGAGGATGATTTCTTCTTCTGAACCGATGTCGAGAATTTGAGCGATATCTTCCACGCGTTGACCGTTAAGATACAGGCCGCCCTGTCGGATCAGGCGTTTCGCTTCTCCTCTCGATGGCAGGATGTTCTGCTCGATGACCAAATCAATAAGAGCGACTGCTGAGTTTTTGATTTTAATCTCTTGCATGTTTTCGGGTTGTTCTTTTTGTTTGAAGATCCTGTCGAATTCGAGTGCGGCTTTTTTTGCCTCGTCGTCACTCCAGAAATCTTTGACGATTTTTTCAGCAAGCTGCGCTTTGAGGTCTCTTGGATTGATTCTATTGACCTGAATGTCCTGCTGCCACTGACTGACTCGAGATGTCGAGATATCTGTTAAAAGCTCGTAGTAGCGAAACATGAGGGGATCTGAAATGGACATGACTTTTCCAAATATCTCGTTAGGGGATTCTGTGATTCCGATATAATTGTTGAGTGATTTGCTCATTTTCTCGACACCATCGAGTCCTTCAAGAAGGGGCATTGTCATGACGATTTGGGGTTCCTGGTTGTATTCTCGCTGTATGTCCCTCCCCACGAGGAGATTAAACTTTTGATCGGTTCCACCCAGCTCGACATCGCCCTCGAGTGCGACAGAGTCATAGGCCTGCATCAGCGGGTAGAGGAGCTCATGGGATGAGATGGGGTGGCCGTTTTTGAGACGTTTTGAAAAATCGTCTCTTTCAAGAATCCTGGCAACTGTGTATTTGGCCATGAGGTTGATGATATCGAAACTTGTCAGCTTCCCTAACCATCTGGAGTTAAAATCGATAATAGTTTTTTCCGGGTCTAGAATTTTAAAAATTTGTGTTTTATAGGTTTCTGCGTTTTTATTGATTTGCTCTCGAGTCATTGGTGGCCGCGTGGCGGACTGTCCGGATGGATCGCCTATGAGCCCTGTGAAATCGCCGATAAGAAAAATAACATCGTGTCCCATATCCTGAAAATGTTTCATCTTTCGGATAAGCACGGTGTGCCCGACATGAATATCAGGAGCCGTCGGATCAAATCCGGTTTTAACCTTTAGGGGTATTTTTTCTTTAATCGAGTGTGAAAGCTTGGCTTTAAGTTCATCTTCCTGGATGATATCCACACAGCCTTTTGTTAAATATTCAAACTGTTCTTCGACTGATTTCATCGTCATTCCTTCTTGGGCTATCCGATAAGTACACGTCGTTCTTTAATAAGGAGTTTTCCTTCGAAATATAATCTGATGGACTCCGAATAAATCTTATGTTCCTCTTTAAGTATCCTCTCACTCAGAGTGTCTTCGGTGTCGTCCTGAAGTACAGGAACCACAGCCTGGAGAATAATTGGGCCCATGTCCACATCGGGTGTGACAAAATGGACCGTGGCACCGGAAAACCGAACCCCCCAGTCAATAGCTTTTTGCTGGACGTGGAGTCCCGGAAAAGATGGCAGCAGTGCCGGATGGATATTGATGATTTTATTTAGAAATTCTGTGCAGAGCAATGGGCTCAGGATTTTCATATATCCCGCAAGACAGATGAGATCAATATCTCTTAATTTTAGTTCTTTAATGATCGCCTTTTCGTAGTCTTCTCTTGAATCATAATTTTTTGGATTGAGATGAAGAGTTTCCAGATTCCTTTCCTTTGCGATCTGCAGTCCGCGGGCCTCTTTTTTATTGCTAAAAACCACCGTGATTTCAGCATTGATTAGCCCGGCCCGAATGGCATCATGGATGGCGAGAAAATTTGAACCTCTGCCGGAAAGAAAAATAGCAATTTTTCCCTTTTTGTTTGGACTCCGATATGTATTTTCAGGCATGATATCCTCTCAAAATCTAAAAGTTAACCCAATTCTAATATTTAAACCGCTGAGATCAACGGTCGCTTTTTGGACAGATCTGTAGTTTTTCCCCGAAGGTTCAGCCGCCATTATTTTATTTTTTGCCTGCCAAATCTTAAATTCTTGAATGTATTCTTCGAAATAATACAGAACTCCCGGCTCATCCTGGCCATTTTCAGCCTGAAAATCACTGATTTGGCACATTCTTCCCGATCCCTCGAAAAAGACTCGTATTCCCGGTTCAAATTCGAAATCAAATCCCAATCCAGCAAACACAATGGATCCCCGTCCCGATGACCGCTGGAGTTCCGTGTAGATGAAATTTTCTTCTGTTGTCAGCCGCCATGCTTCTTTTTCGATATATTTCCCCCAGATTGTTCCGGTGCCTCCCATCACATAGAGTCGAGAGCTGCTGCTGAGAGGAAAGAAATAATACGCCGAAATTGTGAAAGGCAGGGCGCTGATTTTAATGGGTTTGGCTTCAATCCAGGTCTCAACAGATGTATCTAGGGTCAGTGCGGCTTTGTCTTCAGTGAGTTCGCTGTAGATGTATCCAGCTCCGATACCGAGAGTGATTCTTGAAGTGAGAGCGACTAAAATCTCAGCAGCAAAGTCGAATCCAGAGTGAAGTTCTGACACGTTTCCTCCGACGAATGTCCAGCTGGGGAATTCTTCGATAACCATCTTCTCCTCCTTGGCCCAATCATTGAGGAGGTGGTTTATGTTCGGCAGGTAAAAAAAGCTTCGTCCCCCCGAAAGTTTAAGGCTGACATCTCCGGCACTGTCATGCGGCATGAAGAGGAGTGGGATAATTAGAAGTGAAGTTAAAAAACAGATGCGTTTCATAGGGGATGCAGTCAGTTTAATCTTTCAATCAAAATTTTTCAAGAGGAGAGGTGATACTAGCGGATAAGAAATAACTCGGGGATGGCTTTTTTCCAAGTCTTGAAGGCGGATTGGACATCAAAATCGATAACTGTCTTGTTTTGATGGACAATCTTTATATGAGTACTGCCGGTTACACCGATTTTTCTGGCAGACACGCCTCTGTTTTCGGCCAGATCTAAAAGCCGGGACAGGTTCGGAGATGATGCTGTCACGAGGATTCTTGATTGAGTCTCACTGAAAAGAAGAGAATCTGCCTGCATATTGTCATCGAAATGGGCAATACAGCCAATCTTTTCGGAGCTGAGAAAAGCTTTTTCTAGAAGGCAGAGAGCCAGCCCGCCCTCGGAGATATCGTGGGCGGAAAAAAGAAGGCCTTCTCCAATGGCTTCCAGACAAAGTTCCTGAACGCGCTTCTCTTCTGCTAAATTGATTTGAGGTGGACGCCCTTTTTCGAGTTGGAATTGAGATTTCAGGTAGGCCGAGCCTCCAATTTCATCTTTGTTTTCACCCAGAAGAACAATGGTCTCTCCCTCGCCTGTAAACCCAGGACCAACTGATTTGTCTATGTCTGAAATAATCCCTACGATGCCCAGTACGGGTGTGGGGTGAATGGGATTTCCGTCTGTTTCATTGTAGAAGCTGACATTTCCACCTGTCACTGGAATGTTAAAGGCTGTGCAGGCTTCAGAAATTCCCTCAACGACCTCTTTGAACTGCCACATGATATCAGGTTTTTCAGGGTTGCCGAAATTTAAACAGTTTGTAACACCCACTGGATGGGCCCCCACGCAGCTCAGGTTCCGGCAGGCTTCGGCAACGGCAATTTTCCCTCCGGTCTTTGGATCCAGATAGGAGTAGAGAGGATTTCCGTCTAGGGTTGTCGCCAGCGCCTTTTTTGACCCTTTAATTCGGATCACAGACGCATCTCCCCCTGGAAGGAGGGCTGTGTTGGTTTGCACCATGTGGTCGTATTGTCGGAAAATCCACTCTTTATCGGCATGCGTAGGCGATGTCAAAAGATCGAGGAGAGTTTGGTTAAGGTCTTCGGGGGGAGCAAGAGGTCCTATTTGATCCGTTTGATCAAGATAGGTGGGTCGCTCGAATGGACGATCATAAACCGGGCAAAGATTGACGATGGAATCTACGGGAATATTAACGACCTCTTGTCCGTTTGCCTCTACTTGGAGTTTGTCTCCATCTGTGACATGTCCGATGTGGATTGCTTCCAGATCCCATTTTTCAAATATCTCTTGTACGGCCTGGACCTTGTCCTTTTTTGCAACGATGAGCATCCGTTCCTGTGATTCCGAGAGCATGATTTCATAGGGAGTCATGCCTTCTTCACGCTGAGGGACTAGGTCGAGGTTGATGGCGATTCCCGACCCTGAATTGGAGGCCATTTCCGATGTGGAACAGGTTAAACCTGCGGCCCCCATATCTTGAATACCGACGATGAGGTCCTTGTCCATGACTTCTAAGCAGGCTTCGAGAAGGAGCTTTTCTTTGAAGGGATCCCCCACTTGAACGTTTGGTCTTTTCTTTTCAAGGTCTTCATCAAATTCGGCCGAGGCCATTGTGGCTCCGTGAATGCCATCCCGGCCGGTTTTGGAACCAACATAGAGAACAGAATTTCCGGTTCCCTCTGCTTTGGCATAAAAAATCTTCTCTTTTCGGGCGAGCCCGATGCAGAAAACATTGACCAGAGGATTCGGAGAATAGCAATTATTAAAATAAATTTCACCTCCCACAGTCGGAATCCCAATGGAGTTGCCATAGCCGGCTATGCCAGAGACAACCCCATCCATTATGGATTTATTGTGTGCCTGAGAAAGAGGGCCGAAACGAAGAGAGTCCATGAGGGCGATAGGGCGTGCGCCCATTGTGAAAATGTCTCTGAGAATCCCGCCAACTCCTGTTGCAGCGCCTTGGTAAGGTTCTATGAAAGAGGGGTGGTTGTGCGACTCTATTTTAAAAACTACAGCCAGGCCGTCGCCGATGTCCATGATGCCTGCATTTTCTCCAGGGCCCTGGATGACGTTTTTCCCGGTTGTCGGAAGTTTTTTCAAGTGGTTTTTTGAACTCTTGTAGCTGCAGTGTTCAGACCACATGAGTGAAAAAATACCGAGTTCAGTGAGATTAGGATCTCGGCCGATAAGTTCTACAATTTTTTCATATTCTTTCTCGGTCAAACCGTGTTCTTCGATGATTGTTTTATCGATCATTTCAGGATATCCAATTAATGATGGATTGAAAGATAATTTTCCCATCCTCGCTTCCCAAGATTGATTCGGAGGCCCTCTCAGGATGGGGCATCATTCCCATCACATTCCCTGCTTTGTTGATGATTCCAGCGACACTTTCCTTAGATCCGTTGACATTCCCTTCTTCTGAGATAATGCCGTTTGCTTCCGTGTACCGAAAGACAATCTGGTTGTTTTCTATAAGCGTTTCGATACCCTCTTCGGAATTGTAGTAGTTGCCGTCAAAATGAGCGATCGGGATTCGAAGAACCTGACCTTTTTCCCCTCTGTTCGTAAAGGGTGTCTTCTCGTCTTCGATCCGGATGTGGACGTGCTGGCAGAGGAACTTGAGATTTTTATTTCTGAGCATGGCCCCCGGAAGAAGCCCCAATTCGAGAAGGACTTGAAATCCATTGCATATCCCGAGGACAAGTCCACCTCTCTGGGCGAATTCTTTAACCTCTTGCATCAATGGAGAAAACCTGGCGATCGCTCCAGACCGGAGGTAGTCTCCGTAAGAGAATCCGCCGGGGAGGATGATGCAGTCCACATCTTTGATATTGTGATCCTTGTGCCAGAGGAACATAGTCTCCATCTGAAACACGTCTCTAAGCACATTAAAGGTGTCGTAATCACAGTTAGACCCGGGAAAAATAACAACGCCAAAATTCATCTACTCAAGAATCTCCCAGGTAAACTTTTCTATGATGGGATTTGCCAGGACTTTATTGGATATTTCAGGGATGATCCTTTTTATGTCGGCATCGGAAATATCCGTGATGTCGATCTCAAAAACCTTGCCCTGTCTCACATCGCTGACGTTCTTGTACCCGAGCGTGTGGAGCGCATTCTTGACGGTCTGTCCCTGTGGATCTAAAACACTGTCTTTAAAAGAAACGAGCACTCTAACTTTCATTGGCAAACACTCTCTCAAAAATATAGTCAATTTTATCTAAATAGGGTTCAAGTGAAAAACAGTCTTCAATCTCATGGGGCTTTAGAACGCGTTTAATGTCTTCGTCTGCGTGGATCAGTTCTTTAAAATCCAGATTTTTATCCCATGCTTTCATGCTGTTTCTTTGAACGAACTCGAACGCTTGCTCCCGAGTCAATTTCTTTTTTGTCAAAGCAAGCAGGACACGTTGAGAAAAAACAAGGCCCCGGGTCACATCGATGTTGCTGCGCATCCGTTCGGGGTGGATCTTCCAGCTTTGGATAATATTCGTGATTTCTGACAGTAAATAATCTGTAACGATAAAAGAATCAGGGAAGATGACTCTTTCCGCCGAGGAGTGGGAGATGTCTCTTTCGTGCCAAAGGGGTATGTTTTCGAGAGCGATCTGCAGGTTGCCTCTAGTCAGCCGGGCCATCCCTGAAATCCTTTCACAGCGGACAGGATTTTTTTTGTGCGGCATGGACGATGAGCCCTTTTGGCCTTTGGTGAATGATTCCTCCATCTCCAGTGTTTCGGTCTTCTGAAGGAGGCGTATCTCTACGGCGAATTTGTCAAAAGAGGCGCAAATTAGAGCGAGCGTTGACAGGACTTCAGCATGCCTGTCCCGCTGGAGGACCTGAGTGGAGACACGCGCGGGTTTGAGCCCCAACTTTTTGAGGGAGTAGATTTCCAGTTTTGGATTTAAGTGGATATATGTGCCAACTGAACCGGAAATTCGGCCATAGCTGATCACATCGAGAGCCCGGCCAATTCTCTCGAGTTGGCGTTTAATTTCTTCATACCAGACCAGCAGCTTGACCCCGAATGTGATGGGTTCGGCATGTACTCCGTGGGTTCTTCCGATCATGGCGGTATTCTTGTGGCGGAGGGCTTCCTTCTTTAGAAGTTTGAGGAGTACGAGAAGATCCTTTTTGATTTTCTTCAGTCCTTCCTTGATAAGCATAGAAAATGCGGTGTCGACGACATCATACGATGTCAATCCAAGATGGATGAATCGGGAGTCCTCTCCTACGTGCTCTGCAACCGATGTGAGGAAGGCGATCACATCGTGTTTGACCACATTTTCTATTTCTTCGATGCGTTCAACAGAGAAACCGGCTTTGTTTTTGATCCT
>CAZLLG010000199.1:0-7360 GCA_964560275.1 uncultured Eubacteriales bacterium | reverse complement strand
GAGGGAGGCGGAGCCTCTTGCAACTTCATTATTCTGTATGTTATTTTCTTTTGTGTCAAATATATACTGCGCAATGTTGATAGCTTCATCGGGAAAGGAGGGTTCGAGGAGACGGATGATTTCGCTAATATCGATATTATTCAGATCTTTTAATCCACTCTGGGAGTCTTGTCTATCCTGGTCAGATTTAAGGAGTTCAACGATTCTTCCAGCCATAATTTCATGACCTGCCAGTTCCTGATCAGATGCTTCCTCGGGCACCATAGCTCTAATAATATACTCTCTCTGTTCATCTTCGACTTCCTGAATCTTAACGCTTTCCAGTTCTGGCACATTGAGGATTTGTCTCATGTCAGAAATGGATATAGGAGTGATAAACCTTATTTGGACCAGAGCTCCCCCGGCAAAGTCAATTCCGGGAGTGATTTTTTTTCCCACTGTTATATTTAAAAGTCCGATGACGATAAAAATTCCGGATAGACCGAATGCGAACAGCTTGTAGCGCATGAATGTAAAATTGGGTTTCTTGAATATTTGCATAGTTATATACTCAGCTTCTCTCGTTTTTTTCGCTGTTCGATGGTAATATCAAATATCAGCCTCGAGACGAATAGGGCGGTAAACATGGATGCGGTGATTCCGATGATCAATGTTACGGCAAATCCACGCAGAGGGCCTGTGCCGAACTGGAAAAGAAAAATGGCTGCGATGATTGTCGTCATATTGGCATCCAGGATAGTCCGGAACGCCCGGGAAAATCCAGAGGAAATAGAGCTCTTTACGCTTTTACCCTGCGACAGTTCTTCTCTTATTCTTTCGAATACAAGAACATTGGCGTCCACGGCCATCCCAATAGTCAAGATGATACCGGCGATGCCGGGTAAGGTCAGACTGGCTTTAAAATAGGCCAGTGCGCCCATCAAAATGAGAATATTTAAGACGAGTGCGGCTATGGCGTTTAGTCCGGAGAGCTTGTAGTAAAAACCCATGAAGGCAAGGACCATAATAAGTGCTGCGATGATGGCAAAAAATCCTTTCCTTATCGAGTCAATCCCCAGTGAGGGACCAATGGTGCGTTCTTCTAAATATTTTATAGTTGCCGGCAAAGCTCCGGCTCTGAGAACCAGAGACAGGTCATCGGCTTCCTCTATCGTGTAACGTCCTCGGATTATTCCGCTGCCTGTGGGGATGACATCCTCGATGATCGGAGCGGATTGAACGATATTGTCAAGCACTATGGCCAATGGTTTTCCGACATTGTCCTGAGTGGTCTTGTGGAATCTTTTGCCCCCGTCAGGACTGAGGGTGAAGAGAACAACGGGATTGTTATAGTCGTCTGATGACCTTCGGGCCATTCTTAAATCTTTTCCGGTGACTTCTGCCACACGATTGACAAGATAAAATCGTCTTTCAGCTCTATTTGGATCTCCATCGAGGATCTCCATGTCGGCTGGGACTTCGCCTCCGAATTCCGTCAGAAGGGTTTCGACATCATCAGCAGCCGCATTTGTCAGCTTCCATTCCAATAGGGCGGTTTTCGAGATGATGTTTCTAACCCTCTCTGAATTCTCCACTCCAGGAAGCTCGACGATTATGCGGTCTCCGTTGATGCCTCCCTGGCGTTGAATGGTGGGTTCGGTCAATCCCAGTTCATCGACTCTGTTCCAAATGGTTTCTTCAGACTGCCGGACAGCCATATCGCGAAGATCGAGAATTAGCCTCTGCTTCATGACGAGAGTGGCGTTGCCGCCCGAAAAGGAGATATCCCAGGAGTTTCCCACATACTCGTCAAATATATCTCTGACCTGCCCTTCTTTTCCCGACTCAAACTGCTGAATCGTGAATCTTCCGATGCGATTCTCATCCTTGGAAATGGCCTCATAGGTGATGAGGTCTTTGTTCATTTCTTCCTGAAGTCGAAGGATGACCTGGTCTGTTTCACGATCGAGGGCATCATCCGTCATGACCTGCAGGACCAGATGCACGCCCCCGCTTAAATCCAGGCCCAATTGGATTTTCTCGCCTGGAGGAAAGGAGAGGTAAAGAGTGAGGACGATTACGGCAAGAACGAGTATAACTTTCCAGCGTAAATTCTTTTTCATTTATTCAATCCGCCTCAATAACTCTCTATATATATGCGATAGATATAGAGATTATGTTTACCTTATTTTTCTTCTTTTTTGTCGCCCAGGATTACACCGATGGCATTTTTGGTGACATCGATTTTGACATTTGCAGAGATTTTAAGCTCAATCCTGTCTTGCTTGGTCCCCATAACTGTCCCGTATATCCCGCCTGTGGTGACGATCTTATCACCTGATTTAAGGGACCCGACCATGTCCTGATGTTTTTTCTGTTTTTTTCTAGAAGGAAGGATGATCAGGACATAAAAAATCACAAAGACAAGAATAAATGGAACCAAGGCCGTGAGCATATTTCCCTGGGGACGTCCAGCAGGAGCGGCCTGCTGCATAAATGTTGCGAAGCTTGCTATTAGCATTATTTTACTTCCTTTTTCCTACATTATTTAATAATGTTCTTTTGAAATCCGGGTACGATTTTGATTGAATAGCTTGCCTAATTTTTCGGAAGATGTCAAGATAAAAATGCAGATTGTGGATGGTGTTCAATGCGGCCGAGCTCATCTCGTTTCTCTCATAAAGATGACGTAAATAGGCCCTGGAATATTTTAAGCACGTGTAGCAGGAACAGTTCTGATCGATGGGTTTTTCGTCGTTGGCATACTTCTGATTCTTGATGATCAGCTTTCCGCTGCTTGTGAACAGAGTTCCATTTCTTGCATTTCGAGTTGGGAGCACACAGTCAAAAAGGTCGATGCCCCTGTCGACGGCTTCTAGAATGTCCTGAATATATCCGATGCCCATCAAATAGCGCGGCTTATCAAGAGGAAGAAGAGAACAGGATTTTTCCACCGTTTCCATAAACTGAGTTTTAGGTTCTCCTATTCCCAAACCTCCCAAGGCATACCCGTCGAAGTCGATTTGGAGGAGATCCATGATACTTTTTTTCCTTAAATCCCAGTGGACGCTGCCCTGACAGATTCCCCAGAGACGCTGGTTTTGAGTGTTTTCGAGAAAGTATTTTCGTGAGCGTTTGGCCCACCGAGTTGTCAAGTCCACGGACTCCTTCATCCGATCCGGCGAAGAGGGGTAGGGAGGAAAGTTGTCTAAAGGCATCAGAATGTCCGTTCCGAGATTTCGCTGGATTTCGATGACATCCTCAGGAGAAACAAAAGATTTAGTGCCATCCAGATGTGAAGAAAACTCCACCCCGTCTTCTCTAACTCTGACGAGATCCGTGAGACTGTATATCTGGTATCCTCCACTGTCTGATAGAATAGGTTTATCCCATGATATAAAGGTATGAATGCCGCCAATGCGGCGAATCGTTTCAGTTCCAGGTCTGAGAAAAAGGTGGTAGGCATTGACAAGGATGAGCTGTGCTCCCAAGGCCTCAACTTGACTGTGAGTGAGGGATTTTACAGAACCTTGACTGGCCACGGGTGCAAAAGCTGGCGTTTCAATGAGTCCATGCTCTGTAAAGATGATCCCTGTCCGCGCGGAGGATGTGTCGTCCTGTGCTGTTATTCTGTAATTTCTATCGGCTTTGTTCATTTTGCGAATCGAAATTGAATGACATCGCCATCCTGAATGATATAATCTTTTCCTTCCAGCCGAACGGCCGCCTGTTCTTTTGAAGCCGAAAGGGAACCGTGTTCGATAAGTTCATTCCAAGGTATGACTTCAGCCCTGATAAATCCCCTTTCAATATCTGAATGAATGGCCCCTGCTGCAAACACAGCGGGTGTGCTATTCTTTATTGTCCAGGCTTTGACTTCTGCCTTTCCAATAGTAAAAAAAGTGATCACTTGAAGGAGATTATAAGACGTTTTGAGAAACTTTTGTGTGCTGAGTTCGGCGAGTCCATATTCCTCGAGAAAGGCCTCCTTTTCATCGCCTTCCAAATCCTCTATTTCTTTCTCAATGCTTCCACAAAAAGCAAGTGCAACTGTACTTTTTTTGTGGGAGGTATAGATGGCGTCTGGTCGCTTTACAGCAGCGATGTTGTCTTCATCGACATTGATCATGTGAAAAAGCGGTTTTTGTGTCAACATCGCATACCCCCTGATTCGTTTTTCTTCTGAAGGGGATAAATCAATTTCGCGGACTGCCTTGCCCTCTTCAACTTGATAATGGAGCCGCTGAAGGAGTTCGATCTCTTTTTCTCCATCTGGATTTTTTGTCCGTTTTATCTCTTTTTCCAAAGAATTAATCCGGGATTCGATGGACAAAAGATCCGCCAAAAGCAGTTCTTCTTCCATGGACAAAATATCTCTTCTTGCATCGACGCTTCCTTTCGGGTGGTGGATTTGAGGATCTTTATAATCACGTACGACATGGGTGAGTCCATCCGCCTTCCGAAGATAATTGAGATAGGCTTCATTTTTTACATCTCCGAAGGAGATGCCCGCCAGGTCGACATAGTCGACGGCTGCGGGTTTTTTCTCTTTATCTTGGTAGAGCTCCCAGATTTGATCCAATCGATTATCGGGGATAAAACAGGTCCTTGAATTCGATTCGGTTTTTTGTGAACCGTATTTATGGACTTCAATATTTGCCCCGGTCAAAAGGTTAAAAAGAGTTGTTTTGCCGGATTTTGGATATCCAAACAGAGTGAAATTCATCCCTTTAGCATAATTCCCAAATTCCAAAACGTCAATCAAGAACCAGCACAATTCTATTGATGAAATGAGCGATTTCGGCTATAGTAGATGGTTCATTCGAGAGTAGAGATGCCTAAAGAAAAAAAGAAGCGCGTAAAAAGTGTATTCAGAGAGTATTTTGAACTTATCGCCGAAACAGCCATATTCGTGTTTTTTGTGATGACCTTTATAGTTCAGGCCTTCCAGATACCCACAGGATCGATGGAGACGACTCTATTAGTCGGCGATTTCTTGCTGGTGAATAAGATGGCCTATACGCAACCAAAATACGGATTGGAGAAGCTACTGCTCCCTCAAAGAGACATCCAGAGAGGAGATGTCATAGTCTTTAAATATCCAAAAGAATTGGATAAGGATTTTGTCAAACGGGCTATTGCCTTAGAAGGGGAAAAGGTTGAGATTAAAGACAAACAGGTCTTCATAAATGACGAACCGATTACAGAAGACTACAAAGTCCATAATGACGAGCGGGTTTATACACGAAGCGAGTATTACAGATACGATGATCTCATCAGAGACAATTTCGGCCCCCAAATCGTTCCTCCGGGTCATATCTTTGCTATGGGAGATAATCGGGACAACAGCAGTGACAGCCGCTTTTGGGGCTTTTTGCCTCTTAATAATATAAAAGGTAAGCCTTGGGTTATTTATTTTTCCTATCGAGCAGAAAGCGGCGCTTACTTAAAGACAAGTGTCAGAGAAAGATTGAAAAAATTTGTGAACTTCATTCCGAAAGCTAGGTGGAAAAGGGTTTTTAGGATTATTAAATAGATTTCACAGAAAACGCTATCTTTTCACGGATGGGGGATTGATTTCGATGTCTTCGTAGGACGAAATATAGAGGACGGGATTTTTATACTCATTCAAAAAAATCGAGCTTTTAACAATCCCATCCATGTCCTTTCCCACCGGCAGGCCTAAATAGTTGAGCAAGGTGGGTACAATATCGACCAGCTTTATTCCGGAGATGTTTCTCCCCTTGTTGATCTCTTGCCCATAGAAAAAAACCACTCCTTCCGGAGCTCTCTCATGATATGCAGAGATTTCAGCATTGCCCAACATCCATTCGACAAACCTCTTCCAGAGTGGGAGCGGTTCGACCCCATGGGGTGAGTAGACGACAAGTAGCTCTTCCCCCATTTTCAGGGAAGCTAAATACTTACTGATAATCTGATCGTAAAATTGATAATACCGTTCGATAACAGTGCTGTATTTATCGATTTCATCTTGGTTCAGAATGCCGAAAAGTTTGGGAAAGCTGTATTTATAAAAATAAGATTCAGCGATGTTTAGGCCATCGAGGTAAAAATAAAGCATTTGAGGTTGTTGTTGGTTTTTCAACTCTGTAACCGCCTCTTCGAGTTCCACATCTGCGTAGAATGCAGTTTTGACGAGTTGAAAGATTTCATCTGTTTCAAATTTGAGATCTTCATATAAATAGTTAAACGTAGTTTCTGCTTTTTGATTAGGTTTTTCGATTTCTAGATTGAACGGCCCATCTTTTTTCACATATGTCGTCTTATTGTCTTCGAAGATCTTCCAAATATCCTTAGTGTGAGCTTTTGGAATATTTGGCTCAAAGCTGAGGATTGGAGTTCTGAGAAACTGTCTGAAAAAAAGATATCGCGGCACGACTTCCAATTGATTTTTAAAGCCCAGGAAATTATAGGTGAATGGTGAAAGCTGTCGATGTTTGGAGGGAAACTTTCCTGTATTAAAGGAATTGTTGAGCATGAGAGGCTCATTTGGAGAGAAGCTTTCCAGACGTCCCCAGCTCCCCTGGTCCATGAGGACTTGGAAATTCCTGAGTTTTCCTTCGTTGATGAGAGGAATAAGAAAGTCGAAGCTCAGTCCTTCAAGGCCAATGATAGTGATTTTTTTTTCGATTTTTGTGACTTCTAAATTGGAAAATTTTTCATTCTTTTGGGGCTGGGAAAAATTTGTTCTCTGGAAAATTGTGAGAACCATCGTTGCCACAAGAAAGACGGGAAAAAGCCCGAGAATGATTTTTTTTTTTGAGCTGTGGTACGTGTAAAGAATAATGATGGCTAGGACGGCAAACAAGATCAAATAAATGGGTTGCGTATCGAGATAATATAAAGACCTCAAATCGAAAAATGATATGAAAAAATCGCGATTGGCTTTGAAAATGACTAAAAAGACAAGAATCAACAGGGAAAAACTGACGATGAGAAAGGAGGGAGAGAGGAGTGCAATCTGTCTTTTTTTTCCCGCAAAAAATTGATAGATATAGTAGATCAGGACACACAACAATGTGATAATGAGTCCATAGGTAACAAAAATAAATAGAGTCAGTTGAGTAAAAGTCTTGATCCGGAATGTTAGGTTTATGTTCAGATCCAAGATTAGAATGGCGAGAAGGCTGCTGAAAAACAATCCACTTATCAATGAATTTGTGAGAACTTTCAGGAACTTCATAATAAAAAATTATCATGATTTCCTGAAGTCGTCAATAAAAGTGGAAAAGAATATGAAAAAGTTGAATCTAAAGAAGATATAAAATAAGATGATTTAAGTGGATATTCCAATTATTGCTCTTCTGACCGATTTCGGAGATGCAGATTTTTTTGTGCCTTCCCTAAAGGGTGTCATTGC
>CAZLLG010000198.1:0-7385 GCA_964560275.1 uncultured Eubacteriales bacterium | reverse complement strand
GTGAGCGATTATACCTACTGGTTTTATACAACGTTTAGTCTGACCTCGGAGTTCATAAACCGCAGGATCTGGCTGAATCTACGTGGGATAAATTATAAAGCCGAAATCTATTTGAATGGCAAAAAGGTTAATGCAACAACACTTGTAGGCATGTTTAGGCGATTTAATCTTGATATAACCGAACATGTGACTTTTAATGAAAAAAACTTTCTTGCGATAATTGTCTATCCTCCCGATCCTCCCGGAAATGCGGCCAGAGGTCAAGGAGGCGATGGGACTATCGGAAAGAACGTCACGATGCAATTTACAGCCGGCTGGGACTGGATCAAACCTGTTCGCGATCGTAATACGGGAATATGGGACAAAATCTCTATAACTGAGACAGGGCCGGTCACCATAAACGACCCATATATTACTACCAGGGTGCCGGGAATCAGGATGCCTAAAGAAGATCAGGCCCCTGCATTTATTCATGTATCAGCCGAAGTTGAAAATGTTTTGAATCAAAACATATCTGGGATATTGAAGTACTCTTGTAACGATAGGATTCGAGAAGTTAGTGTGCAGTTGGCGCCTGGAGAAACCAGAGAGATTAAATTTAACAGGCAGAAAATCGAGAATCCACGTCTTTGGTGGCCCAATGGTTCGGGCAAACAGGATTTATACGAAATTAATATTGAATTTATCGACGGTAATGGAGTCATGTCGGATAAAAAAAAGTTCCATATCGGAATAAGGGAGCTCAGTTCCTATTTTGATATAAAGAGTGGGGGACGAGTCTTTACAGTTAATGGACAAAAATTATTTATTCGAGGGGGAAATTGGATCGCTTCCGACGCGTATTTGCGGTTGTCTCCCGATCGGTATAGAGCCGAAGTGAAAATGCATGCGAAGATGAATCTCAATATGATTCGGATCTGGGGGGGATCAATTTCCGAACGCCCTGAATTTTATAACGCATGTGATGAATATGGGCTGCTGGTCTGGCAGGACTTCTGGATAACCGGTGATTGTAATGGAGCCTGGCGTGACAGGCTTAAGAAGGACGATCAAGATGGCCGGAGAAAGTATCCGGACGACCATGTTCTCTTTCTTAAATCCGCAGAGGACACCATAAAGATGCTCAGAAATCATCCCAGTCTATGTCTCTGGTCTGGCGGCAATGAATATCCTCCGCCTGAGGATATCGACAGTGCATTACGAAATAACCTTATCCCTAAACTCGATAAAGACCGCGAATATTTTTCATTCTCTACGTCCAAAGAATTATCGGTAATTTCTACAGGTGGAATCGTTGACGGCCCTTACAGTATTCAGGAACCGAATTCGTTTTTTACAAGGCGTTTTCCTCCGTTCAATTCGGAAATAGGATCGGTAGGGGTACCGGTATATGAGACATTAAAGCAAATGATGACCAGAACTGAAATGATGGATTTTCCACAAGGCAGAAATGTCAGCGATACATGGCGTTACCACTGCTATTCAGGATATGTGGCAGGAGACAAAGATTTTATAATGCTGTACGGCAGTCCGGAGTCGGCCGAAGAGTTTGTTTATTACGCACAGCTTGTCAATTATGATCAGTACAGAAGCCTTCTGGAGGGGTGGAATTCACACATGTGGGAATGGTATACAGGAATATTGATCTGGAAAACACAAAATCCATGGACATCACTGCGCGGGCAGCTTTATGATCCGTTTCTTGACCAGAACGGCGGATTCTTCGGAGCACTTGGAGCGGCTGAACCGGTCCATATCCAGTTGAATCTGGATGACAATACGGTTGCAGTTGTAAATAGTACTTTTGAAAATTTAATAAACCTCAACGCAAAGGCAGAAATATATGACATTTCCGGTAACAAAATTTTATATGCGGAGGAAAAACAGATTGAGCTAAATTCAAATACCATTAAGGAATTGTTTGTGCTAACCCTTCCGGATTCTTTCCAAGGAGTGTACTTTGTAAATCTTGTGTTACAAGACAGCGGAAAAAATCGGCTTTCAGAGAATTTCTATTGGTTGTATACAGGTACTGAGGGATTTGCGGACCTGCATAACTTCGAAGATGCAGAGCTTAATTTCTCAATATTTGAAATTGAGAAAGGTCATGGCAGAGAAATAAAACTCTCAATTGAAAATAAGTCTAAGGTCGTAGCTTTCTGGAACCGACTGCAAGTCATTAATTCTAAAAACGGCGAAAGAATCCTTCCTGTATTTTACAGCGATAACTATTTTTCGATTGTCCCTGGAGGAAAAAAAACAGTTCACATTGAATTCACCTTCAACGAAAACTCCAGTCTAATGCCTGAACTATACCTGACTGGATGGAATTCTCTTGAATATAAGTGGCCTCTGAAAGAGGTTCTCTATTGACCCTTGTGTTTGACTTGGCCCTAACCCTTTGATATAAAATTCTCTTTCTTTCATTGAAAGAAAATACTGTATATAAAGGATTTAAGGTATGTCAAAAAAAGCCTTGGTGTGCGGTGCTGGTGGTTTCATCGGCAGTCATCTTGTCAATCGCCTCAAACGAGACGGGTACTGGGTTCGTGGAACAGATTTGAAATATCCGGAATTTTCAGAGACAGCGGCGGACGATTTCAGGATACTTGATCTTCGGGAACTTCCCAACTGCACACAGGCTCTTTCTCTTGGACCGGGAGACTGTTTTGATGAGGTCTATCAGCTGGCGGCGGATATGGGAGGAATGGGTTTTATTCAGACCGCCGAATGCGAGATTATGAGGAACAGTGCTCTTATTAACATCAACATGATCCATGCCAGCGCCAAAAATACCGTGGGAAGATATTTTTTCTCCTCATCTGCCTGTGTGTACCGGGATATGGAACCCGATGAATCAGAACTGACCGAGAAGGAAGCATATCCGGCCCAGCCCAATAATGAATATGGATGGGAGAAGCTTTATGCTGAGCGTATGGCTATGGCCTATGGCAGAAAATACAATTTCCCTATCCGAATAGCCCGTTTTCAAAATTGCTATGGCCCAGAGGGCACCTGGACGGGCGGGCGAGAAAAGGCTCCCGCCGCCATATGCAGGAAGGTGTCCGATGCCTCAGATGGGGGAACCATCGAAGTGTGGGGGGATGGAACGGCCATGCGGGCCTACACCTTTATCGACGATATGTTGGAAGGCATCATTTTGCTGATGCACTCTAACTTGAAAGATGGAGTCAACATCGGGCGTCAGGAATATGTGTCGGTTGACAAGATGGTCAAGACCGTAGCACAAGTGGCAGAGAAAGATATCCGTATTAAACACATTTCCGGACCAGTGGGTGTCACTGCCCGCAATTTCACGATCGAACGAATAAAAAGCCTGGGTTGGGAATCTAAAATATCTCTCAAGGAGGGCATATCGAGAACCTACCCTTGGATCAAGTCCCAGTCAGATAAAAACCGAAGCTTAATAATCTAGACTAAATATGAAATCTGCCGCATCCCAATCTTTTATCTGGGATTATTTAGTCGTCACCGCATCTCATTCCTCTCAGGCGAAAGCCTACGAACATCAGTTAGAACTGCGGCGAGAGCTGGGTATGATCTCTGGCGTCAGGAATATTCTTGTGATTCCCGATCCGGAAGAACGGAGAGTGGGGAGTGGAGGATCAACCCTGCACTGCCTCCTCTCCATTCTTAATGAAGAGCAGTCTCGTGGGGGATACCAATACAAAAGCGAGAATGAATGGGAAAAGGTGTTCAAGGACCTTCGCATACTCATTATTCATGCCGGGGGAGATTCCAAACGCCTCCCGCCCTATGGGCCCTGTGGTAAAATTTTTGTCCCGATACCCGGTGAAACCGACCGGGCTCTGGGGCTAACCATTCTGGACCGGCTTCTTCCCATCTATCTGGCGCTCCCTCCCACGCCGGGAAAAGGGCAGGTTATCATCACTACGGGAGATGTGCTTCTTGATTTTGATCCTTCCTCTCTGATATTCGATCATCCCGGAATAACTGCTGTGGGATGTTTTGCCGATTCCCGGTTGTCCCAGAATCATGGTGTCTTCTCCGCTGATTCAAATGGACGAGTGCAGAAGTTTTTTCAAAAACCGTCGCTCAGGCAGCTCAAAAATGAAGGAGTCGTCAACCAAGACGGCCAAGCCATCCTAGATATTGGTATTATGAATCTTGATGAAGGGGCTTCTGTGTCACTTCTATCCCTATGTGAACCTATCCATGATTCAAATGGGCGGCTTGTCTGGTCCGGAAAAGTCGCTGAGGCCATAGAATCTTTCGGGCTTGATTTTTTCCTTGAGGTCTGCTGCGCCTTGGGCTCGGAAGCGACTCTATTGAGCTACAATCAGACTCTGAAGGAACAGAAATCAGAATGGCCTGAGTCTTTGCATGAGCACCTGTTCTCCCGGCTGGCTCCCATTTCGTTCCGAGTAGAATTTTTGGCGCGGTGTGAATTTCTTCATTTTGGGACACTTCATCAGCTGATTCAAAGCGGCAATGACTTGGTCAGTTTGGATTGCGGGATTTATCGGAGAGATTCTCGCTTAGAAATCAATAATCAAATCACGGAAAAAGGTCACCTTGAAGGATCCAAGTCCTGGATTGAAGGCTGCCGGATCAATGCCCGTCTGATTTTAGGTGGAAAAAATGTTCTTGTGGGTGTGGATGTGAATGAAGATCTGACTTTACCAGAGGATTTGTGCTTGGATGTTTTTGAAGGCAAAAATCGCCAAGACATGACGGTGTGGTTTGTCCGACTTTTTGGAGCTAATGATCTTTTCAACAGCAGCCTCAGTGAGAAGGGAACTTTCTGCAATCTTCCCGTAATTGAATGGATCACGCTTATGGGAACAACACCGGAACAGCTTTGGTCAAATCCGGAGGAATCCTCCAAGACTATCTGGGAGGGCCGTTTTTTTCCTGCGGTCGAATCCCCTTCGGATTTTATAAAATGGCTCTGGCTGTTTCAGCCGGCTAATGCCACTAAAGAGCAAAAGGAGATCTGGGAGAGTGCTGATCGATACAGCCTTGCTGAAATTGCGATCCTGACAGACCAGGAGGCCTTCCACTCCCGAAGGCAGGAGAACCGTACAGTTTGGATTCGCCACAATTTGCGTCGAATATTCAGATCTGACAGTGAGTTTTCTGCCAGGGAACTGGCCTTCATAATGACCTCAACGGGGACTGCTGGCTTTCAGGATTGGATTTTGGACATTTTAAGAGACGCCTGCCTTCGTTTCGGATCAGATAGGCCTGTTCCTCTAATGGAACGGTTTGAGTTGTCAAGAATTTTTCATTCTCTCGGTACAGCTCTGCAATATCTTGATGAATCAAACGAGGAAAAGGAAGAAGATCCTTTTCGATTAAACTTTGACGGTTTATTTCCAGAAGAGGCGCAATGGCTCAAAAGCTTTAAAATTTCGATTGAAAAGCAACCGGATATTTCCGAATTTGCCCAAGCTCTTCGAAAAGCCGCATTTATCATTATGGGAAAACTTATTGTCTGGAGCAAAAAAGGAACGAGAGATTTCCCAACAAATGCGCTGAAGAGTGATGAGATCATCTGGGGAAGATCTCCCGCCCGGCTCGATCTGGCGGGCGGTTGGTCCGACACACCCCCTTATTCTTTGGAAAACGGTGGGGCTGTACTAAATGCGGCCGTAGATCTTAATTCCCAGCCCCCCATTCATGTCTATGCCCGCGTGATTCCTCAGCCGGAGATCCGGATCAGTTCCATCGATCACGGCACAAAGCTTGAAATTCACTCCATCGAAGAACTCTACGACTACAAGCAACCAAAAAGCCAGTTCAGTCTAGCCAAGGCTGCCCTTGTCCTTTCAGGTTTTTCCCCTAAGACATCCCGTTGGCCGGATGGAGTAAAGTCACTGGATTCACTGTTGAAAAAGTTTGGAGGAGGACTTGAAATCACCACTCTGGCCGCCATACCCAGCGGGAGTGGATTGGGAACGTCCAGCATAATGGGAGCGGTTCTCCTGTCCGTTATTAGCCGTCTAACTGGAAGAGAGACCTCACCCAGGGAACTGTTCAACCTCGTACTGCAGTTGGAACAGGATCTGACTACTGGTGGAGGCTGGCAGGATCAGATTGGCGGTTCCGTAGCAGGGCTTAAAACCATCAGGACCGAACCAGGGTTGATACCGGATCCCAAAATTGACTTCCTTCCATCAGATGTGATTGATCCCTCGAAGAATGGGGGACTGACTCTTCTTTACTATACAGGTTTAAGGCGGCTGGCAAAGAATATCCTGGGAGATGTAGTCGGGCGTTATCTCAACAGGGACAGGGCAGCTCTGGACATTTTTAGACGTATTCATCAATTCCCTTCCAGCATGGAAAAGGCCATATTAACCAAGAACCTTTCCGGATTTGGAGAACTGTTAGGATTAGCCTGGGAGCTTAAAAAGGACATTGATCCCAATTCTACGACTGAAGACATCGAACGTATATTGGAGCGGGTTCAAGCTCATATCTACGGTGCCACTCTACTGGGCGCAGGTGCGGGAGGATTTCTCTTGATGGTCTGCCGCTCAAACAAGGATGCTGGGCGGATTAAAAAGGAATTAAAGGAAAATCCTCCCAATGACCGGGCACGGTTCTTTGATTTTTCAGTCAGTTCAGAGGGATTAAAGCTGACTGTCTGTTAAAGATGTAGAAAAAAGGTGTCGTCTCGGATGCAGCTGTCCTTTCGTCTGAAATGTCTTTTATGAGATTGAGGAGGTGTGCTATAATCATCCGTTAATTTCATAAAAGGAGTTTATCATGCCAGAAATAGAGGTTGGGGGAACGAAATTCCCACTCAATGATGACGGTTTTTTACTCGATCCCGAAAATTGGGATGAAGAGGTTGCTAAAGTGCTTGCAAAAGTGGAAGAAGGTTTGGATGAGCTCACGGAAGAACACTGGACAATCATCAATTACATCAGGTCTTATTATTTAGAAAATGACATTGCTCCTATGGTGCGCAATATGTGTAAGAATACAGGATTTTCCTTAAAACACATATTTGAACTTTTTCCCTCTGGTCCAGCAAAAGGGGCGTGCAAATTGGCGGGACTTCCTAAACCAGATGGGTGTGTATAAATCCTATTAAAGATATAAATGAGTGAATTTTTATGGCTTTTGGAAAACGATATCCAACTGGTTGCACTTTCAATCTTTGTGGGAATCTACGTAATTCGGCTTATCTGGCTTTTTAGGTTTCAATCTCAAAAAGAAAAAACTTTTTCTGCGGGGAGTACTGGCAAAGGCATCGCTTACTCCATGTTCAATGTGGCAATGCCTTGGGCTATGGAATCGACCCGAAAAAAACCTGTATTTTATGCGCAATTCGTTATTTTTCATCTCGGCGTAACCGCTGCACTCACTGCGACATTCATCATCCCTTATTG
>CAZLLG010000197.1:0-7443 GCA_964560275.1 uncultured Eubacteriales bacterium | reverse complement strand
GATCTTTTTGTTTAATGACAAGCGGAGGAGCAAAGCGGATAACGTTATCATGGGTTTCTTTGCAGAGGAGTCCTTCTGTTTTTAAAGCTTCACAGAAACGCCTGGCACCTCCTGCCTCGGGTTTCAGCTCAATCCCGATCAGCAGACCGATCCCTCTGACCTCTTGAATATGATGACTGCGGATCGTTTTCAGCTTTGCCAGAAAATATTCGCCCTGCTCAGCCGCTCTTTCTACAAGTTCTTCCTCCTGAAGAACTTGGAGAGACTCTCGAGCTACGGCACTGGCCAAAGGATTTGCACCAAAAGTGGATCCATGTGATCCAGGTGTATACAGCCCTAAAACTTCCCGATTTGAGAGAACGGCAGAAACGGCATAACATCCTCCTCCGAGAGACTTCCCAACTATGAGCACATCTGGTGTAACGCCCTCATGATCACACGCAAAGAGTTTTCCTGTCCGCCCCAGCCCCGTTTGGATTTCATCCGCAATGAAGAGGACATTATGGGCCTCACAGATCTCTTTCGCTCTTTTCAAATATCCATCGGGAGGAAAAAGAATACCCGCTTCAGCCTGGATCGGTTCAACGAGAAAAGCGGCTGTATTCGGTGTGATGGCTTCCTCAAGATCTGTTTCATTTCCAAAAGGGACCACAACAAAACCAGGAGTATATGGGCCAAAATCTTTTCTGTACAAGGGTTCTGTCGAGAAACTGATGATCGTAATCGTGCGGCCGTGAAAATTGTCTGAGCACACAATAATCTCCGCTTGGTCCTCTGGAATACCTTTTTCTCGGTATCCCCACATCCGGGCCGCTTTCACGGCTGTTTCGACGGCTTCGGCACCTGAATTCATAGGAAGCACCATCTGGAAACCAAAAAGATCGCACATTTCTTTTGCCAAAGTCGGCCATTGATCGTTGCGAAAAGCTCGAGATGTCAGAGTCACTTTCTCCGACTGTTTTTTTAAAGCTTTTACGATTCTAGGATGACAGTGCCCCTGGTTGACAGCCGAATAGGCGGAAAGAAAATCAAGGTATTTCTTTCCTTCTTGATCCCATACCCAAATCCCTCTAGCTCTGGTGATGACAACATCCAGAGGATTGTAGTTGTGCGCTCCGTATAAATCTTCAAGATCGATAAAGTATTTGCTGTTTAACTGTTCATCCATGAGTATCTCCCATACTTTATTTATAGCAGAAATCGCCTGAAAACAAAATATATCAGTGTCGGATGGAAGCCCCCTCATCCCATGATGGAGATATCCGCACGAGGGGACCTTAGAACATAAGGGGTGGATGGCGTGGATGTATCTTATCCCGGAGCACGCGGAGGCGATGGTGGTGAGGTGGCTGGGGAGGCGGGTCTTCGCCCGTGGGGAAAGATACTCCGCGCGTACTTGCGCGGTACCGCCCCTTAAGGAGAAACGCAACTTGATTTCTCATCGACTGGCTGGTTCATGGAGAACTCACTCTTGATTTCATAGAAATGGGAATGCTTTGAATCTTGAAAAGATTATTTAAGGTGGCGGTACCAGGTGTATTTTAAGGCGAGCACGGCGGACAGAGAAATCCCGAGACAGAGGAGTGACCGTGCATACCCGTGTCCAACAAGGTACATAGGGAACAGGTAGCCTGAAGCGATGGCAATCATCCCAAGAACGACATTCAGCACAGCGCGCGCCGTTTTTTCTGCCTTATCTTCACGTTCGGAAGCTGATAGGCCAGAATTCTCTCGAACAGGTTTCCATCGACCGAAAGGGCGGATAGTCCGATAAAATTCTTGCAGCAAATTTTTGTCAACAGGCCGGGTGACCAGCGATCCGACCGAGCTCAACAACAATGAGGCCAAAACAATCAAAGGAAAAATAATATAGTCCGGAACGCGGTTGGTGAAGAGGGAGACAAGAGAGAGAAGAATCCCTCCAAAAGTTCCCAATGCATACCCCCAACCATTCATTCTCCACCAGTACCAACGCAGGACATTTGGAATAATAACTCCCCCCCCCAAAGCCATCATCATCCAACTCCAGATCTCAGCGATGGAACCGCTCTGAAGTCCGATGAGAATACCCAAAAGAACAATCAGCACAGTGGCAAAATAGCTGAAATTGACGGCCTGCCGCTCTGTAACCTGTTTCTTCTTAAATGGTTGCCAGAGATCACGTACGATAAAAGAGGCCCCGCTGTTGACAGTTGAACTAAATGTAGACATAAAGGCCGCAAGCAGCCCGGCCACAACAATGCCCCTCACTCCTACAGGTAAAAAATCTTTTAACACCAGCGGCATGACTTTTTCAGAATCAGTCACGCCTGAGACACCTGTCAACGCAAGCAGCACTATTCCCATCACCAGTGCCCAACGTACGATCAAAAACACACTCCAGGCCGCCCCTAGTTTTGCTGCATCGCGTTCGTTCCGTGCCGCAAGAAAACGTTGAAAATCATACATCTGTGCCGGCCCGCCGGCATTCATCAACAATCCCTTCAAAATCCAGACAATAACAAGAGCTCCAAAAAATTCGAAATGGGCATTGTCCGTACCGCTAAACTCAGGCAATTTCCAAGGAACAGACAAAGTCATAAATCCATCGGGAATTTTTGCGAGTCCTTCAGGGTTCAGCTTTAACCATGCGATAAAGGCGATGATCAGGCTGCCTATTGTCAGAACTACCGTCTGAATAACATCTGTGACGACCACGCTGAACAAACCGCCAAGGATAACATACACTGTCGTAATTGTAATGATCAAAACAGCCAGGACATTGGGTTCAAGTGGGATATAAACAGAGGCAAACTTGCCGATCCCCTGGAAAGCATATCCAACAAAACTGGCCAGTGTCAGAACAGCCATCGATGCATATGCCGTCCTGGCCAAGCGGCCTGCTGAATCATCCCCAAACCGCGTTTTCATCCATTCTGCTGCTGTTAAAACATTGGAGCGGCGAACCCATTTGCCCATATAGGACAAGAAAAAGGCCCCCATTAAAAAACCCCACATCCAATGGTACCACATGGATTTCATTCCGAGGATAAAAAGGATGGAGACAATCCACATCGTGCCCGTAATGTCGAAATTGGATACAGAACCAGACATGGCCAGTGCAAGCCAGGGAAGCTTTTTTCCACCCAAAAAATAAGAATCCAAACTCTTTGATGCACGCTTTCTGTACCAGAAACCCAGTCCAATAACGGATATAAAGTAGAATATAACAATTGTATAGTCTATTCCGTTCATGTTTTTATCTGGATTTAGTCTGAAGCATTCACAGCATCAAACATCGCGACAAGGTTGTCCATGGGCACATCGGCCATGATGTTGTGCACCTGCTGGAAAACAAATCCTCCATTCGCTCCAAATAGTTTAACCTGTTCCTTCACATGCTTTTGAATATCTTCAGGCGTCGAAGAAGGAAGCATAAACCTTGTGTCACAACCTCCACCCCAGAAGATGAGATTCGATCCATATTGTGATTTTAATCGGGAAGAATCCATGCCGGGACAGGAGATTTGAACAGGATTGATGGCGTCCAATCCGGCATCGATCAGATCAGCCAATATGGATGACACATCTCCGCAGCAGTGAAATAGTACTTTTACTTCGGCCAATGATTTGGCACAATTCCAGAGTTTTTTATGAAATGGCTTGAAATTCAGCCGATACATTTCTGGAGAAATGAGGAGACCGTTTTGTCCTCCAAGATCATCTCCAAAGACAATCACATCGATAAATTCACCGACAGCACTCAGCCATTTTTCAAGGTTTTTCAGATGGAGCGCACAGATCTTCTCGGATAACCTTAAGACATCTTTGGGGAAAAGTTTCAAGGCCATAAAGTAATTGTCCATCCCATACAGCCACTGAGGGAGCTCAAACATATTCCCACCGAAGAGACCTACAATGGCTCTGTCTGTGGAATTTCTGAGAGCTCGCGCCCTGTCTTTCAACTCGGCAAGCCCTGATGGGTCAAGAGAAAGATGTTCTCCCGGAGAGGGCACACCAGTCCAGAGAGTTTGATTCATGATATCTTCTAGGTCACTAAAATCGTCTTCCGCTATGTGTCTCTCCATGAGAGGATAATAAGTCTGTTTAAAGTACAGCCACCCTTGTTTCTGAACTCCCAGTTCACGACCATCCTCAGTAAACACAAACCAGTTTTTATCCCTTTTTTCGAGTGGGATATAGTGTGGAATTAGACAAGGGCTGCCATCGGGAAGGATCCAATCCTTCCAGTCCTCTTGCTCAAGCAAAAAGCCTCTTCCCAACTCAAGGGTGTCCACCTTAAAACGATCCAGTACATCGTCATCCACGATTGCGAGCTGTTGGACCATATCGTAAACACGCACGGGTTTTGGTTTCAGGCCGAGATGAGCCCGAAGTTTTGGATATGCAAGAGCAGCGATCCCTGAAGAACGATGAGCTGAAAAATCGATGGGAATACGGTCGGTGAGGCGATGCTCTATAGCTGCGAGGACTCTTTCCCTTGAAGTCATTTTAATTGGAAATGGCGGAGAGGGTGGGATTCGAACCCACGGTACGGAAATACCGCACACACGCTTTCCAAGCGTGCTCCTTAAGCCACTCGGACACCTCTCCCAAACACGCAAACTAGAAACACGCACGCTCAGCAGACGCTGATTCGGTTGTTTAAATTACCAAAAAACACACCAAGAGTAAAGAAAAAGGATTTTACATATAGATGTTAATAAGATCTTTGAGCATGGCTGCGGCTGTTCCAAGAGGATCGGATTTTCCTCCAATGACAGTAATTGTTGACATGGTGTCTGTCTGAAAGCAAATCCCCTTCTCAGTGCCATCCACATAAAAAAGAGGATGAGTTTTATCCACAGCTTCAAGTACAACCTCGAGAAAGAAATCTTTTCCTTTCCTGCTCATCTTCCCCAACAGTTTTAACTTTTTTCCCTCTTTTTGACTTTCTTGGAAAATTTCCTGATTTATCTGTGTAATACCCTGGACCTTGACATCACTCAAGGACTTTGTTGTAGAAAATATGGCATTTGTGAGCAGCAGAACCTTGTAGGCTGTGTCCCACCCTTCTACATCTTGAGATGGATCGGTTTCAGCGATCCCCTTATCCTGTGCTTCAAGAAGAGCCTCACTGAAATTGGAGCCCTCCCCTATTTTTGAGAGAATAAAATTAGTGGTTCCATTCACAATCCCTTCGAACTTGAGGATTTCCGAACCAGCTAGAGAGTTCAAAGCGACATCGAGAGTTGGCAGCGCTGCGGCTGTGGCACCGCTGATCTTGAGGCAGAGATTCTTCCGGCGTGCTTTGTCCATCAAACCTCTGTAATCGACCACTAATGGCCCCTTATTGGCAGTCACCACATTCCAATTTTTGTCTAAAGCCAGACGGATATACCCGAGTCCGGCTCCTCCTGTTTGACTGTCTGTTGGCGTACACTCCACTACGACTCCGGGTTGAAATGGATCGATTATCTCTCCCATTGACACATTCTTTTCCCAAATAGTGGCGATCTTATTCTCTAAATCTGCTTGGATTTTCTTGAGAATCCCGCCTGGCTTCTGTGTCCGGCGGTCAATCAGAGCTTTTTGACTGCGAATGACGGCAGCAACACGAAGGTCCAATCCATATCGATCCTGACAAACATCTTCTTTCTGCTGAAGGAGCTTTAAAAACGCTTTCCCGACATTCCCATAACCTATAAGGATGATGTTGACTTTGCGCATGAAGCTATTATACCTAAAGTCTTATAGAGATACACACTATCCATCTTAGAGTCAAACCCGTTACACATTCCGCACACAGCAGATATGAATGTGTTTGAAATTTGACATACGAAGTCCCCGTGAAAGTCAGCTGGAGGTGAATAACAAAGAAATTCTTTATTTTCCTTTATTATAGATATCCAAAAGTAGAGTTTGTAGAAAATCTTGCATATAATAGGAATAATTTATGTGCCGGAGGGTGGAATGGCAGGTTCGGAAAAATTCCTCGAAAATACGTTAAAAAGATGCAGGGAAAGAAACATCATCATTCCGACTTACGAAGAGATGGCACTTCCTGAAAAAATCTCCAAAAAAATCAAAGGTGAACTGCGAAACATCGGACTTCAGGAACTCCATCCGAGAAACCTTTTCCGCATCTCCTGGAAAAACGAACCAAAAGAGGCTGGAGGAGAATTCGGGCATGTCAACTTCCTGGAATTTCCTCCTGAGCTGACGGGAACCAAAGCTCATATCGTGATGCTTCTGGGAAAATATTTCCCGACAGGTTCTCACAAAGTGGGAGCCACATTTGGGCCGCTTGTAGAAAAACTCGTTCAAGGTGCTTTTGATCCCACTTCTCAAAAAGCCCTTTGGCCATCAACAGGGAATTATTGTCGGGGCGGCGCATTCAATGCCACTCTTCTCGCCTGTATGAGCATTGCTGTTCTCCCCGAAGGCATGTCAAAAGAAAGATTTGAATGGCTGAAAAAAATCGGAGCTGAAGTGTATACCACTCCAGGATCTGAAAGTAATGTCAAGGAGGTTTATGAGAAGAGTTTTGAACTCAAAAGAAATAATCCGGATGAAATTATGATTTTCAACCAGTTTGAAGAGTTCGGAAATGCGGTTTGGCACTATATCTGTACAGGCCTAGCCATCGAAGAGGTCTTCACACAACTCGGTTCAGGCCATCAGCAGCTTTCAGCCCTCTTTTTAACTCAAGGTTCTGCAGGCACACTCGGAGCAGGAGATTTTCTCAGGGAAAAATTTCCACAAATTAAGATTTGTGCCGGAGAAGCCCTCCAGTGCCCCACCCTCCTCTACAACGGATATGGCGAACACAGGATTGAGGGCATAGGAGATAAACATGTGCCCTGGATACACAATATCAAAAACATGGACATGGTGGCGGGGATCGATGACAAAAGCTGCATAAAGCTGATGAGATTGTTCAATGAATCCTTGGGGAGAGAATTCCTTCAATCACGGGGAGTCGATCAAAAATTCACTCATAAACTCGATCTTTTTGGGATATCCGGAATCGCCAATCTCATCGGCTGCATCAAAATGGCCAAATATTACGAAATGGGGAAAAACGATATTGTCTTTACGGTCGCCACGGATTCGATGGATATCTACCAATCTCGACTGGAAGAACATAGAGAGTTGCATGGACCCTATTCAGAACTGCAGGCCGGCATGGACTATGAGGCCGCTCTGATGAGTCTCACCGTCGATCACTTGACTGAACTGAGCTACTGGGACAAAAAACGGATTCACAATTTAAAATACTTTACCTGGGTAGAGCAGCTGGGAAAGGATGTTGCAGAGCTGGATCAGCAGTGGAACGACAGCGAATACTGGAAAGAAAAATTCCAATCCTACAAAAGTTGGGATAAACTCATCCGGGAATTTAATACAAAAACTGGCCTGAAATAAACAAAAGAGTCTGACCTGGTTCTCCCCTTTTCTTAT
>CAZLLG010000196.1:0-7456 GCA_964560275.1 uncultured Eubacteriales bacterium | reverse complement strand
CGGTTCTGTGAGGGGCATTAAACCAAAAGGAGGTTGAAAATGTCTACTCGACAAAGAATGGTTGGTATTCTTTTAGGGATAATTCTTTTGTCCGGATTTGCCTCATCTCAAACTTTAATTGAGAATTCCTCTAAAGCAAAGAATGAAAGGGCTGGTCGGATATTAGAGTTCGAAGAACTCATGAGGATTACAGATGAGAATGATGAGTTTTTCTTTCAGCGTCCTTACAGATTGAGTCTAGATCAAGATGGTTTTATCTATTTCCAAGATGGAGATTTCTTTCTAAAGTTCACACCAGAAGGAGATTATTTAAAGAATCTCGCCCATCTTGGCCAGGGCCCTGGAGAAGTACAAATCCTAAGATATAACATACAAGGAGAGAGCATTAATGTCTGGGATTCTCGCAGCAAGAAAGTTGTCTTTTATGACCTAGAGGGTAAATTTCTTCGGGAGTTTAGACCGGAGCTGCACTTTGGGATGAGAATGGTCGGGTATTACGGAGATTCCTTAATCTTTTCCACTTATGAAATGCCGATTGAAGAAAAAAGAACAGGAATGGTCCAAGTCAATCACAACCTTGTTCTGATATCTAAAGAATCAGGGACTGAAACCTTGATAAAGTCGTTTCCTGTTCCTTGGTATGTTTTGCCGAATTTTGGAACATCCTATGCCCCTTTTAACACTTCCTTAAGTGAAGATGGAGAGAGGTTGTTCATCAATGATTCTCCTGAATACAAGATCAAGGTTATGGACTTATCCACCGGAGAAATCCTGAGAATTTTCACGAGAAAATATAAGAGAGTGATCGCTCCAAAGCGACCACCTCGCCCTGGAGACACGCAGCCGGAAAGAAAACATCTGTATGACATTAGATACATATTTAGAAATAAAGAACAAATCTGGGTTATGACTTCCACTCTAGATGAAGAAAAGGGGGCTCTGTTTGATGTATTCTCTCAAATGGGAGAATATTTAGATTCTTTCTACATTCCAAATGAGGTCAGCTTTATGTATGTCCAGGGGGATATCCTTTTCGCTAGGAGCGAGGATGAAGAAGGCATTTATTCGGTCGTTAAGTACAGGATCTTGAATTGACAGCTATTCACAAAATGCTTTTCTAAAATGGAAAATCTTCTCGTGTGATTCTCAAGCTAAAGGAATTGAGTAAGCATATAATGTATTATTAGCGTAATATTATTAGATGTGATATCATTTCTTTTGGATTTCAATGGAGGGGGAGATGAACTCTAAACCTATTCAATTTTGGAGTAAAGCTGTATTCGGAAGGACTGCGCTCATATGTCTTTTTGCTGTCTTTGCCTTTGGGTCAGCCTTCAGCCAAAATTGGGAAACTGGCACTTTAGAAGATGCTTTGGCAAAGGCAAAGGTCTCTGGCAATCTTCTACTGCTTGATTTTTTCCAGGAGTATGGCTGAGGCCACTGCCAACTGCTGGTTCAGCAGTTTTATGACAAAGCTAAGTTTTCAGAGTTTTTAAACGAGAATTTTATCCTTTTCAGAGCAGAGCGAGGCGATCCCTATGGCGAAGAGTTGTTTAAAAAATTCGATGTCGAGAGCACACCTTTAATACTTTTTTTAGATGCGGGTGGCAAGGAAGTGGACTGGATTGCAGGCTACTCTCCTCCACCAGAAAAGCTCCGGGAACAAATCCAACGTATCATCCAAGGGATCGACACGGTTTCTTCCCTTACTTCAGCACTTAATAAAAATCCCGAAAATCCAGAACCTCTTATCAAACTCGGCCTTAAGCACCAAAAACGCCAGCACAGAGAAAAAGCCCTTGAATGTTTTAGAAAAGCTGCCAACCTCGATCCCGATGGAAAGATTTTAATTAAACGAGATACGGGAGAACTTGTTTCATGCAGGGAGATGGCCGATTATCACTATGCGATGACCCACATCGTGACTTGGGGTCTTATTGATTTTGATGCGGCCAAGATGTATATCCAGGATTATCCTAACGGTCACTTTCTAAAAGAGGCCTATATGGAACTTAGCAGGTTTCAATCTCTAAAAGATGAAGAAGGCAGGGCTTTCTTCGAAGAGTTTATTTCCAAATTCCCCGATGATCCTGATGTCCTTAACGCATATATTGGAAAGGTCCAACGCATCTCGCAAACGCCGGAAGGCAATCCTGCTTTTAACAAAGGCGTTGAACTTGCTGGACGTATTATAGAGGTCTACCCAAATATCACCCCTTTCGAGTCCAGGAAAAATTACGCAACTCTCCTTATAAATAATAAGGAGATAGAAGCTGCCAAAAGGGTTTTTGACGAAAATTTCATGTCCAGTCAAGTTCAATTGTTGTCAGACTATCTTCTTTCTTATGCTGAATATTGGTTGCTACTGAATCAGAAATTGGATGAAGCAGAAGAGGCTGTCGTTACAGCACTAAAATTGGCCCCAGAAAATCCGGAGATCTTAAGGCGTGCAGCCACTGCTTATCATACACATCTGGACAAACCGGATAAAGCCTTACAGGTGTTCGGTCCAAATACGCTGCCAAAATTCAAGGCTAACGCACGGGCGCTCTATGATTATTTTAAGTTTTGGGTGACACTCAAGACGAATGAAGAAAGTGCAGAAAATGCATTAAAAATGCTTTGGGAGTTAAAGCCGGATACCATTTATTACAGAATTGGAGCTGCGACTGTTTATTCGAAACAGGGCAGGATGGAAGAAGCTTTTGAGATCTTTGGGCCAGAGTATGCCCTAGAAAACCATGAAGATATGCCTGCTCTTTATCAATATGGAATGTTCTGGGTTGGCAAAGCTATCAATTTAGAAAGCGCCGTTCCAGCCCTTACTCGGTCTATGAGCATCAGTCCATCGACTTGGACCAACCACTGGAGGGCGGCCTTGGCGTTAGACAAGGCTGACAAACCTGAGGCCATACTTAAAGTCTTTGGACCTGGCTACCTTCTTCACAAAAAAGATGATTTTGACGGGCTATCCCAATATGCCAGTTATTGGATAAGAAAAAAAACCAATATGGAAAGCGCCATCGAGGCTGCCGAGATGGCCATCCAGCTGAAAGATGTAACATCTTTTGATCTGAGCAGGGTGGCTTATTCTTTTGTCCTAGCGGGACTCTCACATCGGGTGGAAGATTTTTATGGGCATGAACACCTATTAACTATAAAAAACCATCCGACATCTCTCTATTTTTATGCATCTTTTTGGAATAGACAGAACAAAAACTTGTTATCGGCCCTTGAAGCTGCAGAAACAGCTTGCCAGATTGATAAACTCAATCCTCGTCAGTGGGTAACAAAAGCGGAAATCCTCGCCAATCTAGGCAAAAATAAGGAAGCCTTAATAGCTGTGGATAAAGCCACAAGTATCGATAAGTACAATGATGTTAAAGAAGAAATAGATAAGCTGCGTAAGCAGCTTGCTGAGATTCTGAAAAAGAAATAGAGGATTCAGGCCGAAAGCCAGGTTTTAAGAGAATCCTTTATTCCCATACAACTTTATACCGTTTTATGGTTTGGTATCCTGCATCATCATCTATGTCCATCATGTACATCTTTCCCTTTTTAAAAATGAACTGAGGAAACTCAGTCCAAACCTTTGCATAATAAAAACCATCTGGATCAAAAATATCAAATGCCCTCAGTGTTTTATCCTCTTTCTCTTTTTTCTCATTGGTGCGAACCCACAGATTGCTTTTATCATCGACGAACATTCTTACAACAATATTTTTCACTCTCGGCATCTTCAAGGTTTTTACCGCTTTCTTGAACATTTCTGGTGAGTCTTCATATCTTGCCCGGTATTCCTCTGCATCTTTTCTGGTAAATGGGATGGGTTCATACGGACGATCGATTTTTCTAAAGAGTTTTCCGGAATTGTCATAAACTTCAATAAGGTATTTGTTGTTCAAACAGTGATAAAATAAATTCTTCTCTTGGTCACCTGCAAATATAGAACTTGGCGATACAGGAAGACTCGTATAACCTGTACCTTTAGCATTGCGAATTATTAGTGGTTCAGGCATCTTATATTCCCCGTAGGAGCGAACTTCTTCTCCATCATAATCGAATTCTTTGACATAAAAAAATCCGAGTTGTCTGGTTCCGGAATAGGCTCTTTCGCCAACAATATATGAAGAGTTTTTGACCATAATAAAATTATAATAACCCATCTTCCAACTAAAACTTTTTAAAAAATTGCCTGAAGAATCAAAAAGGCTTGTCCGTCTTGCAGTACTATCAAGAACTACGAGTATCCCATCTTTTGTAGCTGCTAAATATGAAATTCTCTGAAACTCACCAGGACCATCCCCTTTTGCCCCGATTGTCTTTATATACTTACCATTAGAGTCAAGAACCTTGATGACTTGATCCTGAAACTCAGAGATATAGATATTTTCATTGTCATCGACAAATCTCAGTCTTGGATCAAAAAGAATGATATTCCCATCCTTGTCCTCTCCGCTTAAGGAAAGATCTTCCACGAAGGAGACTGTTTTATCTGGAAACAGGGGAATCTCTGTGTTATGGATAAATTCTACGCCATCTATAACTTCAACGTTTGCCTTTGATTGTTGACTTTTGCTGTAAGCTGATCCAAGTAAAACAAGAAATATAAACAATATAGATAGCGTTTTTTTCATTTCACCCACCTTATTACCTATTTTAACTAGGTTAAACCAAAATGGTTTCAATTTACTAGCAGGCTTTGGACAAAACGCTTCATAATTCAGACAAAGGAAGGGCTGTAACCTTTTCTCCGAGAGGAAGCTTGACCGTTCCTGGGTGTATTATATATCCGGGAAGGGCTCTTTCGCCCAAGTCCTTCTGGAGAATTTTAATTGAGGAGGCCATGCCCGGCCTGGGAGTAGAAGACACTTTCACTTCAACGGGAACGAGCTTTTGATCCTGTTCAACGATGATATCGACTTCTGATCCGATAGAAGTCCGCCAAAAATAAATCTGCGGTGGAAGCCCACGGTGCGCGAGGGCTTTCATGATTTCTGAAAGAACCGCTGTTTCCATGATGGGCCCACTCATTGGCCCGGCTGATGCGTGTTCAGCGGATTTTAATCCTGTAAGGTAACAGAGTGTTCCCGTATCCATAAAATAAACTTTTGGAGTCTTGATCAACCGTTTGCCAATATTGGTGAAATAGGGCCGAAGTATAAAAATTTGAAAGGTTGCCTCCAGAACCGAAAGCCAAGCCTTTATTGTATTCAAGGAGAGGCCGATATCCTTGGCGAGATCACTGATGTTGAGGATCTGAGCGCTCCGTGCAGCGAGAGTCCGGATAAATATTTGAAACTGACTAAGATCACCTATCTGGCGTAGGCTGCGAACATCCCGCTCAAGATAAGTCTGAACATAGGATGCATGCCAAAGCTGTATATCTCTCTTTGGATCAGATGCGAGTTCTGGATAGAATCCCTTGGTGAAGCATTTCCAGAGATTTTCACCTGAAAAATCCACATTTTGCTGGGATCGTGCTTCTTTTTCCCATGGAAGAGGAAAATCGGGTTTGCCTCGAATTTCCCTCAGAGCAAGTGGATACAGGTGAAGGACAGCGGTTCTCCCTGCAAGCGATTCAGTGATCTTTTCCTGCAGAAGAAGATTTTGGGAGCCGGTCAGCAAGAATTGTCCTGGGATGTCTCGATTTTGATCGATATGTTCTTTGATATAGGGAAGAAGATCCGGTGCATATTGGACTTCATCAAAAATAACCGGAGGTGGAAAAGCCGCCATGAATCCTCGGGGATCTTCGATTGCTGAAGCACGAACATCGGGAGGTTCCAGAGAGACATATGTGTAGTTTTTTTTAAACAGGTGTTGAAGCAGGGTTGTTTTTCCTGATTGACGAGCGCCTGTCAGCAGAACAGCGGGAAATTCTGATGCCGCTTTTTCTAAAACTGGTTCAATTGACCTGGTGATATATTTTTGGGCCATATGAGCCTCCCTTTATTTACAATTATGCATATTGAATGCATTATTGCAAGTTATTTAACGGCCATTTTAAAAAATAGTATTAGATCTTACCTAGACAAATCGACTGGGGAGGGGCTCAGGAAATTCTTGAATACAAATTCAGTCTTGTATTTCTGCACTAATGACTAAAATCAGGACTCTTCCCCTCGAAGTCATCCCACTTACACCAACAACTAAATATCCATCTTCTTTCACTTTAATATTATTCGAATCAATAAATATTTGTTCATTATTAGATGCAAGAGGACTAGATGAAAGAAGCTTCAATTGTCCAATTGTAATATTTCTTTTCCCAGGTTTATCCGAGTTCAAATTTACTTGTTGAATACGTAATCCTAATGATCCATAGAATTCTGATGCGAGCT
Source organism: uncultured Eubacteriales bacterium (assembly GCA_964560275.1). Classification (GTDB taxonomy): domain Bacteria; phylum Acidobacteriota; class Aminicenantia; order Aminicenantales; family Aminicenantaceae; genus JAUWVG01. The sequence goes on along the minus strand of CAZLLG010000196.1, from coordinate 1,112 downwards.
TAAAAAAGCTTGAACCTGAATCTTCTTTAACTGTTATAAAAAATGGCTTGTCAATCTGATAGGATTGGAATTTCCAGAGTTTTTCTAATTCATCAAGTACTTGCTTCAATCCTTTATCTTCTATCTCTGCCTGTTCATCTTTCTTTCCTGATTCTCTAGAGGCCTTAATTGTATAAACTTTAAAAAGTATGCTCTTTTTTTCAACATCCATTTTTTTCAATAATTCTTCAAACGTGGCAACATTCTTATTGAGTATTTTTACTGTAACAGTGTCCTTATAAACAGTCGCATCAATAATATAGAGCCTCGTAGCATTTATAAAATCTTCTGGCCTAATATGTTTCAATTGATAAGTTTTTAACACTTCTGTCCATTCCCAGGCTGTTTGTTCATTACTTCTAATTCTTTCTTCACGGGATAATTGTTCGGTTTGTATGCTGGCTGCTGAAAGATTTAACGTAAAAAGAAATACTAGAATACTAATAATTATTAAACTTTTTTTATTCATTCTCTTCCTCCATAAATTGATTGAAGTCTTGACTTTGGACAAAGATTATCTTGATATTCTTGTCCTTTATTTCGAATTCTGTGTATATCTCGTTAATTGGTGGCTCTGACGATTTCTGTATGAGTGGGAACAAAAGTAAAAAAGCAATGATCAAAGCTCCACTCGAGACAGCTCCAAGAGAGAGAACTAATTTTTTTGACCATATTCTATGCTCAGGTTTTTGTACTTCAGTTTTTATTTTAAGCTCATTTTCTACTTTAGAAGGGACTTGAGCTTCAACACTTTGTACAAGTCTAGTAATTTCTTCATCAATATTTTTTTTGTTAAGCATTATCTTCTCCAAGTAATTCTCTGAGAGTGTTCCTGGCTTGATTTAAGAACGCTTTGATACTTCCTTCTTTCAAGTGAATGATCATGGATATCTCTGAAATAGTAAAACCGCTGTAATAAAAAAGGAAAAAAACCTCTCTAAGTCTTGGCTTGAGTCTCTCAGCATATTGGTAAATGTCTTTTACAAGATCCTGGCGTTTTGTAGATGATAGTCCAACGCTTTCTACGCCATTATAAGTTGGCAGCTTCCCTGCTTTTTTAAAATGTCTTTTAA
>CAZLLG010000195.1:3732-7507 GCA_964560275.1 uncultured Eubacteriales bacterium | reverse complement strand
AAACTGTTTATTCGTTCCTTCTCCAGGGATAAATAAACAGTTTTAAGGCAGAAAAGCGTCCTTTCAAAATGAGCTCTGAATGAATAACAGAAAAGAAGAATCCAGCTGTTTTTTTGCGGCGCATCAGCCAGAGCGTTTTGTGACCTCCTATCCGAAGAATTTCATTTTCCCATTTTTTTATAAACTGATTAAAGGCATCCTCCCTTTTTTTATTCGTATCTGATATCCGAGTTCCCGGATGATCGTAAAAAATGATCAGGGGAATATGCAAATAATGAAATGTCCATTTTCTGGCCAAACTAAAAAAGAAATCATAATCTTGAAAACCCTGCAGGCTTTCATCAAAGCCTCCCACAAAATCAAAGGCCGCCCTTTTAATCACAGAACCGGAGGTTCCAGATGGGGGATCATGTCCTCGTAATAGCTCTTCATAAATATATCCATCTTTCAAGAACATAGCGCTCTCATACGTGATGCGTGTAAATTCAGATTTCTGGTACCATCTGCAGCAAAGCAGAGCCCAGGATTCCGGAAGAGTCGAAATCTTTTCAATAGATTTTTCAAGCCAATCAGGTAGAGCCTCATCATCATCATCCAAGAAAGCGATGTATTTGCCAAAAGATTCAGAAACACCTCGATTTCGCGCCGCCGCTCCCCCAATGTTTTTATCAGTCCGGACATATTTCACTCTCGCATCTACTTTACTTATCTCTTTGATAACATGCTCTGTTTTATCCGTAGAACAATCATCGACAACAATGATTTCAGTATATTTAAATGTCTGATCGAGAACACTTGTGACCGCCCTTTTGACAATATGAGACCTATTGTGTGTTGGTATGATGATACTGATCTCTGGAGAAAACATTCTTCAGTTCCTCGAGAAGAAGGATTGCCCACACTTTTTAAAGAACATATTTTTATTATCCATCCGTTAATTCTTTGGGCAGAACTTCTTGATAGATATTCTGCAGCTGATCCCCCAGCCTTTCCCACAAATAAAATTCCTCTATTCGTCTACGGCCTGCCTCTCCCATCTTGATCCTAAGTTCTCGATTCAGATATAGGGATTGAAGAGCTTTAGCCATCTCCTGAATAGTGTATTGAGGATTTTTGGGCTCGATCTTTATGCCCCAATCCTTCTGGATATGAAAACCTGGACCTCCGACATTGAGTCCGATTACCGGCTTCCCGCAGGCCATGGCTTCGAGAATAACCTGTCCGCCTCCATCGCGGAAACTGGAAAAAAGGAGAACATCGGACAGACTCAGCTGTCTAAATAATTCTTCACGCTCCAGCCAAGGGATAAATTCGACTCTATCTTGGAGGTTTAGGGAAGATCTTAACTTTTCAAGACGCTCTTTTTCTGGACCAGTCCCTATTATTTTAAAGTGCGATTCAGGGTATTTGAGAGAAAAAATGTGAAAGGCATCAATCCCTAAGTTGATGCCTTTAATCGCATCCAGGCGGCCCGCATAGATGACACCAAAATGAGGAGGTTTCTCGTCCTGAGTTTTCGAATAAAATCTCAATTCTTCCGTGGATATTCCATTGACAGGATAAAAATATACCTTTTTTTCATTTGTTTTGATCTTGTCTTCTGTGTCCGTATTGCAGACAAGGATGGCCAAAGCCTTTTTAACACAGCTTCTTCGGAACCATGTTTCTCGCCAGAACCACTGACCCGCAAGACGCAGGTTTTGATTGATCCGGTTTTTCCAATGGATAGTCCCCTTGAAACTGCGGGGAACCTTCTGCCCTCCTCCCATTGGACCCCATATAAAGGGGAGCGGCAAAAAAGCTCCGATAAAACTAGGCATCCAATCATTATTAAAAGTGATATGATGGAAAAAATTATAGCTGTTTTTTTTACAGAGTCTTTTCGCGAAAAAATAAGCCTTGATTTGCCAAATCAAATAGTAAAGACTAAAACCCAGAAAATTTTGCTTCAATTCAGATAAAAATTTCGGCAGCGTCAGGTAGTAGAATTTGATATCGGTGATTTCCCCTAGTTTTACGGCTGCCTCGATCCCCTTCCTGTTGTAAGCCCGAGTGAGGACCGATACATCATGAAATCGATTGAGCTGTTTGATCAAATTCCAACCCAGCACAGCCTCACCAGGATAAGATTCTTCAGTAGCCAGAGGATTGCATGCATAAGCGGAGACAAGCATATTAAGTCTTTTCATGAAATTGTCCTTGATTGGAAGAGGTCGATTAAAATTTCTTGAACATTCGAAGAGTAGGCATCAAATGAATACATTGCTTTAAACCGTTTTTGTCCTTCTTTTCCCATTTTCCTCCGCAAATACGGATCTTTCACCAATAAATTGATTTTTTCAGCAAGGATATGTGGCTTTTGGGGAGGGATAATATAACCTGTCCGGCCGTCCAGCACCATCTCAGGCAGTGCTCCGATATTTGTCGTTATAACAGGAATTCCCACCTGCATTGCCTCGAGGTTGACTAGTCCAAATGCTTCAAGAGGATAATGGGAAGGGAAAACAAAGATATCACTTCTTTGAAATAATTCATCCTTCTGATGTCCATATACAGCGCCTAGAAAATGAACATTCCTATTTATCTTTTTTTCCTTCACGTACGCATGGACTTCTTGTCTCACATCTTTCCCCTGCCAAGGACCCGCTACGAGGAATTTGATCCTTTTATTTATCGCCAAGACTCTTGGAACTGCCCTAATAAGGGTGAATATGCCTTTCGATTCGTAAAGATTTGAAAGATAGAGCACATTGACGAATGTATCAGATTTTTCATCTCTTTTGGGTGGCGTCTTTAAAAGGCCATTTGGCAGGATATAAATTTTCTTCTTATAGAAGCTGCTGATGTCCCTTTCGAATATCTTTCCCAGAACAACACAGGCCTTCGCTTTATCAAACACATTCATGACGATCCAGCGGCCCACCCCCCCCTGCCCATAAATTGTTTTATGTCCGTTGTTGTGAATGTACAGGATATAGGGGATGTGAAATATTCTTGTAATTGCTGTAAAAACTCCCTCAGATAGAAGGCCAATTTTTGTTGCTGAAATAAAAAACACGACCAAATCCGGTCTAAATCGAAAAAGATCACGATTGTATTTCCACAGCAAAAAGATAAATCTGAAAAATTTTGTAATATTGATTTTATTAACTTCATGGATGTGTTTGGAAAATCCCTTATTGGTGACCTTAACAGTATAACCGAGTTTTATTAGTGCTTTAAAAAAAGTGAGAGTCATGATGTTGGACCCATGTTGGGGGGGTGGCATTTGCCCGTAAATCAATATTTTGTTGCCCATTAAATCTTAAATACGGAAGAAACCAGTTCAACTGCATTGCCCATGGCCCTTTGAAGATAATGAAATCTCTGCTCCCTGAAGAAGAGTCCTACGTTCATCATCATCCGCACACAAAGGGCCAAATAGCATTTCAAAAGAGAAAATTCCGGGTATTTTCTCCCCAAATACACACGGTTTTTAACTTCTCTTTGTCCAAATCTGTAATCACTCCCCCTCCCATTTACCGCCGGGAAGTGATAATATTTTGCCTCTCCAAGAACCATGAGCCGGAATTTTTTCCCAACTCGATAACTAAAATCTAGATCCTCCAGATAGCTGTAATCTGTAAACCACTCATCAAAGAAATAGTCATCGAAAATACATTTTTTCCATACTACGGCTCCTGTCGGCAGCCAATTCACGAAGACATCGTTCTTCACTTTGCCAATCATTGTCTGGAAAGCAGAAGGAAGGACATCTCCTTTTTTCTGGCTGTAC
>CAZLLG010000195.1:0-3722 GCA_964560275.1 uncultured Eubacteriales bacterium | reverse complement strand
GCCTAGGCGCTGGGCAAAGGGGAGATATTTTAATGATGAGGCGAACAAACCGGGATGATTCACCATGTTTAAGGCCGTCCCTGCAATAGAATCAGGATCACCTTCCCAAAACAGCAAGAGTCTCTCGATCGCCAAAACGTCCAGTTCGACATCATCATCAAGAAAGCCCACAAGTGTGATATCAGAGCTGACTTCACCTAAACCGAAATTTCGCTGCTTCGCTGCAGACGCTGGAAAAAATGTTTTGTAGCTTAAATTCAATTCCGGAAAATCCTGCAATACTTCTTTTATCGGCAAAGTTCCGCCATCGATGATGACAATCTGATCCGGAAGATAGGATTGCATGTTTAGACTCTTGAGCATTCGATGGAGCTTCTCCGGTCGGTCTTTTGTAGCGACAACAAAAGCAATTTTATGGGAAAATATTGGCATATTCCTTAACTCTGCACTCCCCGATTCAGGCATGCTTCCGCCATCTGCCGGAGACATTTCTGCAGCCATCCCACAATCCCTCGAGAATGTTCAAAGATTCAAGGTATTGTCCTTGGACTAATCTAAAGAGCATATCTTTAAAACGAACGAATGGATAATAGACATAAAAAAATAGTAGCCAGACACCTGTAATATGCCGCTTGGCGACCAGTATCGTATTGCGTGTGGCGTAATAAAGGAGAAAGGAATTCTGATACCTCCTGTTCACACAACTGCCGGTCTGTTTGTGAAAAACAAGAGCCTTGCTGGCCAAGAAAATACTTCGCCCTAAATTGAGAATTCTCATAGAAAAATCATTGTCTTCCGCATAGAGAAAGAGCTCTGGATCGAAGACATATCCATCTTGTTTTTCTGCATCAAACAAGGCATCTTTTCGAATCATCATGGCCGTTCCCCATGCCATGTTTGACGGTTCATCGTCTATAAGTTTGTGTTGAAACCAAAAATAAGACATATAGAACAACCGGGGGGGACGATGATCTCCCGTAAACAAAAAATCTCCAGATACAGCATCTTTCACAACACACGTCACAACACTCGCATTTCTCTTTTGTGAAACGGCCACAGCTTTTGTCAGGCAGTCTTTGTCAATCCATGTATCATTATTCAACAGAAAAACATATTCTGCCGGTTCTTCGCTCCGAAGCGCATATTTGATGGCGATGTTGTTTCCTCCAGCAAAACCAAAATTCTCTTTGGAACGGATCAGAACGAGCCGCTTGCTCGGAGGCCATTCACAAAGTTTAGCTTCATCCATTGGCCGGCCTCCCCTTTCGGCCGTTTCTTTATCATATTCAACGACGTGAAGGGAATCTCGACACCATGCTTTTATTTTTTCGAGGGAATCATCCGTTGATCCGTTATCCAGGATAACAGTTTGAAAGTTCTGGTAGGACAAGTGCTGGACCGATTTCAAGCATTGTAAAGTATCCTGCCATCCATTCCAATTCAGAATCAGGATAACGATTTTATGTTTCATCTAACTTTTTGTAGAGAACGACTTCCTTTTTTTAATGGGATTGTTGCGGCCTTTCTCGCTCGGAAATAGAATTTTACGTAAATATCTGACTAAAAACGTGAAATAAGACCAATCGAACGGATTGAGTTTCATGGCCTTGAACAGATTCTCTCTGGATTTAGAGGCATTTCCAAGCTTTGAATACGCTGAGGCAATACCTAAAAAAACCTTTGTTTTTGATCTGTTTGAGATTTTATGGCTATACTTTTGAATCACCTCATCACCAAACTTTATCATATCCCTACGCCAATTCACTGCATCTGAGTTAATAGTATTTCCCGCATGGATTCGATACATCACTAATGGTTCGGGCAAAAACTGATATTGATACTTGTTTGCCAGCTCAAGCAGAAATTTATAATCATTCAAATATTTCAGGTTTTCATCGAATCTCAAAGCAGGATTCTTTTCTCGTTTCATAAGTATGTGTCCAGATAAATAGTTTCCCCGTACAAGTTCCCCAAAAATATCCCCACTTTTTTTTCTTCTCTTTGCCTTAACCAACTCTGTAAATAAACCGCCGGTAGGTTTTCCTTTTGAGTCGATAATCGTTGCATCTGACCAGACAATTAAGCTCTTATCCCGACTCAGGACTTCAAGCTGCTTTTTCAGCTTGTTTATTTTCCATTTGTCGTCTGAAGATGCCAATGCAATATATTGACCTATCGACATGTCAAGACCATCGTTGTATGTCCTTGCTATCCCTTTATTTTTTTCATGAAACATAAAACGTATTCTTGGATCCAGACCTGCATACTTCTTAATTATCTCTCTAGAACTATCTTGAGATTTATCATCCACAATATTCAACTCGATATCTGTAAAGGATTGATTCAGCACGCTCTCAATGGATTCAGAGATGTATTGTTCATGGTTATAAGAAGCCATAACGACACTAATTAAGGGAGTCATTTCAATATAAAGTTTTTAATTTAATAAATTGTTTATAGTTTCGAACATAATCGTTTTCAGAATATTTCAAGGAGACGAAATTCAAACAGACACTGCCTGATGAAAAATTGACCAGCTCTCTCCATATAAAGGGAGGAATCAAAAGACCATTATAAGGACGGTTGAGGCTGATTGTCTTTTTTGCGGTTCCGTCATCGAGAAGAACATCGAAACTGCCGGAAACAGAAAGAAGGAGCTGCTTCAACTTCTTATGGGCATGACCGGCTCTTTCTGCCCCACCAGGGACATCGTAGAGATAATAGATTCGTTTTATCTCAAAAGGGACATGTTCTCGACCGTAAATGTACGTCAGGTTTCCCTTCCTTTTCCCGAAAATCCGGGGCAGCTGGATGAGTTTACAATCTTCAATAGATGTATTATAGTCTGACATTTTTTTTCAGCCTCAAATATTCTTTATATCTGTGGACATAGTCATCCTCGAAGTAATCAGAGGAGGAAAGAACAAGTGCTACAGAATTTGTAGAAAAATGAAACATCTGCCTCCACAGCATATTTGGAACGTAGAGTCCAAAATAGGATCGATTCAGGTTGTAGATTTGAGTCCAATCTCCATAATCTATCAGAACATCAAAGCTTCCGGATAGCGCAATGATGACTTCATGCGTCTCTTTAAACGCATGACCTCCTCGGACTCCACCACCCGGGACATCATAGATCCAATAAGCTCGTTGAATTTTAAAGGGAACATGGTCTTGTTTTTCGATAACAGTCAAATTTCCCCTGTGATCTTGGATCTTAGGGAAAAGGATAATTTGTGGATCTTTAAAGTTTTTCAATGGCTATCTCATATTGATCATACACAATCGTCCTTGCTCCAAAGCTTTCTTTGTTCCGAGCAAGCCCAACATTCAAAAATTTCCCTCCTTTTTCAGTCGATATGCCAAAATCAAAATACCTTTTTCCAGCATAATATTCGTTAATGAGATAATCTAAAATAAAATCTGAAGCACTCAGATTTTTCCCCTCATCAGTCATTGCAGTATATTGTAGATGTGCAACAGTTCCAGTCTCATACATGATTATACCGCCAACCATTGTCCCATCTTTGTAGGCTGAAAAAAGTTTTATGTTTTGAGGGAATCTACTGGCTAATAACTGTATTTCACTTATCGTGTGAACAGGTTTTACTCTATGCCTTTTTTGGAGCAGATTTTTTAATATCGTCATAAAAACAACAAAATCATAATTAATTCTTAATTCCATTCCAGTTTTTTTACTTTTATTAACTTTCCATTTTCTT
>CAZLLG010000194.1:0-7533 GCA_964560275.1 uncultured Eubacteriales bacterium | reverse complement strand
ATAGATTCGACATTCGATAGAATGGCCGTTATACTGAATTTCTTCCTGAGAAAAATCCAAGGGTATTCCGGAAGCAATTTCGATTTGGCTTTTGACTAAATCAATACCTGTCACCATTTCTGTAATGGGGTGCTCAACCTGGAGTCGTGTATTCATTTCTAAAAAGTAGATATTTTTTTTGAAATCAACGACAAACTCGACCGTTCCTGCATTCCGGTATCAAACTGCGGCTGCAGCCTTTACAGCTATCCGTCCAATCTCATTTCGCTTGTCCTCATCAAGAAAAGGCGATGGTGTTTCTTCAATCACTTTCTGATAACGTCTTTGAATCGAACACTCTCTTTCGCCAAGTTGGACAATATTTCCCAAATGATCGGCCAGGATCTGAATCTCAATATGATGAGGTTCTTCAATGTATTTTTCTACATAGACAGAGGAATCATCAAAACTCGATAAGGCTTCAGATTGGGCAAGTTTGAACGCCGGGATTAAATCTGCTTTGTCACGCACACGCCGCAAACCCTTTCCTCCACCTCCTGCCGCAGCTTTTAAAAGCACAGGCAAACCTATGGAATCTACAGCAGCTTCAACTTCCCTGGCATTCACTACAGGTTTTAATGCACCTGGAATAATGGGAATCCCGGCATTGGCCATCATTTGACGTGAGGCAACCTTGTTGCCCATCAGTCTCATAGGCTCTAGAGGAGGTCCTATAAAGATAATCCCCTCTTTATCACAGCGCCTGACTAGCTCAGGATTTTCGGCTAAAAAGCCGTATCCAGGATGGACCGCCTGCGCATTGCATTTCTTCGCCACTGCAATAATCTTGTCTATGTTGAGATAACTTTCCGCTGGTTTGGCTTCACCTATAAAATAGGCTTCACCCGCCAGCTTGACATGGAGGGCTTTCCTGTCGACTTGGGAAAAGACAACGGCAGGAATAATTCCCATCTCCCGGCAGGCTCGAATAATTCTGACAGCAATTTCCCCTCTATTGACAATCAGTACCTTCTTAAATAATTTCGGCATAAAAAACTCAAAGTGGGATGTTCCCATGTTTTTTCGGAGGATTAGAATCCCGTTTATTTTCAAGCATGCTCAAAGCAGCGATTAGTTTTGGTCGTGTGAACTTTGGCTCAATCACTTCATCAAGATAGCCTTTTTCACAGGCAATATAGGGATTGGCAAATTTTTCCCTAAATTCTTCGATTTTCCGAAGTCTGAATTCTTCAGGATTTTTCGCTCTTTCAAGTTCTTTCCGATACACAATTTTTACAGCTCCTTCGGGACCCATCACAGCGATCTCCGCAGTTGGGTAGGCATAATTGATATCGGCTCTTATGTGTTTGGACGCCATAACACAATAGGCTCCACCATAGGCCTTCCGTGTAATGAGAGTAATTTTTGGTACTGTTGCCTCTGAAAAAGCATAAAGGAGTTTTGCCCCATGACGGATGATGCCTCCATGTTCCTGTGAAACACCAGGGAGGAATCCTGGCACATCTTCCAGAGTGATTAAAGGGATATTGAATGCATCACAAAATCGAACGAATCGAGCACCTTTATCAGATGAATTGATATCCAACACTCCTGCTAAGTGCTCTGGCTGATTGGCCGTTATTCCTACGGATTTGCCACCAAGCCGGCCAAATCCGATCACAATATTTTTAGCAAAATGTTTATGGACCTCAAAAAAATAATTGTCATCCAGTGCAATCTTGATGATCTCGCGGATATCATAGGGCTGATTGGGATCATCAGGAACGACAAGATTCAGTTCTTCACTGAGTCGATCGACAGGATCGGAGGTTTCCCTGAATGGAGGATCTTCCATATTGTTATCCGGGATAAAAGACAGGAGTTCTTTGATCAAAGCCATGGTTTGCTCTTCATTTTCAGCAGAAAAATGAGCCACTCCGCTCAAACTGTTGTGTGTGTCAGCCCCGCCAAGTTCTTCCATTGTGACATCTTCATGTGTCACTTCTTTGATAACTTCAGGTCCCGTAATAAACATCCGGCTGATTCCCTGAGTCATGATGACAAAATCTGTGATGGCTGGAGAGTACACCGCACCACCGGCACAGGGCCCCATTATCGCGGAAATTTGAGGGATGACACCCGAAGCCAGGGTATTTCGAAGAAAAATATCAGCATAACCTGCTAGGCTGGCAACCCCCTCCTGTATCCGGGCACCGCCGGAATCATTAAGTCCGATCATTGGAGCGCCTGCCTTCATGGCTAAATCCATGATCTTACAGACCTTCTTGCCGTAGGTTTCACTCAATGAACCCCCAAAAACAGTAAAGTCCTGTGCGAATAGAAACACCATCCGGCCTTCTATCGTTCCATATCCAGTCACAACCCCATCTCCATAAAATTTTTTTTTGTCCATCTTAAAATCCTGACACTGGTGGACAACAAGTTTATCCATTTCCTGGAACGAGCCTTCATCAAGGAGAAGGTTGATCCTCTCTCGAGCCGTTAGTTTGCCAGACTTATGCTGTGCCTGAATCCGTGCTTTACCTCCCCCTATTTCAGCCAGGCCGGCTTTTTGCTCTAAAACTTTGAGTTTTTTTTCGATAGTCATTTTATTTGAGAAAAGTTTAAGTTTTTTTAACTTTTTTCCAGTCTTTCAGGAATTTATCCAATCCGATATCCGTTAAGGGATGTTTCACCAATTTTTCTAAAATGGAAAAGGGTACTGTGGCAATATCTGCTCCCATCATCGCAGATTCTATAAAATGGAGAGGATGTCTGATACTGGCAACTATCACTTCACTGTCAAAACCATAGTTACTCACAATGGTTACAATTTGATCGACCAGCTCCAAGCCATCTAAAGAAATGTCATCTAACCTGCCCACAAACGGGCTGAGATACCGAGAGCCTGATTTGGCAGCAAGCAGAGCCTGAGACGCCGAAAAAATCAATGTCGTATTGACCTGGATCCCTTCCGCAGCAAGGGCTTTTGTCGCTTTGAGTCCTTCCAGACAGATCGGGATTTTCACAACGACGTTGTCAGCGATCTTGGCCAGTCGTCTAGCTTCCTTAATAATGGCTTCAGCTTTGGTGGAAACACTCTCAACGCTGACAGGTCCGTGTACAAGGTTGCATATTTTTTTTATCAGAACATCAAATTTCTGATTTTCTTTGGAGACAAGGGTGGGATTAGTTGTGACTCCATCTACTAATCCCCAACTGGTCGCCTCCTTGATGTGTTCTAAGTTAGCCGTATCCAAGAAAATTTTCATTATCACCTCCGATTGTATATATAAATAAGCTCGACCGTTATGTCTATTCGATTGTATTATTTCTTGACGGACATCACAACATTCGATAGGGTACCAATCCCCATGATCTGGACATCCACTCGATCTCCTGGAATCATGGGCCCTACTCCAGATGGTGTCCCTGTTGTAATGATGTCTCCAGGATTGAGGGTCATAATGTTCGAAACAAATCGAATGCAGTGTGGAATTGAAAATATGAGGTTCTTTGTATTGCCTGACTGCCGAAGCTTTCCATTAAGAAATGTCTTCACTCTCAGCTGTGATGGATCGATGTCGGTCACAACACAAGGACCGAACGCCGCGAATGTGTCAAAGGATTTGGCACGGGTGAACTGGCCGTCCTTCTCTTGGAGGTCACGTGCGGTCACATCATTGAAGCAGGTGTAACCCAAAATATACTCGTCCACATCATCTTCTTTCGATAATAGATGGGCTCGCTTTTTAATAACAACGGCTAATTCTCCTTCATAATCGACACGCTTGGCCATTTTCGGATAAATGATGATGTCATTGGGGCCGCTGACGGCCGAGGGCGGCATCAAAAAAACCAACGGCTCTTTAGGAAGAGCTTTCCCGCGTTCCATCGCATGATCTTTGTAATTTACTCCAATGGCTACGATCTTTGTAGGTTTGACAGGAGGATAGAGCATGACCTCACCTATCGGGATACCGATGTTTTTCACTTTAAAGGGTCTAAAAGGTGACCCTTCTATTGGGTAGAGACGGTCTTCTTCTAAGATTCCATAGGAAACTTTCTTTTTAAATTTATACCGGTAAATTTTCATAAAAATTCATCCCTAATGATTTCTGAAATAATATTAGATTTCTGGCTCTCATTTCCGGACGTGTCCATTGAGGTAATAGCATAATAATATCTTATATTCTTTTCAACCGCACTATCCGTGTAGGTATTTTCCAGAAAGGGCTTTTCCATCAGAACCACAAACTCAGGTTCCCCCTCTTTTCTTTTCCACACCCTATATCCACCAAAATCACTTTCCTGATTGGCATCCCAACTCAACGAAAGGATATCCGGCCCTGTAACTAAAAGGACTCCTTTTGGAGGAGCAGGAGGAAAGACATCTTTTGCAGATACGACTAGAATTTTGGAATCCTCACTTTCCCAAAATGGAGAAGTTCCATTGGATGAGGCTCTAACAAAATAAGAATAGGTCGTTCCGAAAACAAAAAATTTGTCTTCATAACTCTGTCCTATAATCAGTCCGGAATTCAATTGGACAGGTTTGGATTTCTCAGCTTTTCGAAATACATTATATCCCACGACCTGAGGCGGAATTGATAAATCAATGTTTTCCCCTGGAGGATCCCATTTAATTTCAATTTTGTCTACAAAAACTTCGGCATTTAAATTTAGAGGTGGATGAGATAAAATTTTAGCATAAAAAGAAATAGGCGTTGAGTAAGCGGATTTCCGTTTTCTGATATCTTTTACTCTTATGCTGAAAATGTATTGTTTTGACATAAAGTCTCCTGCCAGAGGAAAAATGAACTGCATCACTGGATTCTCAGGGTCCGCGTCAAAGACATAGTCCAGCAGCTTCTCTTTTGAGATCGCCAGCAACAGATGTCCGCTTTTTCTAAACTTTCTTTCCCAATTGGTTTCGACCGGTTCACCAGTTTCGGTGAATTTAGGTGTATCTATCTCATTCGATGGTTTTTCCAAAAGCCAAATCTCTACTTCGGATAGTCCAATTAAAGGATTTCCATCAATATAATTGACTGGATTATTCCATCTCAACAAGACCTTGTCTCCCCTTTGTATTAACTCCACATTTTCGGCAGTATTCGGGATACGTATGATTGGCGGCTGAAGAGGGCCCTTTTTTCCGCAAAAGAACAATGAAACAAGGACGATAAAGGAGAGAAGGAATAGCAGGTATCTCTTCATTAGAGAATGAATCGGCTCAAATCTTCGTCCTTGACAATGTCCTTTAACTGTTTTTGGACATATTTCCTATCGATGGTTATATTTTTTTTCCTTATATTGGGAGCCTGGAAGGAAATCTCTTCCATCACTTTTTCCATGATGGTGTGAAGTCTTCTGGCCCCGATATTTTCTGTCATCTCATTGACTTTTTCAGCAATCTCAGCAATTTCATCAATAGCATCCTCAGTAAATTCAATGTTGAGACCTTCGGTGTCCAAAAGTGCAATATACTGTTTCATCAATGCATTTTCAGGCTCGGTTAGGATTTGTATGAAATCTTTTTTATCCAGAGAGGTGAGCTCAACTCTAATTGGAAACCTTCCCTGGAGTTCAGGGATAAGATCTGATGGTTTTGCAACATGAAACGCACCGGCACCAATAAATAGGATATGATCGGTCCGGACTAATCCTGAACGTGTGTTAACGGTCGTGCCCTCGATAATTGGGAGCAAATCTCTTTGAACTCCTTCCCGGCTGACCTCGGGACCTTGTCCCGTCTCTCGGCCGGCCACCTTGTCCACTTCGTCTAAAAAAATAATTCCCGAATGCTCCACCTTTTCAATGGCCAACCGGCTTACTAGTTCCTTATCGACCAATTTTTTTTGTTCTTCTTCCATGAGAAGCTCACGAGCTTCGCTGATTTTCACTTTCCGCCGCTTGGACTTTCCACCGCCAAAGCCGGGTATAATTTCCTGAATTTGAATCCCAATCTCCTCGACACCAGCATTAGAAAAAATCTCGAAAGGAGAGGATATTTTTTCTTTGACCTCGATATCGATTTTTCTCTCTTCGAGGAGACCTTCTTTCAATTGAATCCTGAACTTTTCACGAGTGGCCTGGAATTTTTCTGGATCGTCCTGCTCAAGATCATCAGGTTTTTTCTTTAGAGGAGGAAGCAGACAATCTAGAATTTTTTCTTCAATATTCTGTTGGGCCTTCTCCAAGATCTCTTCAATTTTTTCTGATTTTATCATATCCACAGAGATCCGAACCAGATCTCGTATCATCGATTCCACATCCCTTCCGACATATCCGACTTCTGTGAATTTGCTTGCCTCAATCTTTAGAAAAGGGGAGGAGGTGAGTTTGGCTAAACGGCGGGAGATTTCCGTTTTTCCAACGCCGGTAGGACCAATCATCAGAATATTTTTTGGCGCGACTTCATCTGCCAGATCAGGCGGGAGTTTTCTCCGTCTGTAGCGATTTCGCAGCGCGATGGCCACAGCCTTTTTGGCATCCTTCTGGCCGATAATATACTTGTCCAGCTCAGAAACGATCTCTTTAGGAGTAAGCTCTATCTCTGAAAGTTCAAGTTTTTTCTTTTGAAGACTCTCGGGTAAAACAATTGTCATCTACAATTCCTTCACCATAATTTGATTGTTGGTGTAGATACATATTTCCGAACTGATTTTTAAGGCTTCTTTAGCAATTCTTTTTGGAGGGAAATCAGTAAATCTGAGGAGAGATCGCGCAGATGCAAGCGCGTACGATCCTCCTGAACCGATGGCAATAATGCCGTCATCCGGTTCGATAACGTCTCCAGTACCGGAAATGAGGAATGAATTGTCTTTATCTGCAACGATGAGAAGTGCTTCCAACCTGCGAAGCGCCCTGTCTAAACGCCATTCCTTTGCCAATTCAATGGCCGCTCTCGGCAAATTTCCTCTAAATTCTTCCAATTTGGCTTCAAATCGTGAAAATAGAGCAAAGGCATCCGATGTCGCTCCGGAAAATCCAGCTAAAACTTCTCCTTTGTAAAGAGTTCTTATCTTGCTTGCTTTTTCTTTGAGAACGGTGGGTCCCATTGAGACCTGACCGTCTCCTGCAATAGCCACTTGCCCTTTATGACGCACACAAATGATCGTTGTTGCATGAAATTTGAGACTCATTTTTAATCCTATAAAATGTATTTTATATGATATCGGATGTGGAGGAGAATTACAATGCATAGAGGAAGCAGAGAACAGCTCAAATCCTGTATGAAAGAAAGATCTGTAAATCTACAAATCGATGAGAAACCACATTGCGTTTTTCGTTAAGGGGCGGTCCCCGGCGCGGAGTTTCTTTCCCTATGCGAAGACCCGTCTTTCTAGCCACCTCACCACCATCGCCTTCGCGTGCTCCGGGATAAGATACAGCCACGCCATCCACCCCTTTTGCTTAAGGCAATCCCATCCGGATTTCTCCATCATCTTCACATCACCATCTTTCATACAGGATTTGTGCTGTTCTCTGTAGATAGGCTCTATAACAAAAAGTGTGATGGATAATGATGGAAGTTATTGAACCGTAAGA
>CAZLLG010000193.1:0-7595 GCA_964560275.1 uncultured Eubacteriales bacterium | reverse complement strand
GGAGAGGTTAGCGAGCTAAAAATTAAAAAAAAGCAAACCAAAAACCCTGTAAAGAAAAGTTAGATTTATAAATCGTTCATAAATCGGGTTGTATTCTGCCCACCGTCGCTCGTGTGCTATAATAATTAATGAAGAATGAGTCATAAAACCGCATTTTCCCTTTTGCTGATAAGCCTATTATTCATATCCGCCCTTTCTTTTGCATCAGTACCACAGGATGAAATCGACAATTTGATTCTCCATATACAAGAGACTTTTAATAGCAAGAATATTGATGGTTTTTTGAGTTTTTTTCAAACAAATTTAAGAGAAGTTGAAAAGACGAAAATCTTTAGTAAAATTGAAGATTTTCTGATGGATAAGATCTCTATCCATAGGGTTTTATTGCGATCGATTGACGAGAATACGATCAGACTTCATCTGCGTGTCAAATATGACAATTTTTTTTCTGTCATCATTGAGCTGTGGCGTTTGAGGCTAGTTAAAATGGACGGAGTCTGGCTGATTAATTCTAAGGAGGTAGCCGGAGATATTCAAACTCTGTATAAGATTTCTATCCCTTCTGACAGAATGGAAAGGGCAGAGTCTGTCAAGATCAATCACATAGATATTCAACTTGTGTTCCGGGAGGCAGCCGTTTTTTATGATAATCTCCCGAACCGAGACACCGCCCTGTTGATAATCGGGAAGGGAGATCTTCTGTTGACGCCTTCTCTAGAGAGAGAGCAACATCAACTTGAACTTATTTACGGAACAACCGTCCTTGAGGATGATCTCAAATATGCCTATATCCGCTGTTCGAACTCCTTTTTTGAAAGAAATGTTGTAATAACACCGGACCGTGATGGGGCAGAACCGATCACACAATCAGAACAAAATAAAGCTTACTCCCTGTTCGTCAAACATTATCCCCGGTCGTTTACGATTGAGAACTCGATCAATAGGGAACGGCTGTCATTTTTACCCCAAGGTGATGAGGTTGTGATAGAATTTGAGGGCCAAAAGATCGGGATTTATACCTACATCTATTCCCCTTTTGCTGAGGAGGAAATTTCTGTCTACCAGTGGAACGAAGAAAGGATTGTCAATCTTTATTCTCCTCAAACAGACGATGAGAAGCAGCAGCTTTTTATTTCTATCGGTCAAAAATTTGATATCACTCACTATGATGTTGAAATCAACTATCGTCCTCTCGATTTTCATTTTTCCGGGAAGGCCAGGGTGGAGGTAGAATCTGAAATTGGAACCTTTAATATGCTGCAATTTAAATTCAATCCTGATCTGCAAATCCTCCGGATCAATGATGAAGAGAAACAGCAGTTATTTTTTACTTTGGATAAGCTGAGAAAGACACTTTATGTGTACCTGCCTCCCTCCCTAGGGAAGCGCAACTCGGCCTCAGTAGAGGTCTACTATAGAGGAAAAATCGAGCCGAATACGGCTTTGACAGAAATGGTTCGCGCTCCCCAGGATCAAGAGTCATATATCATGATTCCGGTTAGTTATGAGACCTACATGTATACTCAATCCTCCTATTGGTATCCATCTCCGGCCAGTGACGACTATTTTACAGCCGAAATCAGCATCACTGTTCCCCCTGGGTATTCTCTTGTAGCCAATGGTGTCTTGGTTGAAAAAACTGAATTGAAGGGGTTGGAAGGTATCGAGGATATCGAACATGTTGGTTCTACAAAGTACGTTTTTGAATCGAACAAGCCTGTTAAGTATCTTGCATTTATTGTAGGGATGCTGACAGAAGTGGCTGAGGAATCAATCCCTTTGCCTCTCCACTACTTCCAAGCTTCTGATGCCAGAGGACAGTCCTGGGATTATTTAGAAGAAGCAAAAAGAATTCTCACTCTGTACGAATCATGGTTTGGACCTTTTCCATATGAAAGCTTTAGTATAGTCCAGAGGTTATGGCCACAGATTGGAGGGCACAGCCCCCCCTCGTTTGTCGTGCTGAATGACATGCTGCGGATGTCCCAGGTTTATCGGAGATCCCTCAGCGACAGCCCTGTCGATCTTTCACGATGGAGGGAATATTTTTTGGCACATGAAATAGCTCATCAATGGTGGGGCCAAGGTGTAACGTGGGATTCCTATCACGACCAGTGGTTGAGTGAGGGGTTGGCACAGTTTGCTTCAGTCCTTTATCTGAAGGAAAAGTATGGGGAAAGAGCATACTCTGCGATACTCCGAAAATTTTCTTCATGGACAAAAAGGATGACAAATTGGGGCGCTATCACTATGGGATCACGTTTAAGCTATTTCAATTTCGAAGCTTTTCAATCCATTGTCTATGACAAATCGACGCTTGTACTTTTTCTTCTCAAAGATTATCTCGGTCAAAATGTCTTTTTTAGAGCTCTTAAAGAATTTTTTATTCAAAAACAATACAGCAGGGCGAAAACCGGCGATTTTATTAGGGTTTTTGAAAAAATCTCTGGAAAGGATTTAAAGCCGTTTTTCAATAATTGGTTTAATTCTTATCTCTTGCCTGAAGTCAGTGTGACTCATACTCTTCAAAAATTCGGCGATTTATATCAACTCGATGTGAAAATTGTGCAACCGAAAACTCTTTTTATTTTCCCTCTTTGGATAGAGTGGAAAGAAGGGGGAGAAAAAAAGCGAAAAAAATTGCTTATCGAGAGAAGTATTCAGGACTTCAGTTTCAGGGCTTCAGAAAAGCCGAAAAATATTGTTATTAATCCTGATGAGGCGGTTCCCGGAGTTTTTCGTTAGCTTAAATAATCGATGGTGCTGATTTTCAAACGCTTCATCATCTCATTGAGAGTAGTCGGTTTAACATTCAGAAAAGCGGCGGCTTTCTTCTGAATCCCCTCGGATCTTCGAAGAGCTTCGATGATTGTTTTTCTTTGAAATGTGTGTAATTCATCTTTTAAGCTTCCCTTTCCCTGGGGACTGGAGAGGGTGCTGTGATTTTCATTCTGCAGAGCGAGTAGGAAAGGAGGGAGACTCTCCCTGTCGATGACTGAATGTTTTGTCAGAACCACGGCTCTTTCGATGAAATTTTCCAGTTCTCGTATGTTCCCCGGCCAGCTGTGGTTTTCCAGTACATTCATCACACTTTTTGATATGCCGTCAATTCTTTTGTTATTTTCTTGACTGTATACCTGGATGAAGTGTTTGACAAGGAGACCTATGTCGTCTTTTCTTTCCCTGAGAGGAGGGAGTTCAATTTTAATGACGTTGAGTCGGTAGAAGAGGTCTTCTCGAAAAATCTTTTCAGCGATTAGTTTTCCCAAATCTGTGTTGGTCGCAGCCACGATCCTCACGTCCACACGGATCGTGTTTGTGCCTCCAAGATGCATGAATTCCTTGTCCTGAATGACACGCAGGAGCTTGGCCTGAGTTTCGATGTTCAACGAGGAGATTTCATCGAGAAAGAGCGTTCCTTTATCTGCGGCTTCAAAAAGCCCTTTTTTATGGCTGATGGCTCCTGTAAAAGCCCCTTTGACATGACCGAATAAGTGGCTTTCGAGCAAATCAGGCGGAAGGGAACCCGAGTTGACAATAATGAACGGTGCATTCGATCGATCGCTGTTTTGATGAATGGCTCGGGCGACGAGTTCCTTTCCGGTCCCGCTTTCCCCCTCTACAAGAATAGTGCTTCGTGTGGGTGCAGAAGCCTTGATGAGTTCGAAAACATCCAACATGACTTTACTTTTTCCAATGATGTTTTCAAAACGGAATTTCTTTTTTAATTCATCTTTCAGGCGGACGTTTTCTTCCTGAAGTTTTTTGAGATTGATGGCTCTTTCAATCGTGAGAAGGAGTTCATCATGTTTGAAAGGCTTCTGGATATAGTCGAAGGCTCCTATCTTCATGGCTTCAATTGCGGATTCGACCGAAGCGTAAGCCGTGATGATGATGATGACGGCCTTCGGATCGATTTCTTTTAATTTTTTGAGCACTGTGATTCCATCCATCCCTGGCATGAGCAGATCCAGGAGAATAAGATCGAATTCAAAATCCGGCTGCTTTTTGAGCGCCTCTTCACCATTGGAAGAGAGTTCAACGGCATATCCTTCGGAGGATAATAATTCACCTAGAACTTCGTGTATGATCGGTTCGTCGTCGATAACGTGAATAATTCCGTTTTGTGACATTGTTTCACTGTTGTGTTGCTAAAGATTTGTCTTGGAGACGCTTGTCGAGATTTGCGGGAATGGTTACAGTAAATTCGGTCCCCTTCCCGTCTTGACTTTTGACCGTGATATTTCCCTCATGCTCTTTTACAATCGCATAGCTGATAGAAAGACCCAGCCCCGTTCCTTTGCCGATTCCTTTTGTGGTGAAAAAGGGATCAAAAATATGAGGAAGATGTTGTGACTGAATTCCTGTGCCTGTATCGCCGATTTGTATGACGGCCATCTTGTTGACCTGCACAAGCTCAATTTTTAGGGTGCCGCCCTTTGGCATGGCATCGAGAGCATTGAGAATAATATTGATGAAAACCTGCTGCAGCCTTTCTCCCTGAGCCCAGATAGATTTGATGGGAGAGAGGCTCATATTCAGTTGAATGTTCATGTTTTTGAGTTTGTAGTCAATGAGAGAGACAATTCCTTGAAGACTTTCTTTTAAATCCACCTGGTAAAAGGAGGTTTCTGATGGATTGCGGGAGAAATTGAGGAGGCTGTTCACTATACGGCCAACCCTCTCTGCCTGGGCTTCAATTTTTTCCAGAATTTGCGAATGCCTGGATTTGGCGAGTCTTTTTTGCAAAATCTGCACATAGCTCGATATACCCGTCAGAGGCGTATTGATTTCATGGGCCACTCCAGCTGACAGGAGTCCAATGGAGGCCAGTCTTTCTGATGTGAGGAGCTGCTGCTGCATGGATAGTTTTTCTGTAATGTCCTCGAAAACGATGATGGTGCCGTATGGTTTTCTGTTATTGTCGAGAAGCGGTGTTTTGACGATGTCAAAAATTCTGCTTTTTCCATCCGGCAGATCAAAGGATACATCACTGGCGAGTCGAAAATCTTGTTGAGTGTCTGAGGGGAAAATGGCTGCAAAATTCTTTTTTCCGATCACATCGACCAGACGGTTGCCCACAACCTCATTTTTTCTCTTGGAAAACATCTCTTCGAGCACACGGTTCCATCCGCTCACTTTTCCAATCTGGTCCAGAACTGCCACTCCAACAGTCAGGCTTTCTATGATGTTTTCGCTGTAGTCCTTAAGTCTCTCCAATTCCAAAGCCTTGATGTGGGATTGGTCATAGAGATAGGCATTTTCAAGCGCAAGAGCAAAAGGTGAAGATACGGTCCTCAACAGTTCCCAGTCTTCAGAATTGAGATAGGTGTTGTCCTCTTTTTTCCCCATGCCCAGACAGCCGATAAGTTTATCTTCAACTTTTAGCGGCATCATGTGGAAAAAACCGAGTGTCCACATTTCTTTAAGGTCTTTTTGCTGCTCTTTTTTTTCGATAAAGGAATAGGAGACGAGAGATTCTTTCTTTTTGAGAAGGGAGTAAAGACTGTCCTCAAAAGTGAAAATTGTAGCCGAAGAGGGGAGTTTTCCCATGGACTTGAGGATGAAAAATTTCTTATTTTCGCCCTCTATGGGAAGAAGCAGAGCAATGTATTCAAGAGTCAGAGCATTGGCGATCAGATCCAGAACAGATTGGGATAATTTGTGAAGATCCCTTTCCCGGCTGAGCTCCTGACTGATGTTGAGCAGGGTCTTTCTATATTTATAGCTTCTTTTATAGATAAAGCGGTCCAGAAGGGATTGAATGAGTTTTTTAAGCGGTGTAAAGAGGGTAGCCCCAAGCAAAATCGCCAGAATACCCAACATCAGGATGTTCATTTTGTTTTCGGTAAAGATTTTCGTTTGAGAACTGACCACAAGGTAGAGGGAGGCGATAACAACATAGGACACGATGAGGGTTGCCGCCTTTTTGAGGATGACTTCCAAGTCTAAAAGTTTATACCTTGAGACAGAGTAAGCCAGGGTCAAGGGCACAAGGGCTTGAAAAATGACTGTAAACTCTGTGACCTGAGATGGGACCTGTCCTAGCAAAAAGGGAATGATATAAATGCATGTAAATGGCAGGATTCCGATGCTCAGTCCATACACCACCCACTTCAATTGTTTTTTGACAAGGATGTTTTTTGCTTTTATAGATTCAGTCAAAACGACACCCAAAGTGAATAACGAGAAAAGGGCAAATTGAAAAAGGTCCAACTTTTCCAGGGATTTGTAAAACCGAACGATAAAAGCAGAGTTCAAATTTAAAAAATTTGGCAGGTAAATAAAAACCTTGGCCGTCAAAAGGATTAAGGCCGGAACGTAGAGCAGCCACAGCCGGGATGGAGATGTTCGTGTAAATTTTTTTCTTTTTGGGAAAAAGATAAAGATATGAAAAAGAAGAGGAGGAAAGAGCAGGAAGGCAATCTTGTCCAACCAGTAGAACAGGGAATCCAAGGTGTCCAGCTGTCCTGTTGGAGAGAAGACAAAAAAGGAATAGAAGACGAGAGATATCAGAAGAAAAAATACATAGGGCAGGGTCAAAGGTCTTTTGGAATTTAAAAATACAATCAGGCCGATGACCAACATGGTCAGCCCGACAATTGCCATAAAAAAGTAGATAAAATCGGCTCCCTTTGTTTCAAGAGGGAAGGAAGTAAAACTCAGAAGGTTCTCTGTTCGCAAGATTTCATATTTTACAACCCGGTCCAGGCTCACGGCTTCCCAGAGGTGTTTGGACACATCAACTTTTGGGTTGACAGGAATATCATTAATCGTAAAAAGGATATCGCCTTTTTTTATCCCCCTGATGTAAGCGGGGCTGTCCATTTCGACTTTAAGTGCGGTCAGTCCACGAGATTTTTCCTCCCATACAACACCATCGTAAGGCTCTTTCCATATTGCCTTTTTTACAATATTCAAACCACCTAGAGCGAGGAACAGTAAGAAGATCGTTAAGGCTAGGATGGTTTTCTTTTTCATGAGTTCAGTTCACAGGGGGACGGACAATCCAAAAAATTGAATCATTTTGGCAAAAAATATATGTCCTCTCAGTTTAAAATGTGTCTATGTTCTGACCTTATCACCCATTTAATCTGCGGCTCTCCGAGAAATTGGCTCAGGGCTTTGCTTTCTTTTAATCCAAGAGGATCTGTGCTTCTCCTCATTAGCTTATTCATGTAATCCTTGGGCGGGTTTTCCGTCTGGAGGTCCGGTCGGTCATTTTCTGCGGAAAAAAAAGTCTTGTGATTTGGGGTGTATCTCGAGGCATAAGCTAGAAAGGAAAAGATTAAAAGAACAAGTAAAACAACAGACAGCGCTTTGTATTTCATTCTCCATAAAAATAACCCTTTCCCCTGTTTTTGTCAATGGGGCCTGGCTTTGAAGATGTGAAAGATTCCAAAAATCTTTCACATCTTCAAAGCCAGGCCCCAATCTCATCGCAGAATTCATCCCAAAAGGCGATTTACATAATTCTGTAACATTTTGATAATGTATCAGGTAATACTCATGAAAGGAGGTCGTCTCAATTGACAAAAAATAGAGGATACTCTACTATTTAGGTTAATTTTCTATTTTTAATCAAAAAGGACGTT
>CAZLLG010000192.1:0-7605 GCA_964560275.1 uncultured Eubacteriales bacterium | reverse complement strand
CAACCGACAAAGGAACCCTGAACATAAGAACCCAATAGTAAAAATAGTAAAGTGAAAAATAATTGCCGGCTTAAACAATCACCGGCTTAAAATCTTTGCCCCACTCTTGGTAACAAGCACCATGTCTTCAATTCGGATACCGAACTTATTAGGGATGTAGATCGCAGGCTCAACCGTAAAAATCATATTCTCTTTTTAGGAATACGATCAAGACAAAATAGAAGGATACAAACAGATGGATAAGAATAAATTCATTCGGATTTCCACCAAAAAAAGAGCCTGCACTGCAGAGGATAAAACCTATTAGATATCTTCTATTGCTTGAAAGATGAAACTGAGTCAAGAAATAAAGTATAGGGGTGAGCCACATCGTGACACTGATATGGTCCATATCGATAAAGGCATGGAAATGAGAATTCAACATGAACAAAGATGCCCCTGCCAGGGCTGCCCAAAAAGAACACTTGAACAGCCGAAGAAAAAGAAAAAGAAAAAAACCAGATATAAAAAGTCTCAACAACAAGAAAAAGTCATACATAATCAATGAGGGAAAGAATTTAAAAAGATAAATCGGGAGAAAGAATGTAGAAGAATTCAAATCAGCATTATAAGGTCTTCCCAATCCGCTGTATGGATTCCATAATGGGAGCTGGAGATTTTTAAGATAAAAATTTTCCAAATAGGCCGCAGGTAAATTAATTTGACTGGCTGCAATGGGATCAGCGGTCGAAAACGTCCCGGCAACGTGCCAATATGTTCCCGGATAATGATATTGACCCTGCTGATAACTTCTTTCAATTGTAGTCATAAAAGAGTTCCCCTTATAAACCACAGCGTGATAATAAACCACCAAGAGGAGAATAAGGAAAAGGGCAGCAAATATTTTCTCTTTTACACGGATTCCTTTTGTCTTAGAAGTACCCATTGGCAATATTAACTAAAATATTTCTCCCGAAGAACTGTAATGACTTCCTCAGGCTCGATTTCTTTTAGACATCGATTATCCACGCAGGAGGTATCCTTGTTTGAATAAACGTTGAGGCAAGGGCTGCAGTGTAACCTTGAATAAAATGTATAATTTTTATCACTGGGATGTCCATAAGCATGGGGTGATTCCGGCCCAAAAAAGCTGACGCTGGGCAAATCACATGCCTCGGCGATATGCAGAGGGCCGCTGTCATTGCCAAAGTATAAAAAGCTCTTCTTCATCAAAGAGATCAGCTCTCTCAGGGATATTTGACCAACAATGTTCAAGATTCTTCCTTTATCGGCTGATATCATTTTTTCCATCAAAGAAACATAGGAAGTATCCTCCTTTCCTCCTATGAGCAGGATTTTAACAGCCCGCTGACTGAGTAAAAAAGAAATAACTTTTTGGAAATACTCCATAGGCCACTTTCTGATATCCGACATTTCGCTGGAATTGATATTGACAAGGACAAGCAAATCCTTCCCAATTTGTACTCGATGTCTCTCTAGGAGATCTGAGATGTTCCTCTTCGAATCTGTACTCTCCTCGAGCCTAACGAGCGGAAGGCTTTCCTGGGAAGACTCTATTCCTATTATGTTGAGGAATTTACAAAATTTATTTGTAATATGGGTTGAGTTTTCATAAGAAATATTTCTGTCACAAAGCCTTTTGCTGTATTCATGTCTCCCGCCAAAACAGAGCACCATTTTTGATTTTGAAAGAGATGATAATATCAAGGAAAAATTTGAAAAAAACTCCAGATTAAAGACAAAATCGTAGTCCTGCCTTCTGATTTGACGAAGATTTTTGACCAAGGAAAGAAAAAAACTCCCGGGAGAGGCCTTCTCCAAAAATAAGATATTATCTATCAAAGGGATGGACTCACAGACCGGAACATTATTCGAAAAGGTTAAAAAATGAATTTCACATTTGGGATAATTTCTCTTTATCTCTGCCATAAGGGGGGTTGTCATTATAATCGAACCAAATCCTAAAAATTTAATGACAAGAACCTTTTTAATATTCTTTGGAATCGGTTGGTCTTTTCTGTTCTTTCCTTTAAGTTTTTTCGGAAATGCCAGCATATGGCACAGAAAAAAGCCCACATACTGATCAATTCTTCTCATCGTAGAAAATTTCATGGCGGCTTATTCATCCAAGCGTTCTTTTTTGTTTTTATTTGAATAGACATACAAAATCACCAAAAAAACAAACGAAAGCAATCCCACAATGACCAAAATTTTAAAAAATAAAGATATGCGGTAACTGAAGACAATCTCGCCCTTCCCTTCCCTTATCCCTACTCCCCGAAAAACAAGATTTGTCTTTAGGAGGTCGGTTTTTTTTCCGTTTACAGTTACAGACCAGCCCTTTTGGTAGGCTTCAGGAAAAGTGAGAATCCCATCACTGTTGGCTACATATCTGTAGATAATCTTATTCGGAGAGAATTTAACTTCAGAAACAGAGCAGGACATTTTAGATTTAAAATCTAAATTTAACATCTTCTGATCCTCAAGATAAACAGAGCTTGAGTAATCCAAACTTTTTATATCCTTCAAGACCTCTTCTCTATTTTCAGCCTTAAAATATTTAGGCTTACAGAAAAATATGCCTCTGTTCCTTTTGTATAAATCATTTTGATAGACCTTTCCATCGAGATTTTCATACACAAGGCGATAGAAAGAGGGAAGATTGTCTCCTTTAAATTCAAATCGAAAGACGAGATACTTAACCCCCAGCAGTTGAATAAAAGAAGAGGCAAAATTTGTAT
Organism: uncultured Eubacteriales bacterium; assembly: GCA_964560275.1. Lineage (GTDB taxonomy): Bacteria > Acidobacteriota > Aminicenantia > Aminicenantales > Aminicenantaceae > JAUWVG01. Next base: position 4,864 of record CAZLLG010000192.1, on the reverse strand, counting down.
ACCTGGATGTCAAAGCTGGTGCTGTCGGTGTAGCAAAAGATCTCTCAGAAAAAGTATCAAGAATTAATGCTTTATGGTCAAAATCATAGAATTGGTGGACAATTTTTTCTCTGATATCATAATTTCCCAAAGTACCGCCAATGTTATAATTCGAATCAAACACCAAGACTCCATCGTGTGTTCTTGTATTTTTTTTAATAAAATCAATCAAAGGCACATTGATATCTGTTATAAAATGGGCTTTTTTGTTGACCGGAACATAGCGGCGGTTCAGCATGACAGATTCAGTGGAAACAAGCAGCAATAAAATTAATAGAAAATAAATGGGTCTCCACTTCAAAAAAATTGACAACTGAAAAGCCAGAATCATCATCGAAAAAAGGATAAATTTTGGATACACAGCATGGTAACCATTTTCTTCATTAGAAACTAAGGACGTTAGGGTCACCACGAGAGCGACTAGAAATAAAATTTCAATAATGACAATAAATGTCTTCTTTTTCTTATTGTAATAGTCTTGGATTCTTTTATAAGATTGAATGAACAAATCCAAACCTAAAATACCGAGAACCACAAACATAAACGATGTCAGACTTTGAAGTCTGCTGAGAGGGGAAGAATTCAAAACTGGAAGTTTACTGCTGATCTGGTAAAAAGGGTAAAGGCCAAACATGGCCATCGTAAAAGGAATCAATATCAAAGAGAACGATAAAAAATATTTTTCTCTTTCTATCAGTCTGTGCTTGAATTTGATTAACCTGAAAACAAGAAAGAACAAACCCAATATAAAAAAAAGAATCACGACTGAGCTGACATAAGGTCTCATCTCAGGAGAAATGTCCCAACCAGAATAAGAGGGAAAAAGAATATTCATAAAATAATCCGGGGACAGGTGACTCACATGACCAATGCGGCGGTAGGAAATATCAAGAGTCCTGCCGATGAAGGCCGAATAAAAGTTTGGGATAAAATGGAACGACATGACAAGTATTCCCAAAATCCAAAAGAGAGAAAACTTGAGAAATTCTTTGATTTTTGCAAATACTTTTTGTTTGTCGAACAGATAGAAAAGAAGCACAAAAATTCCGGCCGCATAAAAAGAATACACTGCGATGGGAAGAAAACCTGCATAAATTGTCAAGCTGCTCCACAGCGCAAAATAAAACAGATACTTTGTTTGTCTATATCTAAAATACTCGATCAGGAATAAAAAGAGGATCGGAATGTGATAGGAGACTGAAGACTGAGGTCCATGCAGCCAGCCGATTATAAAACCGGACAAAGAATACGCTATTCCTCCCATCACGCATAGAATCTCTCTGACTCTCATCGAACGGAGAAGGAAGAACATTGCGATCATACTCAAAAATAACTTCAGCATTGCGGAAAGAGTCAGTGCTTCAGAAGGCTTGACTAGGAATGATATCCACTTATCGGGATGATAGGATTGTTGATAGGAAGGGGCTCCTAATCCTTTGTTAAACTGCCAGAGAGGGAAAACTCCCTGCCTTAACGACTCATAATTGTATTTCCAAAGGGGAAGAAAAACATCATACAAATCACTCGCACCCCCAAAGGATTCTCTTAGCTCAGGGATGTAAGACAACCGGTAGCCAGGCAAATTTCTATACAATGAGAGTGGATCAAATCCATAACCATCTATAAGGAGGAGAGGATAGAAAAGGAAAAATAACACGAAGAAAAAAACGATGATGTATAAATTCTTACGTAAAAGATATTTATATTTCCACGCATTAAAGTCTGATTGAATGTACAGGAATAACAAAAACGATAAAAAAAGTGATAGATATTTGCTTAAGACATTTATTCCGGGGATTATGTTTATCATCAGAATAAATAATGCAAGATAGGGTTTTACATTTTGAATATTTAAATTTTTTTTTCTGATAAAAAACGTCAATGACAATAGAAGGAAGGAGACTAGGTGACGAAGCCAAAAATAACTAAAAGGAACTCTAAGCCCGCTCTCTCGAGCATGAAAAAAATCTTTATTGAAAAAAGCAATTTCGACAACAAGGCCGATCAGGCCAAAAAAAAGCAGCAATAAAAAAAATTTCAGATAACTGCTTCTAAATTTCTTTATGGACATAAATCAACCCGAATTATTATTAAAAACGGCCATACAATCTCAGATGCGGTGTTATTATAAATTGTTTTCAATCTTATTAAAACATCTGAATGAAACAGCTGTTACGAAAAACACTATAAATACTGGATTCCAGGAAGACTTGAATTTTTCTTCATATTTTCTTTATAATAGCTGTTTTCTACACTATAATGACAAGAATATTTTCTTTTTTGATCCTTTTTCTTCTCCTGGTCATTTCCCCATTTGCTGAACAAAGCATCCATTTCATTCCAGGGAAAGGAGGGATTCCCTTTTTTGATTCCTTGGGCAATCTCCATGTTGCATACATAAATGCCCATGGAAGAATAAGTTTAGCGACAATCCAGGAAGCAAGAGGTTATTCGGACAAAATTTCTATCCAGCATTTTGCTTCTCAAGACAATGTTCAATTTATCCGAATAAAAGAAGATAGAATCGGGAAAAAATGGATTATATGGGAAGAAAAATATTCTGAAAGAAGTGACATATTCATTGCTCAATTAGAAAACAGAAGCCTCCTTTATCCCATCATGTTGACAAGTGTTCAACGAGGTTATAATTTTTCTCCTCACTTGGCTCTTTCCCTAGACAACGAATTATGGGCGACATGGGTCAATTATGACCAGGAAAAATACACAATATTTGTTAAAAATGTGGTGGCAAACCAGACTTGGGCGATAAATTCCCCACTAGGCCCTTCCGCACTAACCCCTCATATAATAATCGACGGGACTGGAAAAATTTGGCTATTCTGGGTTGGAAAACTCAGGAATCGCGACGAAATCTTGTACTCCTTTTTTGACGGTCAGAGATGGCTGGAACCCTTAAGCCTCAATTTGAATCCAGATGTTCCTCATCTCACACCTTCCATCTCGCTGGATCTCAATGGTTTCCCTCATGTGGCTTGGAGCGCTTACGATGGAGATGATTACGAAATATATTATTCCTGCTGGGACGGATATAAATGGTCGCAAGAAACAATAATTTCGCACAATCAAAATATTACAGATGCTTCACCTTCCATCTCTTTATTTCAGGATAGAATCCCAATCATAGCTTGGCTTAAGTCCATTAATGAGACACAGGAAATCTGTTTCAGTTATAAACGAAATGAAAAATGGAGCCCGGAGATTCGAATTTCTACCAGCAAAAGTATTGTTGAACCTCCTCAGCTCATTTCTTCAGGAGAAAAAATTGGTATATTATGGCAGGATCAAGCAGGAATAAAAATACGCTTAATGCACTTTTTTGAGTGGCAAGAAATTTCCTATCGAACGTATCAAAATATCGAATCTCCCAGAGTCTTTCCCCAAAACTTTGCGGGGATTCTCAACCTCGATAGAGATAAATATATCGGTTTCGGCGACAGCATAACATTTGGAATAATCGCTTTCAGTGCAGCTCCTGAACTGGGATATGTCCCCCGATTGGAAAACCTTATCGACACAAATATTATGGACAGTGATGTCGTCAATCATGGAATTGGGGGTGAAAAAACAGGAGAAGGATTAGCTCGCATCAATTCTGTCGTAAATGGAGAACAGGCTCGAACAATATTCTTGATGGAAGGAACAAATGATATGAAGGATCAGAATATTTCAACGGATACAGCCGCATTCAATTTGCAAAAGATGACAGAGAGATGCATTAATTTTGGAATGGAAACTTTTCTTGCGACCATCCTTCCATATCAACCCTGGGATGGGCTCATTGAAGCTCGAGTCCGAGAGCTTAATCAAAAAATCGAAGCTATCAGCGCTGATCCAGATATTTATTTTGTCGACCAATTCACTTCATTCTTGAACCATCCCCTTCCATGGCCTCGATTATTGAGCGATACCACTCACCCTACCGAGGATGGCTACCAAAACATTGCTGAGACTTGGTATACATACCTTATTGATACACTTGCTCGGATAGAGATTGACAAAACGTCTCTCTCATTTGAAGTAATCCAGGGAGAATCGAATCCTCCAACACAGACATTCAAAGTTCGCAACTCCGGATCTGAAAGGCTCAACTACCAAATAAGTGTCGATCAGCAATGGCTGAGTGTTTCTCCTACCCAAGGAGATGCCGGCGGCCAATGGGATGAGATTCAGGTTTCGGTCGATATATCCAACCTAAACCCTGGAACTTATCAAGGAAATATAAACGTCAGCGCTGAATACACCCCAAACAGCCCCCAAGTTTTATCTGTTCAGTTGACAATCCTCAATCCGACCATAGGAGTGGATAAAACGTCGCTTTCCTTTGAACACGGTAGAGGAGGATCGAATCCTCCAGCGCAGACATTCAAAATTCGCAACTCTGGAACTGGAACACTCAATTACCAAATAAGCGTTGATCAACCATGGCTGAGTGTTACTCCCCTCAGCGGAGATTCCACCGGGGAATGGGATGAGATCCAAGCATCGGTCAATGTCTCCAATCTCAATGAGGGAACATATCAAGGAAATATCACTATAAATACGGATAGAACTTCCGGCATTCCTCAAATTATATCTGTTCAGTTGACAATTCTCGGTCCGACCATTGAAGTCGATAAAAGCAGTTTCTCCTTCGAAGGAACAGCCGGAGAACCCAATCCGGCACCTCAATCATTTAAAATTCGCAATATACGGAGACCACCGAGAAATAACCACTTTCATGCCGCGCAGCAATGGATATATCTTTCACCTCTAAGCGGAGATTCCACCGGAGAATGGGATGAGATCCTTGTCTCGGTCAATATCT
>CAZLLG010000191.1:0-7619 GCA_964560275.1 uncultured Eubacteriales bacterium | reverse complement strand
GAAGATTTTTCCGACTATCCTCGTGATCTGATTAAAGATTCTTCACACCTGGAGAGAGAAGGAGTCGACTATCTTTTTGCCCCATCTGTCAAGGAGATGTATCCGGAGGGGTATAAGACATATGTCGAAGCTCAAGAGCTTCAGGATGGAATGTGCGGATTATCCCGGCCGGGACACTTCAGGGGAGTCTGTACGATTGTACTGAAACTTTTCAATATCGTGCAGCCGGATAAAGCATTTTTCGGGCAGAAGGATGCCCAACAGGCCGTTATCTTAAAAAGAATGGTCAAAGATCTGAACTTGGATATTGAAATGAATATTCTCCCCATAGTACGAAGTGAGGATGGTCTCGCCCTCAGTTCTAGGAACGCCTATCTCGATGGAGAATCAAGAACAGATGCTATTGCCCTGTCTGAAAGTCTGAAGCTGGCCGCACATGCGATTGAAAAGGGAGAAAGAAACCCGAATGTTCTAAAAAATAAAATGAAAGAATTGATTCTTTCCAAACCTAAGGCCCGTGTGGATTATATTGAAATTGTAGATTGGGAGAATCTGGTTCCTCTGAAATGTCTGACCGGGCATATTCTGATTGCTCTTGCCGTTTATTTCGGAAAGGTCAGGTTAATCGATAATGTTATAATAAATTTAAAGGAGTAGATGCGTGAAAAGAATAATGCTGAAGGCAAAAATACACAATGCAGTTGTGACGGCAGCAGACATAGATTACGAGGGGAGTGTCACACTGGATGAAGACTTGATGGACGAAGCGGGTTTGATGCCCTATGAACAGGTACACGTCTATAACATCACCACTGGAGATAGATTTATAACCTATTTGATTAAAGGTGAGAGGGGGTCCGGAACAGTTGGAATCAATGGGGCTGCAGTCCACAAGGCAAATGTACGAGATCGTGTGATATTAGCTGTATTTGGACTTATGGACGATGAGGAGACTGATTTTTTTATCCCAAAAGTTCTTCTTATGGACGAGAATAATAAAATAAAAAAGATCAAGTCATGAAAAAGGAAAGGATTGAAAAAGATTTTCTTGGTGAGCTTCCAGTTCCAGTAGATGCCTACTATGGGTTGCACACAATGCGGTCATCCTTGAATTTCCCTATCAGCGGCTTGAGGCTTCATTCAGCAGTGACCGAAGGGATGGTTTATGTAAAGAAAGCTTGCGCCCGGACAAACGCTGATTTGGGGCTGTTGGAGACAGCCATTTCCGATGCCATCATTCAAGCATGTGAAGACATTTTGGCAGGTAAGTTCAGAGAAGATTTTATTGTTGATGTCTTTCAGATGGGAGCCGGGACCTCTTTCCACATGAACTGCAACGAGGTTATTGCAAACAGGGCAGAGGAAATATTGGGGGGGGAAAAGGGACAGTACCGATTCGTTGATCCGAATGACCATGTGAATATGGGACAGAGTACAAACGATGTTTTTCCTACTGCTATGCGTCTGGCCATTCTTTTTTTATTTAAAGATGTGTTTTTTAGTGCTCTTGATGATTTCGCCGAAACATTTTTAAAAAAAGCGCAGGAATTTGATGTGGTTTTAAAATCGGGGAGGACTCACCTCCAGGATGCTGCACCTATACGTCTTGGGCAGGAGTTCAATGCCTATGGAACCACTTTGAGAAAATGTAAAGATTTTATCATGAATGCTTCACGGTCACTCCTTATTTTGGGAATTGGTGGAAGTGCTGTAGGCACGGGATTGAACACTCCGCCTGATTATGCAAAAAAAGTGGTGCTCTATCTTTCGGAATGGACGGGCTTTGATCTGAGCCGGGCTGAAGATTTGAGAGAGTCCATGCAGAGCATGCGTCCTATGGCTGAAATTTCGGCGGGATTGAAAAACTTGGCTTTGGAGCTCACAAGAATAGCCAATGATCTTCGCCTGCTTTCCTCCGGTCCTAAAACAGGTTTAGCCGAGATTCAGCTGCCAGCGGTTGCTCCAGGTTCCTCGGCCATGCCTGGAAAAGTCAATCCATCTATGCTGGAAATGCTGAATATGGTGTGCTACCAAGTGATAGGGTGTGACCTGGCTGTATCGGGAGCGGTCCAGGCAGGTCAATTGGAACTCAATGTGATGATGCCGGTCATTGCTTTTAATCTCTGTTTTATGATCGATATCCTAAGCCATGCTATGACAGAGGTGAAAAAAAAATGCATTGAAGGTATTCAGGCCAATGTCGAAAGATGTCTGTCTTACGCTGAAGACAGTATGGCACTGGCTACGGCCCTCTCACCGCACATCGGATATGCCCAGGCAGCCGAAGTCGCCAAGGAAGCCTTTCGAACGGGAAAGTCGATTGCCCAAGTCACTGAGGAAAGGGGACTCCTAACCCGGAAGAAAATTAAAGATCTCCTTGATCCGAAGAACATGACTTGAAGCATTTCCTCTTATAAGGGATCAAACTCTTCGATTACGCTTTGAAGGCCCATTCTTTGAGTTTTTCGTATTCGAATTCGCCGCAGATCACTTCATCTGTTTCTGAATTCAGAAAGGCGGGGACGCGAAGTTGACCTCCACATTTAGCGGAAATGATGTCCCTTTTAGACCGCATCAAATCCGCATTTTTTTCATCGTGCCACACTTCTCTCCTGTCTATTTTTATCCCGGTTTCTTCTTCCAGTCGATCGACAATCGGATGCATTCTTTTGCAGTGGGGGCATTCTTTCCCATGGAACATAATGAGTTTATTCATATTATTTTCTCCGCACAAAAAGTCCACACCAACATTCCCCATCATCTTTGTCTTTGTAAGTCTCATGGATGAGAAAGTTGCAGGGACAGATGAGTTTTAGGTCCTCGTCTCTTTCCTTTGTGATAAGCCTGCAGGGGCAGTATCTTAAACCGTGGTTTTTCTCGTTGTTAAACATGCCTTCGAGAAGCTGCTCCACTTTTTCTTTATCAAGATTGACCTGGAAATCATTCTTCTCTGCAAAGGCCTCGATAGCCTTGGTGAATGCCGCTTTATCCAATTCTGTTTTGGGGAACATGACTTGTCCCGATTCTGCGGACGATATTTCAACATACGCGTTTTTGACCTTACATGTCGGACAGATATCGGGAGGAAAAAGGCCGAAGTGAATATCATTGCAGACAAAACAGCGCCAATATTTTTTCATAGGCAAAATCTCCGTATCGTGTCAATCATTTTAAAATATAGTTCCATTCGTATTATATTAATCCATCGATAATTTTAAAGTCAATTAAATCTATATGATTTCTAGGTAAGCCAACAGGTCCGCCATCTCCTGATCTGTGAGATCCTTAAAAGAAGGCATAAACGAAATAGGATTGATGAGTTGACTCTTGACATTTTCTGCCGTCGCCGGGCGGCCGCTGTGCGGAAGCTTTTCTTTTTTTAGCAGACTTTTAAGCCCCGGCCCTGTTTGACTCTCTTCTCTGTCCGCATAGTGACAAAAACTACACTTGTTCTGGAACAGAACGGCTCCAGTTTCAAAAGATCCTTCGACAGAACTTTGGGAAGAAGTGGGCTCGTCAAGAAGATTTGAAGGACTATGGTGCGATCTGAGAAGATAAAATCCTGCCGAAGTCCCAGTGACAACAAAAGCCAGCGTTAGGACAATAATCCCAAAAACAGGAACAAATTTTAGAAATTGCTTGAAGAAGCGAACAATCAGGATTTTTATGAAAAAAATGATTAAAAGGAACAGAGCCAAAACGCTGTGGGAGATGGCTCGTGGGGAAAGTGCGCCGCCAACTCCGGCCACATATTTGATACAGAAATAGCTGATGACAAGGAGCAAAACTAAAAAAATAAAGCCGTGGATCTTGTGTAGGTTTTTTAGAAAAGGAGGTTTCAACTTTTTATTTTGTCGTCCCATCAGTGTGAGCATCGAGAGTGCGGCACCGAGTGCGGCAGCAAAAAAGAATAAAGCCATAATCGATTTTAAAAGTAAAATTGGCATAGCTAACCTCCTGTTTATACTCTGTGTACGGCTTTGATCACTAAATCAGAATCGATAAGAATTTCGACGAGTGATGGCAGTGTGGAATGGAGAGCTTCGCGCAGGGCGTTATCCAATTCCCCTGGATCGGTAACACGTATTCCCAGTCCACCCGCCGATGTGGCAATATCGGAAAATCCCGGATTCGGGAAACTGACCCGGTATTCTGGATATCCATATTCTTCCTGTTCTTTTTTGATATTTTTCAATTTTCCATCGTTAAAAGCAATGACTGTAACCGGCAGCTTGTTTTGGACCGCCGTTGTGAACTCCATTCCGGCCATACCAAATCCTCCATCTCCGGTGAATGCGATCACTTGGCGGTTTGGTTCAGCAAATTGACAGGCAATTGCGGCCGGGATTCCAAAAGCCATGCCGGCCATATTGGCACAGAGGAGAGTCTTTTGATGTTCACAGACGAAGCGTTTATAAAACCAATACGTATGATCACCCACATCTGAGCAGATGATCGCATCGTGGGCAACCTGTCTTTTCATTGCCTGGATAACAGCGCCTGGATAAATGGGTTTTTGTGTATTCTGAGCATCCTCTCTGAGCAGAGAGGCATACTGCTGGTTGGCCTCTTGAATACTTTTGAGGAATTCTGGATCGATTTTGCGTTGGGGAAGAGCTTGTTTAAGCATTGTGATCACGGGGAGAGTATCTCCTACGATACCTGTTTTGACGGGGAATGTTTTTCCAACCCTATGAGCATCGATATCGACTTGGATGATATCCGTGTCAGGGACAAGGTTTTTCTGTCTAAAACCACTCCCTAGAATAATGATCAAGTCTGATTGAGCCACAATTTTTGGGGCAAATTTATTCCCGATGGATCCCAAAACTCCCAGAACCATTTCATCTGATTCCGGGACGATCCCTTTTGCTCTGGAAGTTGTGGCAATCGGAGCTCCCATGTGACGGGCCAGATCCAAAAGAGCGGGTCCGGAATTTCTTGCCCCCCATCCGGCAAAAAGCAGTGGGCGTTTGTGCTTAGCAATAATATCCACAGCTTTTTTGATAGAATCTCCCGGATAGAGATCTGGGCTAAAAAGATGAGATCCTGGCTGCCAGATAGTTTCATCTAAGGGTTCGGCCAAAATGTCTGTGGGCAAACTTAAAGCTGCTGGACCGGAAGCCGCATAGGCCTTTTTTATGGCTAAATTGACAACTTTGAGTGTTTGCGCTGGGTGTGTAATCATTTCAGCATAGACACAAAACGCTTTAAAGATATCTACCTCGGCAATTTCTTGGAGGGACTCGCTTCCCAAGAATATTTCGGGAACCTGTCCCAAAAGGGCAAGCACCGGGGCTCTGTCTGTAGCAGCATCGACGATTCCTGTAATCAGGTTGGTTGCTCCGGGACCGGCGATAGACATACAGACTCCTATTTCTCCGGTCAATTTAGCATGGGCCGACGCCATAAATGCGGCAGCGCCTTCATGCCGAACCAAAATAAGCTCGATGTCAGAGTTCCTGCGGATGGCATCCGTCAGAGGAAGATTCGAGTGGCCGGGTATCCCGAAGACTCTTTTGACTCCATAGGCGACAAGCTGTTCGATAATCTTGTCGGCAACGGTTGTTCTTCCTTTGGGTACTGTGGCTTCGCCTTCGATAATTTTAAATGCGGATTTTGGCGCTCCGCATACGGGGCATGTCCAGTTTTCAGGAAGTCCCTGAAATTCGACCCCTTCTCTAGATTCATCATAGATATACCCACAGACCGAGCATTGCCATTTTTTCAATATTGCCCTCCTAAGTTCGGCTGAGTTCGACCACCAAATTAACCAAAATAAAAAGGACCATCCCAAATACAAAATATAATGGTTGACCTTCTTTTTTTTCCGGAAGAAATTCTTTGACCATAATATACAACAAGGCCCCGGCGATCAAGCTGACAAACATATTGTTGACGATATGTGGAACCGGAACAACAATTGCCAGCAAAACTCCGAGAACAGGGGAGACGGACAGCGCAATTTTCACCCAAATGTTTTCTCGAATCCGGCCGTGGATCTCTGCCAGAGATGCGGAGCTCAATCCTGCATGGATGACGATGGGCAGAATAAAAAGTGTTCCTTGGAGAATATCTTCTTGGACTCTTTCTTCTATCACGATTCCAATGAGAAAATAATAGACGAAAAAGGATATGGAATGAATTTCAGCCAGATATTTCGGTGCTGATTCTTGATTTTTGTGTTTGTAGATAAACTTTTCAGCCAAATGAAAAACAGCAAAACCTACAAGCAGAAAGACAAAGACCCATTGTCTGAGAAATTCTGCCGCTTCATAAGTATGAGGAAGGAGAACGAGGAAGAGGTAAGCAATAGAAATACCAGCGGCAAAAGATATGATGCGGAAGTGTTTCGGGCCCTCTTTGGGTTTAAATTGATCACTGAAGAAATGTATAATTCCAAGCCCCAAACTCAAAAGCAAAGCGATATGTTGTGATTCGTTCATCTCCATAAACGGGACAGCAAAACCCTTTTATCTCATTGTAAACCGGAGCTTCAGTCCAAATGGTAGTTGGGTGCCTCTTTGGTAATGATGACATCATGAACATGGCTTTCTCTTATTCCCGGAGCAGTGATCTTTATGAATTTCGCTTTTGTTTGGAGCTGTTTAATCGAGCGGCATCCGGCATATCCAGACCCTGACTTCAATCCGCCGACAAGCATTTGAACAATCGTGGCGGCACTGCCTTTGTAGGGAACCCGCCCTTCAATACCCTCTGGAACGAGCTTGCTTTCGGTACTGATAAGATCCTGAAAATATCTGTCCCGGCCACCTTGGCGCATAGCTTCGAGTGATCCCATGCCGCGGTACGTTTTGTAGGAACGTCCTTGAAAGATTACAACCTCACCCGGTGATTCTTCTGTACCGGCAAAGAGGTTGCCGATCATCACAGAACTTGCGCCTGCAACAATGGCTTTTGTAATATCTCCTGAAAACTTGATTCCTCCATCGGCAATGAGGGGAATGCCTTCTTTTTGAGTGGCTTTGAAAACATCGGCAATAGCTGTGATTTGAGGGATTCCTGCTCCGGTTACGATCCGGGTGGTGCATATCGATCCTGGGCCTACTCCGACCTTGACGGCATCAGCTCCCAGCGCGATAAGATCTTTGGCAGCCTCTTCTGTGCCTATATTTCCGGCGATGAGCTCTTGATCGGGGAATTTAGATTTTAAGAGCTTAACGATATCCATAACTTTTTTAGAGTGGCCATGTGCCGTATCTACAACCAGGACATCCACTTTTGCTTCGATCAAAGCTTTTGCCCTCTCCAGGGTATCATCCCCCACCCCTACAGCTCCTCCGACTCTGAGTCTCCCAAATTTATCTTTAGAAGCGTCTGGATATTGAATTCTCTTGAGGATATCCTTGTAGGTGATGAGTCCTTTTAGATGATTGTTTTCATCGACCATCATGATTTTTTCGATTTTGTGTTTGTGGAAAAGTTTTTCCGCTTCGACAAGCGAAGTCCCCAAGGGGACAGTGATGAGATCTTTTGTCATGACTTTGCTGATGGACAGATTGAGGCGGGTTTCAAACCGGAGATCGCGGTTGGTCAGGATGCCTACAAGTTTGTTTTTATCATCCGTGATGGGGAGTCCGGAAATTTTAAATTTTTTC
>CAZLLG010000190.1:0-7632 GCA_964560275.1 uncultured Eubacteriales bacterium | reverse complement strand
AATGTCCCCAATTTAACCATTTATAATGGAGGGAATACATGGAAAGACGAGATTTTTTAAAACTATCAACCGGTGCAGGAGCCGCATTTGTCGCAGCCTCCTGCACTCCTAACCAAAACACTTCATCTGGATCGGATCAAAGTCAGTTTCCAGAACTCCGTTCCATGACGGACGGGATTGTTCCCATCACTAATCAGGAACGGCTGGAAAGAATCGAAAAGGCCAAACGACTCATGGTAAATAACGAGATCCAGGCTATTTATATGGAGTCCGGAACCTCCATGTTTTACTTCACCGGAGTCAGATGGGGCAACAGTGAGAGGATGTTTGCCCTTGTTTTGCCTGCAAAAGGAGAGCTCGCGTGGATTTGCCCAGCATTCGAACTGGACAGAGCTCATGAAAAGATCAGCCCCGATGCTGACGTCCGTACTTGGGAAGAGCACGAAAGCCCCTACAAAAGAGTTGTAGAAATCTTTCAGGACCGAGGCATTCGAAACGGAAAAATTGGATTTGAAGAGCGAGCCCGGTTTTTTCTTTGCAACGGCATAAAAAAAGAAGCTCCTCAACTCGAGTATGTCAGCGCCGATCCGATCACCATCGAATGCCGCGTGATCAAATCGCCGGCAGAAATCGCATTGATGCAGAGGGCCAACGACATCACCATCATGGCCTACAAGGCCTCCATTCAACGGCTAGAAAAGGGAATGACCAGCGGCGACTTCCGGTCTATTTCCTCAGCCGCTCACAGTGCTCTCGGTGCCAGCGGTGGAATCGGTGCCCAAATAGCCGAGGCTTCTGCCAATCCCCACGGCAGCATCAAGCGCATCGAACTCAAGGACGGGGATATTGTTCTAATGGACGGAGGATGCAACATCGATGGCTACAGGTCGGATATCAGCCGAACCATCGTGTTTGGGGAACCCAATCAACGGCAGAGAGAGATGTGGAACTTGGCAAAAAAAGCCCAGTCTGCAGTTTTTGACGCAGCAGGAGTGGGTGTGCCGTGTGAAAATGCAGATGCAGCTGCAAGGAAAGTCTATGTCGATTTTGGTTTTCCCGGCGGATACGAACTCCCGGGGTGCCCACACAGAGCTGGCCACGGCATCGGTCTCGATGGGCACGAATGGATCAATCTGGTCAAAGGGAATACGAGGCCTATGGAACCTGGCATGTGTTTCACCAATGAACCCATGCTTGTATTGCCTGGGGAATTCGGTGTGCGGCTGGAGGATGACTTTTACATCACTGAAGAAGGTCCCCGTTATTTTACGATCCCTAGCCCCTCTATCGACGAACCTTTTGCCTAGCCTGAACTATTTATAAAAAGTGTCAGCTTCCTGTTCTAATCATAGCAGATAACCTTGACCGCTAGGAGACAGCTAAGAATTCCCTAAACATAATCGAAGATTTTTCCAGGATTGAGAATCGACTTAGGATCAAAAGCCCTCTTTAACTGCCTGAGAACATCAATCTGGTTTATACCGATATTCATGTGCAAATATTTTTTCCGCAGCAGCCCGATCCCGTGCTCTGCAGTGATTCGTCCCCCAAGATCTACAGTCTCTTTGTAGAGTTCCCTCTCGGCAAGAGGAATGTGACTGTCCCAAACATCGTCAAAGAGTTCGCCCTTAAAGAACAAAACATGGACGTTTCCATCCCCGGCATGGCCAAAGGACATGGCCTGTATGTCGTGAAGTTCAGAAATTTTTTGTATCTTTTGAACAAGAATGGGGATCTGGCTTCTGGGCACAACGACATCCAGGCTTTTGTACATCCCACCCACAAGGTTGGCCGCTTCAAAAAGACATTTCCGGCCCTCCCACATTCGCTCGATATCTGGCCTGGTCTGGGCTACATAGATGTCATACGCGCCATTGCGTTCACAGATTTCCCCGACATGGTTGCGGCTTTCTTCTAAGGCTTCCTGGTGGTTGCCGTCCAGTGTCACCAAAAGGTGGGCCGCAGCCTCCCTGAATGCCAGCTTTCTTTTTATGTGGTTTTCCGCCAATTCAAAGCAGTTGTTTTCCATAAACTCGATCGCCGTCGGTACAATTTTGGCCTCTATGATTTCAGAGACCGTCTTGGTTGTTTTTTCTATAGAGTTGAATGGGACCAGCAAATCCATGCGGAGCTTTGGGAGGGGGATAAGCCTGAGGATAATCCGGGTGACCACGGCCAGAGTTCCCTCCGAACCGATAAGGAGCTGGGTCAGGTTATAGCCTGTGACATCTTTGACAACCTTCCCTCCTGTGTGGATCACTTCTCCATTGGGAAGAACCATTTCCAAACCCTGCACATAATCCTTGGTTGTCCCGTAGCGTACAGCACGGCTGCCCCCGGCACCTTCGGCGACATTGCCTCCGATGCTGCAGCTTTCCAGGCTCGCAGGATCAGGCGGGTAAAAGAGCCCTTGGGCTTCAATGGTCTGCTGCAGCTCTCCGGTAATGATCCCGGGTTCAGTGACAGCCATGAGGTTTTCCCTGTCGATTTCAATAAGAGAGTTCATCCTCTCTAATGACAGGACAATTCCGCCGTAAAGGGGCACGGCACCGCCGCTGAGGCCTGTTCCTAATCCGCGAGGAGTGATGGGAATGCTCTCACTGACCGCCAGATGGAAAACGTCCTGTATTTCCTTCACTGTCGCAGGAAGAACAACGGCTTCAGGCGGAAAAGACAGTCCGATGGTCTCATCTCTTGAATATTTATCAATCATTTCTTCGCAGTTAAACACAGCTTTTGGCCCGGATATTTCGGTCAAACGCCTATACACAGCACCGTCGATTTTGTTGTAAACTGGTCTAGTCATTACTGATTCATTTCCTTAGTTATTCGTTTGTATCACCAGAAAAATTCGAAGTCAACTTTGATTTATTGACAGTTGGATAGAAATTTCAGAGACACTGAGGATGATTTAAACCTCTCCTACCCATAATTTAATATCGTCTTTGCAGATTTAGGCTTGGTACTGGTCCAATTTGTTTTTGCCAGATCCGTAAGCTCGTTAGATTTTTTGTAGCGTTCATATTCGATTGAAAAATGAACACTACAGGCGTAAGCATCCCTAATGCCGTTTCAGGCTGACATGAACTTGACACTTCTCCACCCCTCTGATAAAAAGTGTACTTCGAGGCCTCAGTTTAAGCCAAACGGCTCTTGAATAAGGAGATTCCCATGAAACAACGAATTTTAATGCTAAGCACTTGGTTATTTATCGGAGTGTTTCTATTAAGCTGTATTCCGGCAGCAGCCCAGGGTAAAAAAGCACGAGGAGATGCACAAAAAACAGAAGAAGATCCCCTCAAAACCATTTCACTCAATGCTTTTAGAATCCGGTCGATCGGGCCGGCACTGACTTCAGGACGGATATCCGATTTTGCCGTAAATCCTAAAAACAAAAGCGAATTTTATGTGGCCACATCTTCTGGCGGTGTGTGGAAGACCATCAACGCAGGAACAACCTTTACACCGATCTTCGACAATCAAGGATCGTATTCCATCGGTTGTGTCACTATGGATACCAACAACACCAACGTGATCTGGGTTGGAACAGGAGAAAACAACAACCAGCGTTCCGTGGCCTATGGCGACGGTGTGTACAAATCGGAAGATGGAGGGAGATCCTGGACACATATGGGGCTGAAAAACTCCGAACACATCGGTATGATCAAAATCGATCCCAGAGATTCAAACATGGTCTATGTGGCTGCCTACGGCCCTTTGTGGAGTGCAGGCGGTGACAGGGGACTTTATAAGTCCACAAACGGCGGGGAAACCTGGGAAGCAGTCCTCACTATCAGCAAACATACGGGTGTGAGTGAAATCCATCTCGATCCCCGCAACCCGGATATCCTTTATGCCACAGCTCATCAGAGGAGGCGGCGTGTATGGACCCAGATCAGCGGCGGACCCGAATCAGGCATCTATAAATCTGTCGATGCGGGTAAAACCTGGAAAAAGATCAACCGGGGCCTCCCCGGCGGAGACAAGGGCCGGATTGCCCTCGCTATCGCTACAGCTGATCCAGACATCATCTATGCTATCGTTGAAGCCCAAAGGGGCCAGGCAGGATTTTTCAGAAGTACCAACGGTGGTGTCTCTTGGGACAAACGCAGCAGTTATGCGACATCCGGGAATTATTACCAGGAACTTTTTGGCGATCCCAAAGATCCGGAAAGAGTGTATTCCATGAACACCTTCCTGCAGGTTAGCAACGATGGCGGACAAAACTGGCAGGCTCTTGGAGACAGGAGCAAACACTGGGATGCGCATGCGTTCTGGGTAGATCCGGACAACCCCAATTATTACCTCAATGGAAACGACGGCGGTGTCTATGAGTCTTTCGATCGTGGAGCCACCTGGAAATATATGTCTAATCTTCCCGTCACACAGTTTTACAAGGTGGCTGTTGACAATGGTGAACCATTTTATCATGTGTACGGAGGAACACAGGATAACTACAGCATCGGCGGCCCATCCCGAACTATTAGCGCCCACGGGATCGTCAACTCGGATTGGTACATCACTCAGGGCGGGGATGGATTTGAGTCACAGGCCGACCCCGAAGACTCTAACATCGTCTATTCTCAATCTCAGCACGGCAATCTTGTCCGCTTCGATAAAAAAAGCGGAGAAAGGATGGGCATCCAACCCAAACCAAGGAAGGGAGAAAAATCCTACCGCTGGAACTGGGATGCTCCGCTCCTCATCAGCCCTCATTCACACACACGCCTCTATTTTGCCGCCAATAAAGTCTTTCGGAGTGACGACCGTGGAAACACCTGGCAGGTGATCAGCGATGACCTGACTCAGCAAATCGACCGGAACAAACTGGAAGTCATGGGCAGAGTTTGGCCCATGGATGCGGTTGCGAAAAATGCGTCCACATCCCAGTACGGCACAATTGTCGCGCTTGATGAATCACCGGTCGAGGAAGGACTTTTGTATGTTGGAACGGACGACGGTTTGATTCAGGTTACAGAGGATGACGGCGCCAACTGGCAAAAGATAAATACAATTCCAGGCGTTCCCGCAAGGACATATGTCAACGACATCATCGCGTCCCAGCACGAGAGAAACACCGTCTACGCCGCATTTAATAATCACAAAAGCGGGGATTTTAAACCTTATGTGCTTAAAAGCAATGACATGGGGAAAACCTGGATTTCGATATCCTCCAACCTCCCCGAGCGAGGATCTGTCTATGCGCTGGCAGAGGATCATGTCAAAAAAGACCTTCTTTTTGTAGGCACAGAGTTTGGCCTGTTTGTTACTTTAGATGGAGGGAAAAACTGGAAACAACTAAAAAACGGGCTCCCGACTATCGCTGTACGCGACATCGCCATCCAGAAAAGGGAAAACGATGTTGTGCTTGGCACCTTCGGTCGGAGCTTCTATGTCCTAGATAACTATGCACCTCTTCGCACGCTGACAAAAGAGGCCATCTCAAAAGAGGGGCACATTTTCCCGATTAAGGACGCCCTCATGTTTGTCCAGGATTTTCCATTGGGAACTCTTGGCTCTCGGGAAAAGGGTTTCCAAGGAGAAAGCTTTTTTTCAGTGCCGAATCCACCTATAGTTGCCACATTCACATATTATTTGAAGGAGTCCATTCAAACGCTGGAGGCAAAACGGAAAGATAAAGAACGGGAGCTCGTCAAAAACAAAAAACCAGTACCCTATCCTACGTATGAACAGATGCGTGCAGAGCAAGAAGAAGAAACTCCTTATATATTTTTTACTATTCTCGATGAAGATGACAATTTTGTTCGGGAGCTCAGAGCCCCTGCCCGGAAAGGTCTGATGAGAGCCACATGGGATTTAAAGTATCCGGACCTGCGGCCCGCCAATGTGCGCGACGCCAATGCGACGTCTACCGGACCTTCCAGCACATTTGTACTTCCCGGCAAATACAAAGTTTTTCTCTCCAAATGGATTGCCGGAGAAATCACACAGCTGACAGAGCCTGCCGAATTTAATGTTAAGACTCTAGGAATGACCTCACTCCCGGCAGAAGATAAGACAGAACTGGTGGAATTTCAAAGCAAAGTCAGAAAGCTGAGCCATAAAGTCAGCACCGCTGCTGCTGTTCTCCAAGAATTGACAACAAGAGTGGGCCTTTACAGGGCAGCACTCAAGAGCGTGACCGTCTCCCATAAAGACCTCTATGCAGATATCAAGAAACTTGAGAAAAAACTTGCAGAACAACAGCGCCTTTTGTTTGGAGACAGGACATACAGAAGCGTGGACCAAGATGCCGAACCTGGCCTTCTTCAGCGGATTAATGCCATTACGGGAGAACAGAGAAATTCGACTTCAGCCCCCACACAGACACAGAGAGATAACTACAGGATTGTTGAAGAAGAATTTATGCCTATCTACACGGCCTTAAAGCAAATCGCAACCAGTGATGTTAAAAACATCGAGAAGAAATTGGACGATATCGGAGCGCCCTACACTCCCGGACGCCTTCCGGACTGGAAATAAGCTCAGCCAAGTTCGGAAATAGATTTTTTGACCGTAGCCAGCCCAGTTTCGGTGGAGATCATAGGCACGATGTCCCAGTCCATAAAGGGCCAGAGAGGCAAACCTGTAAGCAAGCTTTGAAGCTCTTCGTTCGAATCGACATCCCAGATAAAACATCCGGACTGCCTCCCCACAAAGGCTCCGTGGATAAGAATCTTACCCTGTTTTTTGAGTTCGATGATGAGCTCAAGCTGCTTGACGACTAAATTCAGCCATTGTTCGGGAGGAAGTGGGTACCCACCAATCATATCGGCCTGAACATAATACAGCATAACCAAACCTCCATTAAATTTCTGCTTATTCAAATCCGGATTTAAATTCCAGCCCGGAGAATAAAGCCATTAAATATCCCTGATTCAACCATCAGATAGAGGTTCTTAGCTATTTCTCCTTTTACTCCAAAATTCAGTTGTATAAACGGTAATAGAGTTTGCAAAAAAGCATCGCTACCGTCTGCGATTTCATCATTCTCAATCTCCCCCAATGTCTTATCAACAGATTCATCAAAAGTTTCCTTCTCTTCGCCCTGAATCTGAAGTTCTCCTGATAGAGAGGCGATTAGTCTTGCATCTTGGATGATTTTTCCTCCTGCTACACCACCACCAAAAGTGAAAAAAGGTCTGATCTTGGCTTCCGGAAAAATATCCCAGCGGATCTCAATTCCCCAGCTATTTCTCCCGGTATCCAGACTGAATTCATCTAGGTAAAAATCTGCTTGCTGTAAATTTTCATTCTCTTCCACGACAATGTCATACAAAATATCTGGAAGCTCATCGTTTATTCCATCATTTATAATAGACTCTAAAAAATTTACTCCCCAATGCCCAAAATGGAATCCAAACTCAAAGTTTCCCTGAGCAGATAGGTTTGGAGAAATCAGAACAAAGACTAATGCAAAAACCGAGAATAACCTAAGACAATCCTTAAATTTCATTCTATTGACCCCTTTACATTTGCATTAACTCTGTTTCCACTTAAGATGTATAACAGCCAATATCTAAAGTCAATAAATCATCGGCTCTATAACAAAAAGTGTGATGGATAATGATGGAAGATATTGAACCGTAAGAGGCAATACAGTAATTAACATTGATTAACATATTATTGGGG
>CAZLLG010000189.1:0-7641 GCA_964560275.1 uncultured Eubacteriales bacterium | reverse complement strand
CCGTGGCTATTTTGGCGCAATCGTTTTGATACCGGACTATGCATGGACAGCCTGTAGGCCCACAAGAAATGGTTGGATCGGTGTGAAGAACTGGCTCCTGCATGTGTTCTGGGATCCAATCCAAGAGAAAACGGCTTGGTACGTCTCAACCAGGGATTTGTCTGGGATATAAAAAACGGATACCAAAGGGCGCATGACAAATTTTATCTTCCTGATGAAGAGGGGTACTGGGAAGCCACCTGGTATTCCCGCGGGGATGGGGAATTTAAAACTGCTAAGAGCGGTTTTGTCTCTGTAGGATTTCTCATCTGTTCAGGGATTTGGTTTTTCGAGCGCTCCCGGCAGTACGGAAAGCAGGGAGCTCAGATTGTTGTCTGTCCCCGTGCAACGCCAAAGAGCACGTTGGATAAATGGCTGGTGGCTGGACAGGCAGCTGCGGTTGAGGCCGGAGCCTATTCTCTTTCGTCCAACCGTGTGGCTTCTGAAGGGAATCCGGCGGAGCTGGGAGGAAAGGGTTGGATCATCGATCCCGATGGCCGTGTTTTAGGTGTCACATCAGCCGACAAGCCTTTTCTCACTTGCGAAATCGACATAAAAAATGCCGAAAAGGCAAAGAACACATATCCACGTTATATTCCTGATTAACGATTTAAAATACAATGAAGCACGATAATAAGAGAGCCGTTATTGCCGCCTTGATCGCCAACCTCTGTATTGCTGTTTTTAAAATCGTTGCAGCTCTCCTCAGCAGATCTTCCACGATGTTGGCCGAGGCCTATCACTCGATCTCCGATACTTTTAATCAAGTTCTGCTTCTCATTGGATTGAAGGCAAGCCGTCGAAAACCGGATGCCGGTCATCCTTTTGGCCATGGAAAGGAGCAGTTTTTTTGGTCCTTTATGGTGGCCATTATCCTCTTTGCCATTGCTGGTGGACTCTCAATCAGGGAGGGCTATCACAAGCTTCTCCATCCTGAACCGATCACTAAAGCATGGCTGGCCTATCTGGCCATCGCCGTGGGGATTTTTTTTGAAAGTATAGCACTCCGGATGGCTATTCAAAGCATCAAGGCTGAAATGAAAAAGGAAAAACATGAAAACTTTTTCTGTGCCATTAGAGACAGCAAAGATCCGACAACTCTGACAGTGCTTTTTGAAGACTCTCTTGCACTTGTCGGACTGGTGATTGCTGCGGTTGCCATCGCACTTGTTCAGATAACAGGGGCATTAATTATTGATGCCATCGCCTCAATTGTGATTGGGACACTTCTCATGGTGTTTGCTTTTTTTCTCGCTGTGGAAACAAAAAAGCTCCTTATTGGAGAAGGTGTGTCTGCACTCAAACGAACTCAAGTCATTAAAGCCGTGAATGATTTTGATGAGGTCGTACGGGTGATAAGATTAAAAAGCATGCATCTCAGTTCCGATGATGTCCTGATCGTGGCTGAAATTGAGTACAAAGAAGGGCTTCTTGTTCAAGACTTGGAAAAGATAAACAACAGCATAGAAATAAAGATCAAGGATATATTGCCCAACGCCCGGGTTTATCTCGAACCTGAAGACAAATAACTCTTCTTAAAAACGGCTGATTCTAATACTGCCGTGCGGCTTTCCAGCCGGCCTTCATTTGCTGGGCCAGCTGTTTGACAATGTCGGCATTCTCCTGAATCCCGGCTATATTGATGTTTTCGGCTGGGTCCGTTTGGTTGTCGTAGAGTTCCACAGCGGCTAAATCCCCGGCGGTTTTTGTCGCATGGTCCCAGTGATACCACTCCACATAGTGATAATTTTTGGTCACCATAGAGTATCCCATATAGCGCTGTCCGTCGGGGGAATTCTTGGGCCTTCGTACGTATTGGCTGAAGGCGGCATTCTTTATTATCAGGTCCGGATCTTCGAGCAGTGGTTTGAGGCTCGAGCCTTCCATATAATTTGGAACTTTAATCCCCGCAAGATCACAGAGCGTGGGGAAGAGGTCGACAAGCTCTGTAAGTTGCCCGCAGGATTGCCCTGTGGCCTTCATCTCTGGTGTCCGGAAAATTAATGGAACCCGCGTGTCGACGTTGTAGTTTGTCTGTTTGCACCAACTGCCGTGTTCTCCCAGCTTCCAGCCATGGTCACCCCAGACAACTACGATCGTATTTTTGTCCAATCCCAGATCCTTCAAGCCATCCATCAGGCGGCCGAGGCAAGCATCCACATAGGTGACAGACGCATAATAACCATGCTTCAATAGGCGGGCTGTCTCCTCGGGGATTTGTTCGATCGAGGGGTGCTTGACCCATTCTAAGTCATAACAGGCCTTGAGTTCGTAAGCAGAATTCATGGCCATAATCGGAGAATTCTTGGGCAGATAGGGATTGTCGGCCAGCGAAAGTTCATTCCGGTCATAGAGGTCCCAATATTTTTTGGGGGCAACAAAGGGCAGGTGCGGCCGGAAGTAACCCAATGCGAAATAAAAGGGCTGGTCTTTCTCTTTTAATTCTTTCAACTTTTCAATGGCCAGATCTGTTTGTGCTCCATCATAAAAGGCGTTATCGGGAGCATCGGAACTTTCCCAGGAACGTCCATAGGCCCAACCGTTAGCATAGGCGTTTGGATTTTTTGCCAACCTCCTCTCTCTGACTTGTGCCAATTCCTCGTTTAATCCTTCGTCATAATAGAAGGATTCCGGATCTCGGTCGATCATCTCAGTGGTCATGTATTCGGTTGGCTTTAAGTCCGGTTCGACAAAGGAGACACGATCGGGCATGTGGTTGTGAAAGATCTTCCCCATGGAAACAGTGTGATAGCCGTGTTTGAAAAAATGCTGAGGCATTGTGACATAGTTTGGATTGATCTCCCGGAACTTCTCGCCCAGGCTCCACACGCGGGTGGAATCAGGCCTCATACCCAACATCACACTGGCCCGGGAAGGCGCGCAGGCCGCGGCCTGACAGTGGGTCTGTGCGAAAGTCACTCCCTCTCCAGCCAGCCGGTCAAAATTCGGGGTTTTTATTTCAGGATTGCCATAGCATCCCAACTCTGGCCTGAGATCGTCGACAATGACAAACAGCACATTAGGGTGCTCTTGGTTTTTTAAGGACGACTCTGTCCGGCAGCCCGGAAAAAGAGTTGTGAATCCTGCTGCAGCCGATATTTTCATGAAGTCCCGCCGGCTTAACGTATTGAGTGAATGTCCCATATCTATCTCTCCGTTTACAATCCACGCCCCATTTTGCGGAGTCCTTCCAAACAGCCTTTGATACTTTCCATGGAATCGGTGCCTGTCTCATGCTCGACGATGTACCAGTCTGTTTCTCCAACAGCCTCAACTGTCTCCAGGACTTCCTTCCAGGGAACAACTCCCTGTCCAATGACGGCTCCTTGGGGGCCGCCATGTTCTTTCAGATGAACAGTGGCCGACCGCCCTTTATATTTTTTCAGCATCTTTAATGGATCTCCTCCCCCGGCTAGACAGTTTCCGATATCGATCTGCATGAGAACTTCTTTGTCTGTGTTATCGAAAAAGATCTCCCACGGTGTGGAGTCTCCCAGGCTCTTGAAATCATCGGCGTGGGCATGATATCCAACACGTTTGCCCATATCCGAAGCTTTTAGGGCGATCTCATTGAAGGTTTTGGCCAGGTCCTTCCACTCTTTTTCGGTTTCAGCTCGGAGACTGGGAACAATAAGATAGGGATTTCCCAAGGTGGAGTTGAGTTCGGCTGTGGATTTTAGGGAATCCCCCTGAAGTGTACTTAAAGCGGTGTGTGTACCACAGCATTTCAGCCCGCTGTTGTCCAGGAGTTTTCGCAGTTCCTTTGGTTTGTCTTCCCATCCGTAGTATCCGGCAAATTCGACACCCTTGTAACCCATTTCATAAATTGCTTTTAGGACATTGGGCAGGTCATTTTGAGCCGCCCCCCGAACAGAATAGAGCTGTACACCGATGGGGATATTTTTTTGGGTTCCAACTAAGAATTTCCCTGCCGCAGCCATCCTATCCACGTTGATAAATGCTGCTCCGGTACCGACCGCCGCAATCTTGAGAAATTTACGCCTCGAAACTCTTTTATTCTTCAGATGGTTCATATCTCACTCCTTGAATGTATACTCTCACATGTTTTTGTGAAACTCAACAAGGGTTTTTCCTATTGATGGTCTGGAGATCGGAAGTAAACTGTTTTATTCGTAGCGCAGTGAATCCGAAGGATTGGCCGTGGCTGCTTTGACTGTTTGAAAACTGACAGTCGCTAAAGCAAGAGACAAAACAAGGAAACCTGAGATTAGGAATGTGAAAATATCGATCTTTGCACTGTAGGCAAAACTCTTTAACCACTGGTGCAGGAAATAATAGGCGAGGGGCCATGCGATACAGTTGGCCAGGAGTACCCACTTGGTAAACTGTTTAGACAACATAATCACTATTCCCGGTACAGACGCGCCGAGGACCTTGCGGATCCCGATTTCTTTGGTTCGGCTTTCGGTTGTGAACGAAGCCAATCCAAGAAGCCCAAGGCAGGCGATGAACAATCCCAGAATCGTGAACACGCTAAATATTTTGCCAAGTTGTTCATCCGCCCGATACTGGAGGTCAAAATCCGTATCAAGGAAAAAACTTTCGAATGGATTGTTTGGAAAAATTGTCTTCCATTGAGATTCGACAAAAGACGTTGTCTCCTTGAGATTGGATATATCTATGGAGAGTGTGATGTACCTAAATGTCCACGGCAAATATTCCATGACAAGGGGCTCCACAGTGCTTTGTAATCCCCGGTAGTGAAAGTCCCTGGTGACTCCGATGATTGGATTGATCCGGCCCCCATGCCCTGTCTGTATACGTTTGCCTAACGCTTCCTCTGGACTATTCCACCCAAAAGCTCCGACCGCTGCTTCATTGATCAAAAAGGCTCCCATAAAGTCCGTACTCATCTCTTCTTGGAAAGCACGCCCGGATAACATCTCAATTCCATAAATTGGGATAAAGTCCGGTTCAAAATATGTATGAAACATGGATTGGTTTTTGTCATCATCCTCTCCAACAAGTGATACACCAAAGTTTGAAACCGCTCTGCCTGGGACGCTTGAAGAGATAGTGACACCTGAAATGGTCGAATGCTTGGAAAAAATATCTTTGATGTCTCTAAAATTCTCCTGGATGTCTACCCCTCCTCTCAGGGGAAGAACAAGCTTCTGCTCCCTATCAAAACCCAGGTCCTGGTCTTTCATAAAGTTAAACTGCTTGAACATGAACAATGTCCCAATGATCAAAAATACGGAAATGGCAAACTGGATAACAACAAGGACATTGCGCAGAGTGTAGCTTCGAGATCCGGCATTCATAAGCCCCTTGAGTGTTTGGGCAGGCCTAAACGATGACAGCACTAAGGCAGGGTAGAATCCAGCGCCAATTCCGACAAGAAGGGCTCCCATAAAAAGTACAATTAAAATTACAGGAGTAAAGAGGTCTGTAAAATTCAATGACGTTCCTGTCAAACGATTTAAAAGAGGAATCACCAGCCATGCCGTCAGCAAAGCCAAACCCAATGACAATATCCCGATCAAAAGAGATTCTCCCAGGAATTGACCGATAAGCTGCCGTCTTTGAGCCCCAACAACCTTGCGCAATCCCACCTCTTTGGCCCGGTTCGCTGAGCGCGCCGTGGATAGGTTCATGAAATTCAAACACGCTATGATGAGTATAAAAAGTCCCACAAAGGAAAAAATGTAGATATAGAGTGGATTGCCCGATGGTTCGATTTCATAGCGAATAGAAGAGTTGAGGTGTATTCCGGCCACAGGTTGAAGAAAATAAAAATATTCATCTCCCATTCTTGATAGAGATTCGCCTACATGTTTATCCGCAAGATGACTGACCTGCAGACTAAATTCTTCGACATCGACATTAGGACGGAGTTTCAGATAAGTATAAAACATGGTTGAATACCAATTGTTCATCTCGTTCCAGTCGGCCAGAGTCACCAACGAAGCTATCAAATCATACTTCATATGTGTGTCTTCAGGAGGATTGGCCAACACTCCTGTGACCTCATACTCGCTCTGGTTGATATTTAATATCTGTCCAATGGGATCGGCATGACCGAAGTACTTCCCGGCCATTCTTTCGGTAATGACCACGGTCTGAGGCCGAGTCAACGCTTCTTTTGGATAACCCTGGACAAAAGGAATCGTCAGGATTTCAAAAAGCTCTTGATCGGCCCACATGAAACGATCCTCATAAAAAAACACATCTCCTCTTCTGACCAACCGGTTACCGGCCGTTATTATTCGTGCGGCTTGTTCGACTTGCGGGAAATCTGCTTTTAAGGTCGGGGCAACCATAGGCGAGATAGGCGCAAAAACTCTGTTGGATGTTTGTGTTCGGATATCTTGAACGATACGGTAGACCCTGTCTCCATCCTTGTGGTATTTGTCGTAACGGGTCTCATGACGTATGTAGATAAGGATAAGAAGGCAGCAGGCCATACCTATAGCGAAACCGGCCAAATTGATAAATGAGTAGCCCTTATGCCGTTTAAAATTTCTGAGAGCGATTTTAAAATAGTTATTTAGCATCAATACCCTCCAATAAATAATATCGATGAACAAACTAGGAATCGATTCAAACACCCTCATAAAGTACCATGTGTTGGCCTTCCACTTCGGGCCTGATTCAATGAGCTGCACATAGACTTCTTGAATATCATCGGCGATCTCATAAAATTCTTCCTTGTTCCTCAAAACTTTGAGAATAAAACGAGGGAGTAGTGGTGGACGTGAATTTCTTTTCAAAATCTAATCTGCCTTTTTTTCAAATGAGGGGCTCAAAACACCCTTCCATAGAGAAGACTGAAGGCTTCGGATCTCTTTTAGTGAGGCCAGTCCTTCTGGAGTTATTTCATAAAAATATCGGCTCCGGCCTCCTCGTTCGGAGAGAGGTGAACCTGGAATTTTTTTCACGTAATTTTTGTAATTCATCTTTTTTAATGTTTTATAGATCACCCCAAATGACCAATAATGACCGATATCTTTATAGATCTGTTCTCTGATGGAGACACCGTAAGCGTTCCCGTCAAGTTTATAAACGGAGATGAGGATAATCTCTTCGGCTCTTGATAAAAGTATCATGTCCAATTCTCCTATTTGTATGCAAAAGGCATTTATATATACTAAGACGTGCGGGATTCAAAAAAGTTGTCTAAATTAATAAAAAATCTAATATTTTTAATTTTTCGCTTCTGAGTTGAGGTGTTGAGGACATGTACATCAAAGGCCTTAAAGACAGAAATTTTGAACTCATTGAGTCCATCTGTATCCCAGAGTGTGTGCATATGAGTACAGGAACAGAAGGAGATCTACACGTAGCCACACTTGAAAAATGGTCGAAACGTTTCGATCCCCAGAATCCCCCGTTCAAAGAGCTTAGCTCCTGCATTTTAAAAATCGATCGTGAAGGGACAGCCGCTCAAGTTAAAATTCTCTTTATTGTTGATAAAAAAACACGCGTGACGGATTATTTACATATGCTAAAACTTGGCGGTGAATGGAGAATTGTCAACATCATTGATTTCTGATTCAATTTACAAATCAGGGAATTTCTCCTATGAATACAGGTTCAAACAAAATATGCAGCTCTATTATTTTTTATTGAAGCGGAGAT
>CAZLLG010000188.1:0-7707 GCA_964560275.1 uncultured Eubacteriales bacterium | reverse complement strand
ATTTGAAATAGTGACAACCTTTTGTCAAATACTCTCGTCTAAACTTATAGGATGGAAAGAAGAAATGACTCATATTTCAGGTGCAAGATGAATAAATCTGTAATTTTTGTACTGACGATAATTTTAGTGTTCCCTGCGACTCATTTGGCGGTTTCCAATCCAATCCTAAAAAGGCACTATACTGTTTATTCCATTCAAGTGGCTCCTCAGATTATTGATGGAAAGCAGTACATCGCAAAAAGAACAAATCCTCTCCTGCCTGTCATCGATGGCAAATTGGATGATCTGGTATGGCAAGAGGGCGAATGGGAAGGAGGATTTATCCAGAGTGAGCCCTATGAGGGACAAGCCCCATCCCAACAGACAGCGTTTAAGATCCTCTATGATGGGAAAAATATCTATGTCGCGATACAAGCTTATGATGAAGATCCGGATAAAATCGAACGGCGGTTAGCTAGACGTGACAATCTGGAAGGGGATCAGGTGTCAATCCTTTTAGACAGCTATTATGACCACCGTACAGCCTTTTCCTTTGCCGTTAATGCAGCCGGTGTAAAAGGCGATGCGATCATTTCCGATAACGGACAGAGCAGTGACCAGAATTGGGATCCGATCTGGTATGTCAAAGCGGCTGTTGGCACGGAGGGGTGGACGGCAGAGATGAGGATTCCTCTGTCTCAACTGAGGTTTGGGAAAAAACAAGAGCATGTTTGGGGACTTCAAGTCAACCGGTTTTATTTTCGTAAAGAAGAAGTCTCCAATTGGCAGTTAATTCCAAAGGCTGTATCAGGTTTTGTCGATCAGTTCGGTGAACTTCACGGAATCAATGGAATCGAATCTTCCCGGAAGATCGAACTTTATCCTTATGCAGTGGGTATGTTGGAAAGCTACCAGAAACAGCCGGACAATCCCTTTGCTCCCGGCCGGTCAAACAATCTTTTCAGCGGCCTAGATGGAAAAATTGGAATTTCCAGCGACCTGACATTTGATTTTACCATTAATCCTGATTTTGGCCAGGTCGAGGCCGACCCATCAGAAGTCAACCTCACAGCATTTGAAACCTATTTTGAAGAAAAAAGACCTTTTTTTGTCGAAGGACGAAACATCATGTCCTTCCAGATCATGATTGGCGATGGGGATCTTTCAAGCGACAACCTCTTTTATTCTCGCCGAATCGGACGCAGGCCAAACAGAAGCATTTATTCCGGAGATGGTCATTTTGTAGACATGCCTCAGAACACATCTATTCTTGGGGCGTTTAAACTGTCGGGAAAAACAAAGAACGGTCTGTCCATAGGCATTATTGATGGAATAACGGCCCAAGAGAATGCCCGGGTTTTCACTCTTGGTTTGTATAGAGATGAACCTGTCGAGCCACTCACAAACTACTTTGGTGCCAGACTGCAAAAAGATTACAATCAGGGAAACACAGTTATCGGTGGCATGCTGACATCCGTGAACCGGAGCATCTCTAATTCGGAACTAAATTTTCTCCATAATTCAGCCTATACCGGGGGTGTCGATCTCTATCATACGTGGAAAGATAAGACTTATTTTATATCTTTTAATGCTGTTTTCAGTCGTGTACAGGGTTCGTCAGAGGCCATTCTCAGGACTCAGACCTCACCTCTGCGGTATTTCCAGCGTCCGGATGCGGACCATTTGACTATGGATCCCAACCGGACATCATTGTCCGGACATGGGGGGACTCTGATCGGCGGAAAAATTGGCAGCGGCCATCTTCAATATATCACTGGAGTCACATGGCGGTCACCAGGATTAGAAATAAACGATATGGGGTATCTCCGGAATGCAGACAATATCCTGGAATTTATCTGGGCCAATTACAGGATTTGGGAACCGTTCAGTATATTTCGTGAATTAAGCATCAATGGAAACCAGTGGAGAGGGTGGAATTTTGGGGGTGAAAAGGCATTTGCTGGGGGAAACATTGGTTTTAACGCACAGTTTAAGAACTATTGGACACTTTCTACGGGAATCAATCACAATGCCGCCAGTCTTTCCGATAGTGCACTACGCGGAGGGCCTGCCTTGGTGTTTCCGGGAGCGTGGGGAACCCATATCAGTGTGACAACCGACAGCCGAAAGAAAATCCGCATGAATGGATTCTGGTCTATAAATGTAAGAAAAAAAGGCGATTCATCGTCAAACAGTTTTGGGTTTGGGCTCAATTTTAATCCAAGCAAGGCGATATCCGTGATGATTCAACCCATTCTGAGTTTAAATGAAAACGATTTACAGTACGTCAGTCAGCGTAGTTTTGGGCTGGATAAACGGTACGTTTTTGCCAGAATCAAACAAAATACGTTTGGCGTGACCCTCCGGTTTAACCTCAGCCTGACTCCGGACCTGTCTATTCAGTTTTATGGACAACCATTTGTCTCATCGGGTTTGTATACGAATTTTAAACGTATCACCTCACCACGGGCTGCCGAGTACAGCGACCGCTTCCAGGTATTCACTGAAAATGAGTTGAAAATGAACATATTAGATGGGTATTACAATGTCGATGAAAATCAGGACGGATTTATGGACTACAGTATTCCGGATCCGAATTTCAATTTTCTTCAGTTTCGTTCAAATTTAGTCATAAGATGGGAATATAAACCGGGTTCATCTCTCTATCTAGTCTGGTCCCAGGGTCGAACCGGGTCTATTCCTTACGGATATTACACATTTATGGATAACATGCGGGGGCTGTTCGACGTGTATCCCCATGACGTATTTCTGATAAAAGTTTCGTACGGTTTTAATTTGTAACATCCAGTCTCTGTACTGGGGATTATATATTCCAAGGGCCTGATGCACGGACATCAGGCCCTGTGTTTTTTGTCCATAAAATGGCGAATTTTTGTATTGACAATTGTTGCCCCTGCGTTCATATAAGATTGTGGAAATATGTGTTCATATAACCGTAGAGTCTTTTTGAAAAAATCGAGTTTAGCCTTAACCGGCCTGGCTATAAACGGAAAACCCAGATACCTGCATGATCTCTTAGAAATCCGTTCCCTATCGCTTGATGAAAAACTTGGGCAGATGTTTATGATCGGATTCCGAGGCCTAAAAGTCGATAAGAATCACCCCATTGTCCAGGATATTCTGAAAAGACATATTGGGAGTGTTGTCCTTTTTGACTATGATGTTCCCCGTGAATCTTCTGTTCGCAATGTGTCTTCACCCAGCCAGCTAAAAAATCTAATTTCCGATCTCCAGTCTTTTTCCCCAACTCCACTCCTTGTTGCCGTGGATTATGAAGGCGGCCGGATTTCAAGATTGAAGGAAAAATTTGACTTCCCCTCTACATATTCCGCTCAGTATTTTGGGGAAAAAAACGATTTGGACCTGACTTTCAGACATGCAGAACACATGGCCAAACTGCTCAATACACTTGGAATAAACCTCAATCTGGCTCCGGTCGTCGATCTCAACACAAATCCGAACAATCCCATTATTGGAAAGCTTGAAAGAAGTTATTCAGAAAATCCTGATATTGTGACCTCTCATGCAGAAAAATTTATTCTGGCTTTTCGCAGACACAACGTGCTGTGTACCCTAAAACATTTTCCGGGCCATGGGAGTTCTACCGATGATTCTCATCTCGGAATGGTCGATGTGAGTCGGACTTGGATTGGTGCTGAACTCCATCCTTACACTCAGCTTATCCGCAAACAACAAGTTGACGCTGTTATGACTGCACATGTGTTTAATGAGACCTTGGACCCAAAATATCCAGCCACTCTGTCGAAGCGGATTATAACGGGCATTCTAAGGAAAAAACTCGATTATGAAGGTGTTGTGATCTCGGACGACATGCAAATGGGTGCGATAGCCACAGAATACGGTTTGGAAACGGCCATTTTCAAGGCAATCGAGGCAGGTGTTGATATTCTTGCGTTTGCCAATAACTCGACGTTTGACGTCTCCATTGCGCAAAAAGCTGTTGAAATTCTAAAAGAACTCATCAAAACTAAAAAGATCAGTGAAAAAAGAATCGATGAATCCTACAATCGTATAATGAATCTAAAAAAAGGGGTGAATCATGACAGATAAACTTAAGGAACTTCTTGAGGTGTCGATTGAGCTTGAAGTGCTTTTGTCTGAACTTTATTTTCTGTATGAAAAGCTATTTCCGGAAGACAGTGATTTTTGGTGGAAACTGGCCAATGAAGAAGTCAATCATTCATGTCTTTTAGAAAGTGGACGTGTTTATCTGGAAAAGAAGTTATTGCCCGATGAGTTGCTCTTTGGGGACATCTCTATCCTTAGGAGTACATGTGAACGGGTTCGAGAGTTAATTTCTGCCTACACACAAACGGCTCCACCCTTTGAAGATGCCTATTATGAGGCCGTAAAATTGGAATCTTCGGCCGGAGAATTTCATTTCCAGGTCTGCATGACAGAAGAAACGAACTCAAAAATCGTGAAGATATTCCAGGAACTCAACGGAGAAGATCAAGATCATAATAGGAGAATTTCAGAGCTTCTCACGGCAAAAGTCAGAGCATAAAATTTTCGTGATAGATTTCTACAAAAAAGATTGGAAGAGTTCAATTTAGTTACATATTGAAAAAGTAAAATAATCTCTATATTGTGTGGAATTATGGTTTATAGATGTGAGATTCTTTAAGATATAAATAGAAAGGTGAAATAAAATGATTCAGATATGCCCGAAATGCCGATCGGATAATCCACCAAATTCCAGAGTTTGTACGACATGCGGACTTCAGCTCGATATGGCCGACAACATGTCTCTTTCTGACACAGGAGCTAAAAAAGTTCCTAAAAAGGAATTAAAACGGGGGACAACATTTGCTGACAGGTATGATGTGATTGAAGAGCTTGGGCGGGGAGGCATGGGAAAAGTCTACCGTATTGAAGACACGAAGATCAAAGAAGAGCTGGCGCTTAAACTTATCAATCCAGAAGTGGCTTCCGAAAAAAAGACGATCGAACGTTTCATCAATGAACTTAAAGTCGCACACAAAATTTCACACAGAAATGTGTGCCGCATGTACCATCTTGGTGAGGATAAGGGGACCTACTACATCACTATGGAGTATGTGCCTGGTGAGGACTTAAAAAGCATAATTCGAATGACCCAACGTTTATCCATAGGTACAGCCGTATCGATCGTCAAGCAGGTTTGTTTAGGTTTGGCAGAAGCCCATAGATTGGGCGTTGTTCATCGGGATTTAAAACCAAGCAATATCATGATTGATAGAGAAGGCAGTGCCCGTATCATGGATTTTGGTATTGCCCGGTTGTATAGGGAAAGTGGGATCACCGAAGCGGGTACCATGATCGGAACTCCTGAATACATGTCACCTGAGCAGGTCGAGGCATTGGACGTCGATTCACGCTCCGATATCTACTCACTTGGTGTAATCCTTTATGAAATGGTCACGGGGAGGCTGCCTTTTTTTGGGGATACGCCTCTGATGATCGCAGTAAAACATAAAACAGAGATCCCTCCCGATCCACGAACGTTAAACGCGCAAATCCCTGTTGAACTCAGCCTAATCATTCTGAAATGTTTAGAAAAAAATAAACATAAGCGGTATCAAAGTGCGGAGGAAATGCTTTCAGATTTAAGCACTATTGAAAAAGACATGACCACCTCTGAAAAGGCTCTGCCAAAAAGGAAAAAGGTTTTATTTAAAGAGAAAAAAGATCGACCGAAGAAGACTTGGAGGATAGCTGCCACTCTTATTGTGGCCACTTTACTCGTTGTTTTGGGATTTGTTCTTTTAACGAGACAAAAAGATATCGATCCCTCAGAAAATAAGATGCTGGCCGTTCTTCCGTTTGAAAATTTGGGTTTAGCCGATGATGAATATTTCGCAGATGGGATTACAGAAGAAATCAGAGACCGTTTGGCATCACTGCAGGGTTTAGGTGTCATATCCAGGACGAGCGCTATCCAGTATAAAGATTCGAACAAGACCATCAGACAAATCGGTGAGGAGTTGGGAGCCAACTATGTGCTTGAGGGAACTGTGAGATGGAACCGGGGAACAGAAAATAATGGCCGGATTCGTGTGACTCCAAAGCTTGTGCGGGTAGCCGACGATAGACAAATCTGGTCTGACAGCTATGATAGAGTGATTGAAGACTTTTTTGCAGTCCAATACGAAATTGCCGAGCAGGTCGCTCAAAACCTCGATCTGACAATCCTGGAACCTGAGCGGCAGGCTCTTTTAAACAATCCAACCGAAAGCATTGCGGCCAATGACCTGTTCATGCAAGCACGAGAACATGAAGACAGGGGATGGGCCTTTCTTGAACCAAATGGGTTTGACCGTGCCATCAAGAAGTTGGAAGAAGCTGTTGAGGTAGATCCTGAATTCGCTTTGGCTTATGCCAGAATGTCCTATATCCATTCCAGAATGTATTTTTTTGGCATCGATCGAACCAACGAGAGGGTGTCAAAATCAAGAGATACGGTCAACACTGCACTTGAGCTCCAGCCCGATCTTCCAGAAGCTCAACTGTCCTTAGGTTTTTATTATTATTGGTGCCTCTACGATTACGATAGGGCAGCGGAAATATTTGAAAACGTCCAAAGGGTACGCCCCAACTTTGATCCACAATTGTTTGGTTATATCCAGAGACGTCAGGGAAAATGGGAAGAATGTTTGGTTACTCTCGAAAGGGCCTTCCGGATCAGCCCTCTCGACCAGCAGATCGCTTATGAGATAGGAGGGGCCTGTGTGAGTTTGCACAGGTTTGAACAGGCGGAAATGTGGTTCAACCGAACACTTGAACTTTTTCCGGATCATCTCCCATCGCTATTGGGCAAGATTGGGATCCACATTCTTTCAGAGGGGAACATAGAAAAAGCTAAAGAGATGCTGCCGTCCTTACCTCAACATCCACTGGCGGACACCATGTGGTTTACACTCAATATGCTTGAGCGTAACTATGACATTGTTCTGCAGTGGCTAGAAGAATCTCCCTATGATGAATATGAAGATCAGCATTTCTATTTTCATATAGATTTGGCATACTCCGCTGTTTATTATGCAACCCAAAATAAGGCCCTGTTGAACTCTCATGCCGAATCTGTTCGCACCATTCTAGTAGAAAAGGTAAAAAATCAGCCTGACGACCCAAGGTATCGTGCAGGGCTTGGAATCGTTTTTGCCTATTTGGGACAGAAGGAAAAAGCCATTCTTGAAGGAGAGATTGCTCCGGAGCTTCATCCTGTATCCAAAGATGCCGGGCAGGGACCCATTTACCTAATAAATCTTGCCAAGATTTATGTTTTGGTTGAAGAATTCGATAAAGCTATAGATCAGCTGGAATATCTTTTGTCCATCCCGCAAGCAGAATTTCTTTGGCAGCTTATCTCTATCCCTCAATTGCAGATGGACCCGCAGTGGGATGCGCTTCGAGAGAATCCGCGGTTTATTCAACTGCTTGAAATAGAGAAATAATATCTATAGTATTTTCTATGTTCTGAATTTTTTCACTTAGTAAATTAAGGAGGTTTCGGGATGGATCTGTTTTTAAGAAAAATTTTTCGTGGGTTTCTTGTTTTTGCTCTAGTATTGGGAGCAGTGAATCTTTTCTATGCGCAGGATACGGAGGAATCCCTTATCAAGGACCTCAAATGGCGGAATGTTGGCCCGGCCAATATGATCGGCCGGATATCGGATTTTGAAGCTCTGGAGACCGACTTCACAC
>CAZLLG010000187.1:6642-7730 GCA_964560275.1 uncultured Eubacteriales bacterium | reverse complement strand
AATAGTCAACAGGCTGAGTGGTCAGGATAAACTGATCGTCAGCGAGGTTCCCGGCACCACCCGGGACAGCATTGACTCTTTTGTCCAGAGGAATAAAAAGACATTTACTCTTGTGGATACGGCTGGAATCCGGAAGTTGAGCAGAACGCGGGACAAACAGGAAAAGGCAAGTGTGATCAAAGCCAAAAAGGATATTACACGAGCGGATGTTATATGCCTGATTCTGGATGCCCAAGAATTCCCAACAAGGCAGGACACAGCCATTGCCCATCTGGCGCGCGAATCGGGCAAACCTTTAATCATTGCACTCAATAAATGGGATCTTATTCCCAAAGATTCCAATTCCACTAAAGTGTTCAAAAAAATATTGTTCAGGAAACTGGAGTTTGTTTCCTATGCGCCTGTCGTGTTTATCTCTGCTCTTTCAGGACAGAGAACGGTTAAAATTCTCGATCTGGCCGAACAGGTCTATGACAGTGCGAATAAGCAGATCACCACATCGAAATTGAATAATTTCTTGAACTGGCTTCATGTCCATTACCCGCCGATTTCGAAAAAAGGGGGAAAATTCAAGATCAAATACATGACGCAGAAAAAAGTGTGTCCTCCGGGCTTTCTCCTTTTTACTCATTCAAAATCGTCCTTTTCTTCATCCTATGAGAAACACTTCATCAGTCTTTTGCGCGACAGGTTTGAATTGTACGGCACTCCGATTTGGTTGTCCTTCCGCCGAAATTGATAGACGTGGGTAATTCGGGTTATGAGAAAATCTGAAGAGGATGGAAAAAGCGACACACGGGAGGATTTAGCCTTGCCGAGTTTTGTTCGTCGAGGGAAGCTGACAGCGTCGGCCGCTGAGTATGTTTGAGCAAGGGAGACTTAAACAAAAGGGGTGCGCGTCTTCTTGATAGTCATTCTGTTGTGAGAAAAGTAATCGTGCGAAGTTATGCAAGTGCCGAGAGGAACCACGAGGGAATGACGTTAAAAATCCGAGTGGAGCGCTTCCACCTCATCAGATTTTTATTGCCTTAATTTTTGGAGAGTGATGTCTCCATCATCGGTCCTTTTGGAAATGAGATGTCCCCCAT
>CAZLLG010000187.1:0-6632 GCA_964560275.1 uncultured Eubacteriales bacterium | reverse complement strand
CCTTAATTTTCCCTGAGAGATTCTTTTTAGATGTGATCTTTTTAAAGACGATAGGCAGCTGGCTGTCGATGCGCCCATCATCTGTAATGATGTGAACATCGGCTGAGAAGTCTTCTGTGAAATAGATATCGACATCTCCATCGTCAGTTTTTATCTGCCAGTCATTGTCCATGGATGAAGGCACCAGGTTTTTCACCCTGATATCTCCGTCATCTGATTCGAGATCGAGTGTGGAAAAGTTTCCCGAAAGAAGAATATCTCCGTCATCTGAATCGAGAAAGGCTTGTCCAGAGAAGTCTTCAAGGATAATCCTCCCATCATCTGTATCTCCCTCAATGGCACCTTGAACGTCTGCAACTCGGATAGTGCCATCATCGGCTTTGAGGGTGAGCTTTCCGTTTATGCCCTCAATAGTGATGTCGCCATCGTCCAAACGGCAGTCCAGATTGGTTTTGGCGGGAATCTTTATTTCCGAACGGACTTTGATCCGGCTGCTGTTCGCTATGAAAACAAATCCTCTGATTCTGGGGTATCTGACTCTAACACGGATCGTGTTGTTGTGCTGAAAAACATCAACTTTCGTTTCATTTAAAAGCCGCTCCGACCTTCGACCTTTGACAGATTTGATTTCTTTGTGGATGAGGATGTGAACTTCATCCCGATTCCAGGTCGAAAAAAACACATCTCCATCATTATCTAGAAATTCGAAATCCACGGGCAAACTTCCATCTATTTGAAAAGTTTTATCGATTGTTTCTTCTTTTGCAGCTCCGGTTGATGGGATAGTGATCGAAAACAGAAAAAAGATAACTAGGCAAACCTGTATTGTTTTTATTTTCATAATGTGCCTCCAATATATTTACGTTTTGCCGCTCTTAAAAGTTCCTTCTATGATAAACAAAGGACTTTTATCCAGCGTATCAGATATTGGCACCATTGGCGATTCTTTTTGCCTTGACTTTAAAATGTGATTTATATATAAAATGTGTTTCTATGTATAAATCCGTAAAAAATGAATCGAATATAAAGGAGGATGTGATGTTTCGAAAAGTAATAAATACCTCGCTGATGATTCTTCTTGTTATGGCCGTTGTATTTTCTACCGTAAGCTGCGAAAAGCTTAAGATCAGCAACCTAAAAGCCAATCACCACTTTACAAATGCCAATAGCCATTTTACTGATGGCAAATACCGCCTGGCCATTGAAGAATATGAAATGGCGTTGAGTTTTAATCCTAATCTCATACAAGCTTACAGGTTTTTGGGTGAAAGTTATAAGAACCTTTACAAGCCGGCTGTAGAAGATGAGGCCAACAAAGAGATTGAAAGGAATGCCTTGGAAGCACTCAATAAAGCCTATGAAATCGACCCGACCAACAAGGGCATCATCCACTCACTGGGAGATATGTATGACAAGATGCGCAATTTTGATGAAGCGGAGAAGCTTTATCTGAGAATCCTCGAAATGGAACCGACTAATATGGGCAATTACTATGTTGTGGCAGAATTCTATAAAAGATATGCAGGCAGTGTTGTAGAAGGAGAGGAAGGTGACAACGGAATGAAAACACCTTTCCAGAAAGCAGAAGAAATGTACTTAAGACGAATCGAAACTGATCCATCTAATCCTCAGGGTTATGCCTATATCGCGCAGTTTTATGAAAACATCCAGCCTGAACCTGAATTTGATAAGGGTGTTTTTTATCACAAAAAAAGGATCGAACTGGACGCTGAGGATAAAGAAGCCTGGCTGGCCGTAGGTGTCAACCGCTGGGGAAAGGCCTACCGCATCCAGGCAAAATTGACCAAACAGCAGAGAATTAATCTTGCCAACGAATCTGAAGCCGCTTTGAAGAAAGCCAACGAACTGGATGATCGTTACCCAGAGCCCTATTCTTGGCTGAGTGTTCTTTACAAAAGCGTGTTTGCCAAGCTGTATCCGGAAAGAGCTAAAAGATATGAAGATGATGCCGATATTTATGCACAGAGATTCCAAACATTGAGAAAGAGCGAAGCTCAGAAGAAAAAACTCGAAAAAGAGCTGGTAAAGTAGAGAATTTTTTAGATCCCGGTTGTTAGTTTTCTTTTTTTAATGCTTGGTTTGATATTCTTCCCGTTTGCCTTTAAATGTTTATACCTTTAAAAGACGAAAATCCGACATCCCGTTTTCCGATTGTCACGGTTCTCTTTATTGCTATTAATGTCCTCGTTTTTTTCTTTCAACTCGTTTCTCCCGAGGGACTGCAGTTTTATGTATACAAAATGGGAACGATCCCCTATGAGATCACCCATTTTAAATCTATTACTTTACACGTCGTTCAAACTTCAGAGCAGATTCCCCGATTGAATCCTGCCTTAACACTGATCGTGTCTATGTTTATGCACGGTGGATTTTTTCATCTCCTGTTCAACATGCTTTATCTTTGGATTTTTGGAAACAATGTGGAAGATTTCTTAGGGCCTTTCCGGTTCATCGGTTTTTATCTTCTCTCAGGACTTGGAGCGAGCCTGGCCCATATTATTTTCAACGCGAATTCAGAGATCCCGATGATCGGAGCCAGCGGTGCGATTGCAGGAGTGCTGGGTGCGTATCTGATCCTCTATCCCAATGCCCGGGTGATGACTTTTATGTTCTTGTTCTTTTTTATAAGAATCGTGCCAATCCCTGCTGCCTTTGTTCTCGGTTTTTGGTTTTTTATGCAGTTGATGAATGTGTTTGGAGCGGGCCAAGCCGGCGGAGTAGCTTGGTTTGCCCACATCGGTGGTTTTCTGATCGGGATGGGCCTGATTAAACTCATCACCAAAAAACGCCCCAAAGTCTGGATCCACTAGCTGATTTAACAGCAACACAATCGGATGGACGTCGTATGTCTGTCACCATGCACATTCGTCTGTGATGGGGGCAGAATACGTAAGGGTTCCGTCCGATTGTGTTACTGGAGAACGGTTGACATATTTCCTGATATTTAGTATCCTTTCTGCTCACAAACTCTTAAACTTAACTGAATGATGTTCTAAGGTTTGAAGCTATGAAGACTTTTGTACCTAAAAAAGAAGAAATCGAGAGAAAATGGTGGCTGATTGATGCTGATGGAAAGATTCTCGGACGGTTGGCTACAGAAATTTCAGTACTCCTTCGTGGAAAGGGAAAAGCGACGTTTGCCCACTTTATCGATACTGGAGACTTTGTTGTTGTGATAAACGCGGAGAAACTTCAACTGACTGGAAGGAAACTGGAACAGAAGAAGTACTATTCACATACTGGATATCCTGGCGGGATAAAAGAAAAAACTCTCAATGAATTGATGGACAAAAATCCTGAAGAAGTTTTACGGAAAGCAGTCTGGGGAATGATTCCAAAAAATAAACTCGGTCGGAAAATCTACAAAAAACTCAAAGTCTATCGAGGCCCCAATCATCCTCATGAAGCACAAAATCCAGAGGAATACCAGTTTTAGGAGGAATCTTGAGTTTAATTCAGTATTATGGGACAGGAAAACGGAAAAATGCTATAGCACGGGTCTATCTGCGTCCAGGGAAGGGTGAGTTTACCCTTTATGTCAATAAAAAACCCCGCCCATTTTCAGAATATTTCGTGATGGGCAGCTATAAAAATACCATAAAACAACCTCTCTTGCTCACTGAAACGGAAAGTAAATTTGACGTTTTTATTCGTTTGGACGGAGGCGGATTGAACGGCCAGGCAGAAGCCGTAAGGCTGGGAATAGCTCGAGCTCTTATAGAATTCAACAAAGAATTGAGACCAGCCCTCAAAAGTGCTGGTCTTTTGACTCGAGATGCCAGGATCAAAGAAAGAAAGAAATACGGATTGCTCAAAGCCCGGAAAGCACCTCAATACCACAAGAGATAAATGGAGGATACCCCTTGCTTACAGTCACTATGAAAGAACTTTTAGAAGCAGGTGTTCATTTTGGCCACCAGACCAAAAGCTGGAATCCGAAAATGAAAGATTACATTTTTGGCCAGCGAAACGGCATTTACATCATAGATTTGCAGAAGACCATAAGGATTTTTAAAGAGTCTCTCTTATTTGTAGAG
The DNA here is from genome assembly GCA_964560275.1 of uncultured Eubacteriales bacterium. Taxonomy (GTDB): domain Bacteria; phylum Acidobacteriota; class Aminicenantia; order Aminicenantales; family Aminicenantaceae; genus JAUWVG01. The sequence continues at coordinate 2,574 of CAZLLG010000187.1, read as the reverse complement.
GAAACGGTTGCTCAAGGAAAAGAAGTCCTGTTGGTCGGAACAAAAAAACAGGCTCAGGATATCATAAAAGATTATGCTGAGAAATGTGAAGCTCACTATGTGAATCAGCGATGGCTGGGTGGACTCCTGACCAATTTCGGTGTTATTCGCAGCAGTGTTGAGAAGCTGATCGAAATGGATGAGATGAAGGAAGATGGCCGCTGGGATCTTTTATCCAAGAAAGAACAGTCCAGAATGGATAAAGTCTTCAGAAAATTGACTAAAAACCTTGGCGGCATTAAAAATATGACTAAACTGCCCGGCATCATGTTTGTGATCGACTCTACTAAGGAAGATATTGCCATCCTGGAAGCTCGAAGGCTAAAAATTCCGGTAGTTTCGATTGTGGATACGAATGGGGATCCAGAGGGTATTGACTACCCAATCCCCGGAAATGACGATGCATTGCGGGCAATCGAGTTGTTTACCCTTAAAATTTCGGATGCTATCCTAGAGGGCAAAAAGAAAAGATTAGAGCAGGAGCTCCAGGAAACAAAAACAGATGAGGAATCCGCTTCTGAAGATCAGGAAGTTATCACAGGGGAACAATCTGCTTCAGAGGAACCAGAAGAAAAACCAGCAGAAGTGCTTTCAGAACAAGTGGCTTCTCAGGAAACTCCCGCTGAGACAAAAGAGGACAAAGCCCCTGAAGACCTAGAAAAACCAGAAAAACCAGAAGAGGGAGAGAAATAAGAATGGCTATTACGGCTGCATCTGTTAAAGAATTGCGTGATTGTACGGGATTAGGCATGATGGAGTGCAAGAAAGCACTCAGTGAAAGCGGAGGTGACATAGAGAAAGCGATTGTTATCCTTCGGAAAAAAGGATTTGCCCGAGCTGAAGGCAAGATGAGCCGGGAGACTGCCGATGGAATGGTTGGTTCATACATTCACATGAATGGCAAAATCGGAGTTCTTGTTGAAGTTAACTGCGAATCAGATTTTGTAAGCAGAAACGATGAATTTCAAGAGATGGTCAAAAATATTGCCATGCATATCGCGGCTGCTAATCCCAGGTATGTTTCTCCAGAAGAGATTCCACAAGCCGTGCTGGACCAGGAAAAAGAGATCATTCATGAGCAGTTCAAGGATTCGAAAAAACCGCCGGAGATTGTTGAAAAAATTGTCTTGGGAAAACTGAACAAGTTCTATGAAGAGATTTGCCTTTTGGATCAAAAATATATAAAAGATGACAAGCTGTCAATCAAAGAATATGTCGCGTCTTTTATTGCGAAATTTGGAGAGAATATAAGAGTCAGAAGATTTGCCCGGTTCCAATTGGGCGGATCTTAATAATAAATGATGGCTCAAGATAAACCGGTTTTCGAACGAATTCTGCTTAAACTTTCGGGGGAGTCTTTACTCGGAAAACATTCATTCGGCATCGACGTCGAAACAGCCAAATCTATAGCCACCCAGATTAAAGATATTCACAATCTCGGTGTACAGATTGCGATTATGATTGGCGGAGGAAATATTTTCAGAGGAATTCGGGGAACTGAAGCAGGGATGGAAAGAGCCTCTGCCGATTACATGGGACTTTTGGCCACTGTCATTAATGGGATTACCCTGCAGGACGCTCTGGAAAAAGAGGGTGTTAGTTCGCGTCACGTTTCGGCCATTGAGGTCAAGTCGGTTGCCGAGCCCTTTGTCCGGCGTAGGGTTCTTCGCCATCTTGAAAAGGATCGAGTTATCATTTTCAGCGCTGGAATCGGGAGTCCTTATTTTACAACCGATACGGCGGCAGCCCTGAGGGCGCTGGAGATTAAAGCGCAGGTCATCCTCAAAGCCACCCAAGTCGACGGTGTTTATTCTGCCGATCCCATGAAGGACAAAAACGCAAAAAAATTTGAATCTATCAAGTATTTGGAAGTGATCAAAAAGGGCCTGCGTGTTATGGATTCCACGGCTATATCGCTGTGCAAGGATAATAATCTTCCCATAATTGTCTTTAATCTCAAGAAAAAAAATTACATCATGAAAGCCGTACTCGGATACGACATCGGCACCAAGATTTATTGATACATCATTCGCATCCTTCTTTGTGAAGGAAGGAAACTCCATACGCACGGAGAGGATTCAAATGGTTAAGGAAGAATTAAAGGAACTCGAAAGAAAGATGAAAGTCTCAACTGAGCATTTTCGCAATGAAATGAGTAAGTTGAGAACAGGCCGAGCGAGCATCAGTGTGTTTGAAGGAATTAAAATCGACTATTATGGAAACCTCACGCCGGTCAATCAGGTGGCCACACTTGGCGTTCCTGATCCATCGTTGATCACTATTCAGCCATGGGACCCGAACTTCCTCGAACCCATCGATAAAGCTATTCGTGCAGCAGACCTGGGGCTCAATCCGATAAACGATGGCAAAACGCTTAAAGTTCCAATCCCTCCTCTGGATGAGGAAAGACGGCGGGAACTCGCCAAACATGTCAAAAAAATGATGGAAGATGAAAAGACTGCGCTGCGAAATATGAGGAGAGACACAAAGGAAATGATTGAACTCCTGGAAAAAGAAAAAGAGATCACCGAAGAT
>CAZLLG010000186.1:0-7744 GCA_964560275.1 uncultured Eubacteriales bacterium | reverse complement strand
AGAACGCTTCTATTTTGACGAAGGAGACCGTGTTAAAAAAGGACAACTCCTGGCCCAACTGGAGCAGCAGGATTATAAAACTGTCCGCGATCAAAGTCTGGCTCACTGGGAGAAGGCCAAGAGGGATTTTGAACGGAGTCAGCGGCTGTGGAAGGAAGGCTCCATTCAAGAACAAATTGTCCAGGATGCTGAAACCGCGTTTAAAGCCTCTCAAGCTGTTTTAGATGCTGCAGAGCTTAATCTCGAACACTGCCAGATGTTTGCTCCTTTTAATGGCCATGTGGCATTCCGGCTTGGGGAAGTGAGAGAGATGGCCGCGCCTGGACAGATTGTATTCACTCTAATGGACATCTCTCGCGTTCTTGTAGAACTGGGCGTGCCAGAACGAAGTGTCGGAAGGCTGAAGCAGAATCAGAAAGCCCAAGTGGTGGTCCAGTCTCTGCAAGAGGAATCCATCGCGGGTCGAGTCTCACATGTGGCTGTTTCGGCCTTCCCTGACAGCCGCCTCTTTAAAGTGGAGATAGATATCACCAATCCAAAACTGGAATTGAAACCTGGAATGACGGCCTCAGTGGGGGTGGTCACCGATACTATCACAGACGCTTTTGTGTTTTCTATCGATGTTTCAGTACTGAGAAAAGGGGAACGTGTCATCTTTCTTCTCGACGGAGAAAAGGCCAGAATGAAGGTTCTAAAGGACTTTAAAATCTCAAGGGAAGACCTTATTATACGGGATCCTCTTCCCGATGCAGGACGGATTATTATCGACGGCCAGGATGTTCTCTTTGACGGTATGTTAGTGACTGTAATCAACGACAAATAGATTATGAATATATCGCGTAAATCTGTCGATAAGCCGGTCATCGTCACTCTTATTACATTGGTATTGATCCTTCTCGGAGTTGTCGGGATACGGAATATTCCCCGTGAAGAATATCCCGATATCAATGTTCCCTATATTGTCGTGGCCATTCCATACCCCGGGACAGCTGCCGAGGATATTGAACAAACGGTCACCGTCAAGGTGGATGAGCACCTCAACGCAACCAAGCATCTCAAACGTCTCAACTCCTACGCAAGTGAAGGGGCATCGGTGCATGTGCTCGAACTCTATGAAAAGGCAGACAAGAAGGAATCTCTCGATGATGTCAAGGATAAAATCGATCAGGTCAAAAGAGAGCTCCCCGACGACATCGAAGAGCCGTCCATTGAGGATATCGCCTTCGACAATGTGCCCATCATTGTGGTCAATGTCACGGGGGAAGCAGAACCCATGGTGCTGATGAACATTGCAAAGGACATTAAAACAGAAATTGAAGCAGTCCCAGGAGTGGAAGAAGTGGCCTATTACGGGGGTCTTGAACGGGAAGTTCAAGTCCAAGTCGATCCGAAAAAAATGGAGCAGTACGAACTCTCCTATTCTGTAATCATTGCGGCTCTCCAGCGCCAGAATACCAATCTTCCTGGAGGTCATCTCCGCTTGAACAGTTTTGAGTTTCTTATCAGGACAGAAGGAAAATTTCAAGATGTCAAGGACGTCGGATCGACGGTTGTTGCTGTTAAAAACGGCCATCCCGTGTTTCTCGAAGAGATTGCAGATATTCGGGATACACACAAAAAATTGTCTTCATTTTCACGCTATGATGGGACTCCTTCTGTCTCTCTTGTTGTCTTCAAACAGCCGGATATTAATACGATAAGCACTTCGGAAATGATAAAAGCCATCGCGGTTAAACATGATGCCCTCATGCCGGAATTACTGAGCGTGACCACTTCGATGGATAAAGCTGAAGATATATCGCGGATGGTGCGGGAGCTCAGCTCCAATGCCTTGTACGGAGCGTTTTTCGTTTTGATCGTGCTGATGATTTTTATGGGGCCTCGCAATGCCCTCATCATTGCAGTCGCTATTCCATTTTCTCTTCTTGTTGGATTTTTTTTCATGTGGGCGGCTGGATTTTCACTGAACATGATCACCATGTTTTCACTGATTCTGATCATCGGTTTGGTTGTGGACGGTGCGATGATCGTGGGAGAGAATATCTATTTCTATTTTGAATCTGGCCATGATGCGATAAACGCATCCAAAAAAGGGATTTTTGAAGTGGGCACAGCTGTCATCTCCGCCGATCTGACTACCATCAGCGCATTTTTTCCTATGATCTTCATCGTTGGGATTATGGGGGAACTGATGTCCTTCCTTCCCTGGGTTGTCATATTTGCACTTATCGGATCGATTATCATCGATCATTTTACACTTCCAGTGATTGCGTCTAAATTCATGCGGGTGAGCAAAAAACACCATGAGATGAGGAGATTTTCCCGAACCGTGTTTATAGGAAACCGTTTTTTTCCTTTTTTGAACAAGATCTATCAGCCCTCTCTCCGATGGGCCCTCTTCCACAGAAAAACGGTTGTGGGAATCGGATTGGTTTCATTTTTTGTTGCGATATCCCTTCTTTTATCCGGGGCTATTAAAGTCGATTTTTTTCCAAAACACAATCTCGGACGGTTTAATGTCAACTTCGAGCTGCCTATAGGGACAGTCGTGGAAAAAACCAATGAGGTGGCAAAGGAAATCGAGGCGATTATCGCCCGTATCCCGGAGGTCAAAGAGTATATCTCGACTATCGGGGATACGGGGATGATCATGTCAGATTTGACAGAGACGGCCGGTGGCTCCGGATCCGGAACGGAATTCGGAAAGATACTGATTAATATCGGAGCCGATAATGAAAGAAATCGAACGCAGTCGGAAGTCATTGCAGATTTGGATAAAAAGCTGGCCCTCCTTCCGGGTATTCAATACAGTTTTTTCGAAGCTGAGATGGGGCCTCCTGTTGGTGAACCTGTAGCCATCAGAATCCTCGGTGATGAGCTTGACGAACTCAATCGCATCAGCCAGGTTGTCCAGGCGCATCTCGAGAGGATTCCAGGGGCTCGGAACATTCAAAACAGCTTCAGGGAGAACGAACCTCAAGTCTCCATTCAGGTCGATCGCACCATGGCGGCAAAATACGGGATCACCGCTCAAGAAATCACACTGCAGGTCATGGCGGCCTTTCTTGGCGTTGAGGCGACCGAGATCATGCTCAGCGATGAACTGGTCGATATCCGAGTGATCAACAAGGATGAGTTCCGTCGGAACTTGGAAGATGTTCTTGACACACCCATAACAAATGCTTTCGGCAACAAAGTGCCATTGGGGCAATTGGCCAATATCGAGATGACAAGCGGTGTCACCTCTATCCAACGGTACAACTCGCGGCGTTCGGTAACAGTGACGGCTGGAGTGGAGAAGGGTGTAACCCCTCAAGAAATCTTTTCCGCCCATCAGCAGCTGATGGCGGAAACTCCTCCTCCTCAAGGATATATCCTGGAGTACGGTGGAGAGGAAGAGGAAAGGGAGCGGTCCTTTCGTTCCATCACCAGTGTCATGTTTTTGGGTTTAGTCTTTATATTTTTTATCCTTACCGCCCAGTTCAATTCCTTTAAGCAGCCCATGATTGTGCTTCTCTCTGTCCCGCTGTCTATTATAGGTGTTGTATCCGGGCTGCTGATCACTGGTTTGACCTTTAGTTTTATGGCGTTTATTGGTGTTGTTGCCCTAATCGGGATTGTAGTCAACGATGCCATTGTGCTTGTAGATTTTGTCAATCAGAAGAGGAAAGGGGGGACAGATCTGCTGGCGGCCATTTTTGAGGTTGGTCCCCGCCGGTTGAGACCCGTAGTCCTGACCACTGTTACAACAATAGGAGGAATTCTTCCCATCACCCTCAATATGGGAGGAGGAGGAACCATCTGGGCACCCTTGGGAACGGCCATTATTTTCGGGCTCTTATTTGCTACCGTTCTGACCCTAATTGTTGTGCCGTCTATGTATTCTCTTATAGAACGAAAAGCCTACAAGGAAGCGCTATCTCTTCATAAGAAAAAGTAGAGGAGATCCGCAGCTTTTTGATCAATTCTTTCTTAAAATCAGGATGAACGTTAAATCCCAGCGCTTCGGCCTGTTTGAGATGATCCCATGCAAGGGAATATTTTGACTGGCGATAATAGATGACGGAAAGATTGTTGTGGACCAAAGCATAGTCGGATTTGATCTGAATAACTTTTTTATAATGTCTTTCAGAATCGATTAGGCGTTCGGCTGCAAAATACAGATTTCCCAAATTGAGGTGGGCATCTAGATGGTCTGCCTCGATGGCCACAGCCTGCTGCAATTCCTTTTCGGCTCGTTCCGGTTGTTCTTTTTTTAAGTACAGAATTCCAAGAAGGTTGTGGACTTCAGGAAGTTTAGGTTGGAGGGACAGGACTTTTAGGCAGGCTTCCTCTGCTTTATCGAATTCGTCCAAATAAAGATAGGCATGAACCTGATTTGTGAGTGCCGGGATGTAACTCGGCCTGATGTCTAAGGCCGTTTCGCAGGCAAAAGTGGCGTCTTCGTAGAGTTCCATTTTCAAATAACATGAAGCAAGGTTGGCCAGAGCCTTCACATAAAGAGGATTGAGCTCAAGGGCTTTTAAAAACTGGTGTTCGGCCTCTTCCAACCGATCTTCGAGCAGATAAACCCGGCCTAGATTGTAATACGCCTCAGGATACAAGGAGTCCAACTCAATGGCCCTTTTATACTCAGTAATGGCGTCTTGTAACCGTTTTTTTTTTAAATACAGAGTTCCCATATTGATGTGGGCACCTGGAAGCTTCTCGTTCAATTCCAAGGCTAGTGAACTCGTTTCTTCAGCGCTTTTATAGTCCTCTTGTAATAAAAAAGCGGCTCCTAAAGTCGAGAGAGCTTCAGCATATTGTGGAAAAATTTCCAGGGCTTTTTCACAAGATTGTATCGCTTTCTCTACATTGTCCTGTTTCAGATAAGCAAATCCAAGGTTGGCATAGGCTTTGGCAAAATTAGAATTTAGCTCTGTGGCTTTCTGATAGGCTTGGATGGCTTCTTTTACGCGGTTTTGTTCCATATAGGCGATTCCCAGATTGTAGTGAGTCTCTGAAACCATCGGCCATGTAGTGATGATAGATTCATATTCTTTTATGGCCTCATTTATTCGGCCGCTTTTTCTGAGGGCAATACCTAAGAGGTTGTGAACCTGGAGCTGCAATCTCACACCAAGATTTAGAGCCTTGTAGCATTCTTCGATAGTTGAATCATAATCTTGTTTTTCCAGATAGAGAATGGCCAGCATAGTATGTACATCGGCTTCGGACTTTCTTTTCTTCTGTCTGTCCTGGAAAAGAGTAATGGCTTCGTTCAGCTTTTCATTGGAAATGGGGAACGAATCGGGTTTGAAGCTCCGGAATTTGTTCAAGCGGATGATTTGACTTGTGAAACTGTCAAACTTATGGTTTGGATTGCCGGAATTCATAATTGAATCTGTCTCATTCAGATTGATTGCTCCAAAGAGGTGGCTGAGTTCATGTCCCAACGCTATTTTAAGGACATGGCTGTCAACGATAGCTTTTACCAACATACACCCGGACAAATAGGAGGCTGCACCGAACCGGGATGATTGTCCGAGAGTCTGGAAAATAAAACCTAAAATGATATCACAATCTCCATGACTGACTTTGTTTTGAAGGTCTAGCAGAGAGGCATACAGGGATCGAGTTTCTGAGTTTGGGTTCCAACGTTCGACCCGGCTGATATGGAGTTTTATTCCAAAGATTTCCTCGAACTCATTAAAAGTGTTCTCGACTATAGGTTGGATACGTTTTTCCCACCAGGAGTTTTTTTCCGTTCCAGCATCTAGAGCGATCTTGACCTTAACGGATCGAACAACCGGTTCCTGGGAAAAGAGGATTCCCCAAAAAAATAAAAGGAGAAAAATAGAGAAGAAAACTTTGCGTAGTGATTGTCCTGTCAAAATGGTTTGGATCTATTTAACTATTGATTTGAATGTCGAGGGATCCCTCTTAGCTCTCCATTTTTCGGAAGAAGCGGATTGTCCCTCAACTGTTACGTTACCATTCACTTTATGACCGGTGACAGTCCCTTCAAAAATTAAACGCTCAGTCTGTCCACCAACTTTTCGCTCCAGGGTGAATTTTAGTGTGTCTCCAATAATGAATCCATCCGGGATAGTTAGGGGGATCGATTTGGTTCCCTCGATTGCAGTTCCTTCAATTTCCTGAAAGTTTTGATAGAGTTTGAGGGCATATTCCTTTTTTTTGGAGCCAGCGTCCATAGTCCATTTCCAGGTTCCTGTCACATTGGCAGGGATGATCCAGAAATACACATTGTGTCTGTCCCAGTAGTTGTCCGTATAGAAATTTTCATTGGCAGGAGTTTCCACTTCAATTTCAAGGCTTTTATGTGGTTTCCAATCATCCATAGAGAAATCGTGAGAGACTACTCTTGTACCGGGCTTTAAATCCCGAAAGAGTATGGGACGAAGTCTGAGATTGACACTGGACAGAAGATACAGTGTGACAACAGAGGCCTTGCTGATATCGGTTTCGAAGAGATCCTGAAGAAGGAATTCAACTTTGTCCTCAACACCGCTATCGATGGCGTTTTGACGGCTTTCTTTTATGCGCTGGGGATCGATGTCTATCCCCACACCTTGACATCCCTTCTTGAGTGCAGCTGTGATAACAATTCGTCCATCACCGCATCCTAGGTCATAGAGAATATCATCCTTTTGCACATTCGCCATTTTGAGCATTTCTTCCACAACCTGTTCCGGAGTTGGCACATAGGGGACCTCGGGTGGTTTTTGTGGAAACTGCTGTACGGCCGATACATTCAGCAGCAAAAGTAAGGACATGGAAATTAAACCAAAAAAGACTTTTGCGAACTGTATTTGATTCTGTTTCATTTATTGAACTCCTTCATTAAAAAAGATATCTGAAATAATTCTATCAGGATTTTTAGAAAAACGTAAACACTCGTGTAATTCTTTTTAATTCAATTCCAGGTTTCATGTTCTTTACATAGGATGATAAATTTTTTCAAAATGTCTTTTTCCTCTTGAGTCATTCGAATATATGAGCGGCTGCTTCGGAATTTATTAAAGTGAGACAACGCTGTTATTTTATCTCCCTTTTTTAGGTGAATTTTTCCCAGATTATACAAAACTATGTCCAGATCAGGCTGGAGATGCAGGGCTGTTTCCAGATGATGGATGGCGGTGTTCAAATTGTTCTCGTACATAAAAATGAGCCCTAATCCATAGTGGGCCGCGCTGATTTGAGGGTCAAGTTCCACGGCTCTTCGATAGTTCAGGAAAGATTTCTGAAGTGCTTCGGGATTTGTTGATAGGTTGAATACAGAATAATAAATATGTCCGAGATTGATATAAGATATTGGAAACTTAGGTTCTATAGAGACCGCCTTTTCACAGAATGCAACTGCTTTCTCTGTCTCTCCGATATTTGAGTAGGCCAATCCCAATAAATTCCAATTGACAGGATCGAATTCAAATTGACTAAAAGCTGTTTTCTCAAAAATATAGATGATTTCGTTCCATTGTTTGGCTTGAAAAAGATAATCCAGGTAAGCTGAAAAAATTGTATAACTCTCAGGAATAAATTCATGTCCGGCTTGCAGTACCTTTATGGCATCATTTAGTCTATCCTGAGATCTATAAATCATAGCCAAATTAGTATAGGCTACGGAAATCTTTTTTTCCTTTGTAATAACTTCTTTGAGAAGTTCTATGCTTTCTTTTGTATTCCCTTCTTGCCAACTCCAAAGAGCTTCGTCAGCTTTATTATTATAAGGAAGAAGCAC
>CAZLLG010000185.1:1773-7780 GCA_964560275.1 uncultured Eubacteriales bacterium | reverse complement strand
TAAAAAACGCAATTTTAATTGTCGTCGAGGTACAAAAATAGTTGACATCAATCACTGTAGATCCACACACAAGTCCCAAAGGACACCGGATTATTGCGGAAGCCCTTGCCGAACAGATCAAAAAGTTTGCACTCCTTTCTCTTTCTTATTAAGGTGCCAGGGAACAAGTTCAAAACCATTTTCCTAGTTGTCCTGTCCATAATGTTCGGTAAATCCAGCTATAATTTTATCGATGTAATAGGATCAGACACCTAATCATGCTCTTCGAGATAGTTACTCTAGTAATTCTGGTCTTCATTCCTTTCCAGTTTTTTTTGAACTATGTTTTTATAAAAAAGAATGACTTCGTAAATACAGACACCTATTCACACCTTAGAATTGCAGAGGAATTACGTGAATATCGAGGGTTAATTCCTTATTATAAAAGCTACTTCCCCAATGAAAAATTAAGATATACCTATCCTCCATTGCTCCATATTTTCCTTGCTGTTTTACAAAAACGGACACCCTTGATTTTCCGCAGAGCTCTACCGTTATGGTTAAATTTATTTGTTGTCTCGATCTTTGCTTTAATTCTCCATTCAATATTTAATTTTACAGCCGATAAGGTTCTTCTTGCTTGTGGACTCTATCTGATTAATTCACTGAATACCTTTGAAACAAATGCCATTACGCCCCGTTTTTTTGGGATACTATTCTTCTTTCTCGCAGGAGTGGGAATCGCACAATTTTATTCTGGGAACACTCAATACTGGCCCTATATTGTAATCGGTTCGACAGGATTATTTCTATCACACCGTATGGGAGTACAAATTCTCCTTTTTTTTAGTGCCGTGTTTACGATTATTCTATTGATATCTTTTGATTTCCATTTTTTCTGGTTATGGCTGTTTTTATTGATATCTTTTGTGATCGCGTTGCTTGGTACAAGGGGGCAGGTCTTTTATGTCTTTAAAGATCATCTTAAACGAATCTATCTCCATATTGTATTTGGCAATCAGGAAGATGGCGGCAGGAAAATGGGAAATCCTTTTATCGTTATACGTAAAAATCCCCTTATTCTCCTACTGCCTTTTTATATATACAATTTGACATTGACTCAGAATCTTAGGTACACAAATCACTATCTATTTGTGATATTTATTGTTTGCTGCACTATTCTGTTCATGAGTATTTTCTGGATCTGGGGCTCAGGTGAAAGACATATCATTTTTGCCTCTCCCTTCTTATTGATATTACATTTTAGCCAAAAAACAATCTCAAATATCAACTTATTGATATTGATTCCTGTTTTAATTTTAATTGTAATGAAAGATCTATATTCAATTTGGTGCACTAAAGAGAATAGTGTCGATAAAGAATGGAGAGAACTCGCTTCATTGATAAAAAATGAAAAAGGAAAAACATTATTCATTCTTCCTGAGATAAACATTCCCTACCTGACATATGCAACTAAAAAGATAATTTTTTCAGGAGCTCACGATAGTTCTGCCGTTTTATTTAATCGCGTTTTGCTAAAGAGGCGGTTAAATGAACACAGCCACATCAAAAACATGGCCGAAGAGTTTAATAGCGATCTGGTTCTTTTAGGGGAGAACTATAATAATCCTCTACTCATTGAGTATCTGAAAAAGCATTACAGCCCTAAAGTTCACAAGTGTCATCATGTCCTGTGGAATAAAATAAACGAAATTGAAAATGACAAGGAATAGGAAATTAAAAATTATGCTTCTAGCAAGCACGCTTGGAGGAGGCGGTACTGAAAAAAGAACAATTTATATTCTCAAATATATCAATAGAGATATCTTTCAACCCATTCTTTGTGTTTGGGAAAAAAAGGGAGTGTATGCTAAGGATATTCCTCGACAAACAAAATCATACGCCGTTAGAAGACGATATAAAATTCTCACTCTATTGAATATGTATAAGGTTATTAAAAAGGAAAAGCCGGATATAATTTTTGGCAATATGTGGGGTATCAACACAGCGGCCATAGTGGTTCTTAAAATGATGTTTTTAAAAAGGAAAAGGAAGACAAAACTGATATTGGGAGTCGTGACCAATCCACTTCACTTTAAACACCGGCGTATTTTGCGATTTTTATACAAATTTCCCGATCTTATTGTAACCAATTCAACCGGAATACGTGAGTATTTAATCTCGTCATGGAAGATTCCTCAAGGAAAGATTCGTGTGATTTTTAATGGAGTAAATATAAAAAACATCGATATGCTGTCTGTTGAAAAAGTTAACCATAGATGGATTCAGGATGATTATAATCTAATAATTTCAGCAGGGCGTCTAAATAAAGCAAAAGGACTTCCCTATCTGATAGAGGCTTTAAAAATTGCCAACAAAAAAATCCCAGTCTATTCAATTATAATGGGCACGGGTGAGGAAGAAGATATTCTGAAAAAAATGGCAGAGGAAATGGGTATTAGTGAGAAGGTGGATTTTATTGGTTTTAAACATAATCCTTATAAATATATTAAAAATGCAGATCTTTTTGTCCTATCTTCTTTATGGGAGGGTTTTCCAAATGTTTTATTGGAGGCCATGGCTTGTAGAACTCTTGTTGTGTCTACAGATGCACCCTATGGACCATCTGAGATAGTAGAAGACGGTATAAATGGCCATTTAGTGCCAGTGGGAGATTCCACTCAACTTGCCAAAAAAATACTTCATTCGATAGAGAATTTAGATAGACAGGAGAATGTCATTAGGGAGGCAAGACAGACAATCGAAAAAAAATTTACCGCAAATAAAATGTTAAAAAAATATGAAAAGTTGTTTTGTTCTATTTGTCCTGAGCAAAGTCCTTGAAGATCCTTTACATTTCTGATTCAACAATTCCGCAGCGTACTGCCCACAGCATACATGTCATGAAGATGTGCAGTGCTTTTTCAAGAATGGATCATGAGGTGGTCTTGTTATCCATAAAAAGAGCCGGCTCAGTTGAAGAAAAAGTAAAAAGTGATTTTGACTTTTACGGGGTGAAGCTTTGTTTCAAGATAAAAAAAATTCATGTGCCTCGAACGAAATATTCGATACTGTTGTACAGTCTCCGATGTGGCATTGAAGTTCTCAGGACTAGGCCGGATCTTGTTTACGGGCGTTGTCTCTGGGGTGTTTGGATGGCTTCCATTTTGGGATTCGATGTGATCCTTGAGATGCATTTCCCCTTAGAACAGATGACACGTCGAGAAAAACAGTTTTTTTTCAAACTTACTCAGAGAAAGAGATTGAGACACCTGGTCGTCATCTCTCATGCATTAAAAGAAATGATAAAAGATGACGTATTTGGGAAAAAAATAATAGTCGCACACGATGGGGCAGATTTGACAAGTCAGGATATCCAGGCAGATATAACTGGAAAAAATGGAGACAGAACCAATGTCGGATACTTGGGACACCTCTATCCGGGCCGGGGAATAGAGATCATTCTAAAAATGGCAGCAGTCCTTCCCGATATAGACTTTCATATTATCGGTGGCACTGAGGACGACATAAAAACAAGAAAAAGAGGACTAAAGGAAAACAACATTTTTCTGCATGGATTTGTTCCTCCATCCCTAACCAACAGTTATATCCGCAATTATGATATATTGGTTATGCCCTACCAGAAAAAGGTGACGATATCCGGAGATAAATTCAGCGATACCAGCCGCTGGATGTCACCGCTCAAGATGTTTGAGTATATGGCTTCTGGAAAGCCTATTATTGCCTCAGATCTTCCAGTCTTGAGAGAGGTTTTAGAGCATGGCAGGAATGCGATCCTTGTAGCCCCAGAGAATATAGATGGTTGGGTGAGCGCTGTACAATATCTTACAGAAAATAAAGAAGCCAGTGAAAAGCTTGCACATCAGGCATTAATCGATCTGAAACAATTCTACACATGGGAAAAACGGGCGCAGCGAGTCTTATTATGAAAACCATACTCTTTGTCGATCCAGTGTATCTACTTGGTGGAGCTGAAAAGTGTGTGATACGTCTGGCCAATGCTATGTCGAGACGGAGCATAAAATGTATCTTTTTGACCTCAGAAGAAATCGGCAACTATCCAAAGCATTTGTTTGATCCTGAGGTGGAAGTTATTCGCTGCTCTTCATCAACTCGTTTCGCGCCTGCGATTTTTACTAATGTTTTTAGTCTAATCCGGAAGAGAGAGGTGGATTTAGTGGTGCTAAACCAGGATCGTGCTGGTTTCTGGGGTCGTCTGGTTAAAGCCATATTTCGACCACCCATACCTTTTGTTTGGATTAATCATTTGTTTTATGACGACATGATTATTCACTGGCGGTTTCCCAAAAAACAAATTTATAAATTGGCCTATTTGGCAACACTCCCGTTCTGTGACTCTATTGTTACGGTTTCAAAGGCGAATAAGGAAAGGCTAATCCTGAAGCACGGTGTTTCCGAGGAAAAAATCCATGTGATTTACAATACGGTTGGTTTTGAAGAAAGACACGATAAAACGGATGTCGATTTACGAGATGTCTATAATATCAAAACAGATGAAATTATTATTGGGACTATTTGCCAAATGAGCAGACAGAAAGGATTGCCCTATCTGGTTGAGGCATTGGTTCCTATTTGCGCGTCCTTCAATGTAAAAATCATTATTGCAGGGGACGGCCAGTCACGTAGAGATATAGCACAGCTGGTCAAAGAGAAAGGTTTGTCAGAAGAGATAATTATGCCTGGCTATGTCCACAATGTGTCGGACCATTTGAAACTGTTCGATATGTATGTGATGCCTTCGATTTATGAAGGATTCCCCATAGCCCTGGTCGAAGCCCTCTCCTGCAGCCTTCCTGTAATAGCAACAGACATCGATGGATGCAGAGAGGCGATAGTCAATGAAAAAACCGGTCTGCTTGTACCCAAGAGAGATCCTAAGTCCTTGGAGAATGCCATAAGCAGACTGATACAGGATGTCCCCTTACGGGAGAGAATGGGGAATGCGGCCGGGATCTCCTACAAAGAAAGGTTTCATCCGGAGATTATCTTTCAGCAATACGTAGAATTCTTCAATTCAATACCCGTGAAAAAATAAAAGGCAGAAATTCTCATAAATAAATCATTTCTCAAACGTAAAATACTTTTCCTGATTCCATCACTCCGTTTTGGTGGCAGTGAAAGGCAGGTTGTAGAGATGGCTCTATTGATGAGGGAAGAATACAATATTGTTTTATGTTCCATTTATCCAGAAAACCGATTCCCGGAGTTGGAGAAGCAGGGAATCAGAGTTGTATCTCTGCATAAAAAAACCGGCAAGCTCTATAATATGGCGTGTTTTCTCAAATTCTTACGGTTGGTCCAAAAAGAAAAACCGGCTATCATTCATTCCTTTCTTATGTTTGCCAACCTCTATGCCTGTGGTGCTCGCCTGCTGCTCAGATTTAAAAATGTCATTACATCTACACGAATAAACATAAATTTTTCAATGTGTTATGGTGGCAACCAGTTCACATATTATCTGTTTAAAAAATTTTCAAGATTTCATGTGGTGAATACTCAATACAGCAAAGATTTGCTGATGAAAAAAATGAAGTACGACCAGGAACAGCTTTATCTAATAGAGAACGCCGTCGATATAGACAGATTTATTTATGTTTCAGAAAATAAAAAAGTTCCGTGTGCTGTTTATCCAGCAAGAATAGAAAAGCGAAAAAACCAGCTTTTACTGATAGAGTCAGTGAACTCTTTAAAGCGAAAGGGCTTACTGCCCAAAGGCTTTCAGCTTTTTTTGGTCGGTGAAAAAAACGACAGACAATATTCAGAGAGCGTATCCACGGCAGTCAGGGAAAGTCATCTTGAGAACAGCATAAGATTTATAGATCCAACAGCAGACATTGAAAGGTATTATTCCAAGTGTTCATTTCTGATTTTCCCATCTTCCTGGGAAGGCCTCTCAAATACAATTCTTGAAGCCATGTCCTCCGGGCTGCCGGTTGTCTGTTCTTTTGAGGCAAATCTGCCGGGATTGATTGGTGATGGATTAAAC
>CAZLLG010000185.1:0-1763 GCA_964560275.1 uncultured Eubacteriales bacterium | reverse complement strand
TTGTTTCCTGCAGACAGTCCTGAGGCCTGTGCCGAAAGCCTCTATAAGATGATAAATACGGATGTCCTGAAGAGGAACAAAATGTCTGAGATAAACCGGCAGAGAATCGAGAAAAGGTTTACACGTCAAATTCTAAAGAAAAAGCTGGAGACTTTATACGAAAGTTGTTACTTGTAATAAGAAGGCTATTTGAATTAATCTGGATGGATTATGGATCATAAAATAATATTATTTGTGATAATAATTCTGTTTTACTTTCTGTTAATGATGCGATCCATGAAGTTGGCATTGCTTGTTTATCTATTCCTGTGTCCTTTTAATATCTTTGTTCCCATTGGAATTAAAAACATTAATTCCACTGAGGCTGTGGCATTGATGTTTATTATCGTATGGCTCATAAGTTTGCTGAGAAAAGAAAGACCATGGATTCCTGATACCGCGTTTACAGCACCCCTGTTTTTTTACTTTATAGCATCGCTGACAATGATAATCAGTACTGGTCTTACAACTGATGTTATTCGTCTTATTATTAGACATTTCCAATTTTTTGGTGTCTTTATGATCCTTGTTACGTACTTTAAGGATAGGAAGGACATCTATGCAATTTCTAACGCATTGATTGCATCCTTAGCTGCACTTTGCTTTGTCGCAATTATTGAGCTCGTTTTTGTGTATGGGGGATTCGGAATACCCTGGCAGAGGTCAATATTGTGGAAAGAAGGACTGATAGATATTGGGTTATATCCTGGTACAGATCTCGCGATAAAAAGACTGATATCTGCGTCTGGCAGGGCAGGACTTGCATCGGTTTTCCCGTTTGCAACCCCATTTGGTATCCATCTGGGTTCTCTGATTTTTTTACTTTTCTGGAGAATTCATGTTTACAAAACGCTGAATAAAAAAAAGATAGGCATGATGTTGCTGCTTTTCATTTCTATTGTAATTCTTATCCTCACTAAGGGACGAACGGCTGTTTTCTCTTTTGTATTGTCGACGCCTCTCATTGTGTTAATAGTAAAAAATCGGAGATCGAGGTTTAAAATAGTCTTGGTTGTAACTGTTTTACTTGTTCTTATATTTTCTTTTGTTCCAAATATAATTATTGACCCGGTGACAGAATTTGTGGATAAATTATCTCCATCCGGCCGCACAAGCTTAAGGGAAGGGGATCTCACTAGAGTTGATTATTTTTTGGACTCAATGAAAATATTTTTCAAGTATCCTTTAACCGGGGTTGGAAATCGCATATTTGATTTTAATATAAATCCTCATTCTGCAATTACACAGGCATTGGTATTAAAAGGTATTCTTGGTGGTTTAACACTCTTTTGGGTGTTAGTCAGGATATTCAGAGTCAGTAATAGAAACGTTTGGAAAATAAGACAAAATAAAGTGAGGAACGAAGATCTTCTATCCATAGGGTGGTTATTAAGTATTGCTATATTTTTCGGAGTGCAAAGTATCGGAGTTATACTCTTTGGCTATATTCTGATGTGCATTCCTGTTTTAGCAGCTATGTCGATGTTTGTCCTGTCGAAAAAATCTTTAGCCGCTGAAGAACGTCTGGGCATACGATAGAATCCTGCTGCCCAATTAAGGGAGTTATCCTTGACATTAAAAAGTGTTGCTAAAAAAATTTTCAATTACATTTATGTGGCGAAAATAAGGAAGTATGCCATAAATGATAACATGTATTTTTTCAGCACTAGAGATCCACAAAAAACATTAAACAGAATCCTTCTATATTTTCCTGACTATGAATT
>CAZLLG010000184.1:0-7799 GCA_964560275.1 uncultured Eubacteriales bacterium | reverse complement strand
GACTGCTTCCGTGTTCGAGACGATATAGAAGAAGATTTACTGCTCGTAGCCAGTGCCAATGAAGCTTTTAACCATCTTGTTTTTGAACCAAGACGGGACGCGCAGTACATCATCCGACTGCAGCCCGAACTTCTTCGAGGGGGCCGATACAAAGTTACGCTGAGAAAAGATGCATCGTTGGATTTTCCTGTTGAAGGGAAAGATATGAGCGATATCTTGAGTGGTTTTGGTGCACCCCGGGATGCGGGACGAAGAGTGCACAATGGAGTCGATATATTCGCAAGGAGACATACCCCAGTTTTGGCACCATGTGATGCCCAAGTGAGGCGTGTTGGCGAAAACGATCTTGGAGGCAATGTTATCTGGTTATCTGACACAAAACGCTCCATCTCTCTTTATTTTGCGCATCTGCAAACCCAGGATGTGGAATCTAATACAAAGGTGAAAGCAGGACAGCAAATCGGAACTATAGGCAACACCGGCAATGCCCGAACGACTCCGCCTCACCTCCATTTCGGCATCTACGCTCGGGGAAGCGGCGCTGTCGATCCCGCCCCTTATATCACAAAAATAGAAGATACCCCTCGAAGTGTTTCGGCCGATCTCGATATGCTGGGCCGATGGGCCAGGTCCAAAGAAACAGACATCTCTCTGAGGATTTCAGCCAACGGAAGCTCAAACCAGATTATGTCTTTAAACCAATACTCTCTTATGAAAATTCAGGCGGCAGTTTACAGATGGTATCGTGTGATCCTTCCAGACGGAACCTCTGGTTTTGTTTATGAAGACAGTTTAGAACCTATCGATGAATCACTAGAAAATCTTCAAGCCTTAACGAACCAAGAGATTCGAGAAACACCATTTTTTAATGCCCCAGCCAAAGAAGTCCTTTTAAATGGAGACACATTTTCTGTACTTGGATCGTATGAGGGATACTGGTTGGTCAGAACACATCAAGGTAATACTGGATGGATTTCCATACCCTCCGCTTCCATTAACGACAAGTGAAGTTTTTTTACTCCTATGGATTTTTATAGTCCGGAGATTCACGGTCGATAACTGTAAGAGGGCCTGACAAATCTATCCCTTCTCCTGTCACTCGTATCTCGTATGATCCCGGATCAATATATTCAAGGTAGCGGAAAAAATAGGCTTCCTCAATATTCACTCTTTTCTTGACAAGATCCCAGCGAATCTGGTTGAAACCTTTGTTAGCCGTCATTTTATTAGACCACACAACCACCTCTTCGCTGGTGATCACTTTTACAGTCACTTCGGCTTCTTCAGCCAGATAAAAAGTGATCGGAACTTTTTCGGCTGTGCTAGCCCTGAAGTCTCGATGGGAATCATTGATCCAGGGTCTTCGCGCTACTGGAGTTTCAAACAAGACCGGATTGTTAGGGGCTCCATTCTCAAAGGCTGTTTGAATGGGATTTATATTCATCTTGTATATTCCCCGACCGTGCGTCCCTACAACAAGGTCCATTTCTCTTTCCTGGATAACGAGATCACTGATGGCTGTGGCCGCCATCTCTGGTCCCAGCAAAGACCAGCTCTGTCCCCTATCCACAGACACATAAACACCCCGGTACAGTCCGGCATAGAGAATATTTTCATTCACCGGATCTTCAAGGATGACATAGGCAGTCTCATCAGGAAGATTGGACGAAATAGACATCCAGTTTTCACCATAATCCTCAGAAACAAATAAATGATTTTTCAGGTCGTCATCGTTGATGCCGGGAACAGCCACATAAACCCGAGATTCGCTGAATCGTGAAGGGCAAATACTGCGGATATATCTGTTGGGCAATCCATTGGAATACTCAGTCCATTCCCTCCCGTCGTTTCTTGTCACCCAAAAGGCACCTTTATCTGTTCCCGCATAGAGCAGCCCAGGTTTTAATAGCGACTCTGCAATGGCACCCGTAGCTGTAGAGTTTTTTTTCTTATCTGAAGATACAGCAAGATCCGGACTGATGAGCGTCCATGTATCTCCGCGGTTCTGACTTTTAAATACAAAATTCCCGGCATGATAGAGAGTGAGATGGTTATGCGGAGAGATGAAATAAGGAGTGATAAAAGTAAAGGCCAGGCTGCCGGAATGGCCTTTAGGAAGCCTGGGGCGTATGGATCTCGACCGGCCAGACTTCATGTCTTTCCTTTTTGCTCCTCCATTCTGCGACGAAAAATAGACGGTATTCGGGTCTTCAGGATCCGCAAATGTGAAACAGCCATCACCACCGGCCCATGCATCCACCCAGACATATTTCCATCCATCTGCATAGATGGGATTCCACTCCTTGGCCGGACCGAATACCGAGGAGTCATCCTGTGTCCCTCCATAAACATAATAGGGATCCTGGTTATCGACTGATATGTCATAAAACTCCCCAGTGGGGATGTTGTTGTGATGGAGCCAGGATTTGCCCTTATCCAAACTCACATATAAACCTCCATCGTTGCCGAGGACTAGATGATCGGGATTTTGGGGATTGATCCACATCTCACAGTGATCGAGGTGAAGGGGCTCGGCCCGGTTGGGAAAAAGATGAAAGACATCACCGGCCACCAGGTCAAAAGTTTTTCCGCCGTCTGTTGTATGCGCAATCCGTACACCGAGTGCAAAAAATTCTTCGTCATCCTGGGGATTGACATAACAGTCAGCAAAATACCAGCCGATGCGTGAAAATATTTGGAGTTCCTCTTCGTGGGTTCTTTTCCAGGCTGTCCCTCCATCCGTGGAGCGATAGACTTCGGCATATATTCTGTTTTCTTTGTTGAAATTATCGACCAGAGCGTAAACCTTATCCGGATTTGACCAGGAGACAGCCAGGCCGATCCTACCAGTCCGGGGTCCGTCTGGAAGCCCGCCCTTCAACCTAGAGAAAGATTGCCCGCCATTTGTACTTTTGTAGACGCCGCTCTGGGGTCCAAACGTCGTCGGATTATTCTCCCACATGGAGACATAGATCACTTGAGGATCGGATGGGGCGATGACCACATCTATAGCCCCAGTGCGTTCGTTCACAAAGAGGACATGCTCCCATGTTTGGCCTCTATCTAATGTTCGATACAGTCCACGATTTCGATTGGTGGACCAAAAGTGTCCCAGTACCGCAACAAAAGCAATATCAGGATTTTCGGGATGAACGGCAATCTCACCGATATGGAAGGAATCATGCAGACCAGTGTTTGTCCAGGTCTCACCTCCATCTTCGGAACGAAACACCCCGGTTCCGGGCATAGTGAAATTTCTTGCTTTTTTGAGGCTTTCACCGGAACCGAGCCAGATTATCTTTGGATCGGATGGAGCCAGAGCAATATCGCCAATTCCCAGCGTCGACTGATTTTCAAACTTTGGGGCCCATGTCAGACCGCCATTGGTGGTCTTCCAGAGGTTGCCCGAACCAAAAGCCACATACATGGTTCCAGGATTGGCCGGATCGCATTGCACTGCTTCAACTCTGGCGGAATTCATCACAGGGCCAAGAGATATCCATTTCAATCCAAATGTGGATTCTTCCTTGAGTTTAAGGTACTGCTCCCATGAATCCAAAAGCGGGCTTTTAGCTTCTTGAGCCTGCCCGAAAGACGGAAATATCAGGCTTAAAAAAAGAAATCCAATTAAAAAAGTTCTAGTCTTCATGATAAATACCTCTTCCCAATAAAAGTGCAAAAAACGTATCACACTCCCTAGAGAGTGTCAATTGTTCTAAAAAAAGAGGATTTGGACTTGAGAAATGAAATCCTTTTGCCATATTATGGTGTTTATCTAGCACTAACAGAAAGGAGGAGGAATCATGAAAAAGAAACTTTTTATGACTCTATCGCTTAGTATGGTGATTCTCTTGATGCAGACGGTTCATGCCATCCCACCTACAGACATAGAAAATATCATAAAGGACATATCTAAAGATAATGTAGAAATCATCCTTAAAAAACTGGAATCTTTCCAAACACGGCATGTGTTCTCTTCAGACAAAGAGGGATTTGGGATTATGGCGTCGGCTGCATGGATCCACGAAAAATTTTCGAGCTCCAGCCCTAAACTTAAAGTGTTTTTTGACGACTACGAACTTCCTCCTCAAAGACGCATCAACCGAGACGTGACCATGCGCAACGTTGTTGCAGTGCTGCCCGGACGCTTAACTGGTGACCAGGAACGGATTTTTCTTGTCAATGCCCATTACGATTCCTACGCAAGGAAGACAGACGATACCTATCCAAAGGACAGTTATGATAATCCTGCAGCAGGTGTCAATGATGACAGTTCAGGTGTTGCTGCTCTTATCGAGATGGCCCGGACGTTCAGCCATTTTGAATTTGATGCCACAATTTACTTCGCCGCATTTGCAGGCGAGGAAGTGGGGCTTGTCGGTTCCACACTTATGGCTGCTCGATTAAAAGAAGACGGAAAAACCATCGATGGCGTGATTACACTGGATATGATCGGTAATATCGAAGGTGGCAGTGGCCTTATCGATAACAAACGTATGCGTGTCTTTTCTGCCGGCCCCGCAGATTCCGTATCAAGACAACTGGCTCGGTACGCAAAAAAAATCGGGGAGACGTACTTTCCCTCTGCTGAGATCGACTGCATCTTCAGAGCAGACCGGTTCGGACGGGGCGGTGATCACACACCATTTGTCCTCGAAGGATGGCCCGGCATCCGCATGATGGAAGCCAATGAAAACTATTCACGCCAGCACACAATTAACGACACTCTGGACAACATGGATTTGGATTACTGCACGCGGAATATCCGCATCGTATCCTCCATCCTAGCTTCTCTTGCCTCAGCTCCTCCCTCTCCCGGTATCACGAGCAAAAGAGGGCGTGCTCTTTTGGGACGCGGCAAAGATGGGTATTCTGCTCAGCTGAGGTGGAATCCAGTGTCTTCTGATAACCTGGCAGGATATAAGGTCTATTGGAGAAAAACTACGGCTCCCTTCTGGGAAAATGAACTTTATGTGGGGAATGTTTCAGAATACACACTAGAGAAAGTCACTATAGACGAATATATCTTTGGCATAAGCGCTTTGGGAACAGACGGAAATGAAAGCCAAATCAACGCCTACACCATGCCTCCCCGCAGAAAGAGCACATATACTATAAAATAAAATTCAAGAGGACCGTCATTATTACAGAACCATTTAAAGGTTCTCCTGTACTCTGGCATAGAGGTGTTGGTCCAGGACTTTCCCATCTTTAAAGACATTGGATTTGAGAGTTCCCTCAAAAATATAACTGGCTTTTTCCAATACATGTGTCGATGCAGGATTGGTGACATAGGGCTCTGCATAGATGCGATAGAGCTTGAATCTTTCAAATGCATACTCAGTGAAACAAATCACAGCTTGCGTCATGATACCCTTATTCCAGAACGGCTCGGCTAACCAAAATCCCAGTTCCGCTGTAAAACGGTGGACATCCGTGCCGATCCCCAGTCCGATACCTCCAATGGCTTCTTCGCTTGAAGCAATGGCAAAATAAGTCCTCGGCTCCTGCAGTTGGGCTAGGGATAGAAAGTTCTCCGCATCTGAAATATTATAGGGGTGGGGAAAGCCATCACGCAGGTTTTTCCAGATCTTTCTGTTGTTTGCGTATTTGGCGATGGACGGTGCGTCACTGTCCTCCCAATCCCTGATTCTATATTGACCGATGTCTATCAACATTACTCATTCTCCTCCAGATAAGACAAATGCGCAAAGTCGTATTTCTACTTATTCTGAGAGATTGACCAGGTCAGAGTCAATCATATTTTCAAAGAATAATTCTTTTTTCCCATACAACAGCAACTTTCTCGAAAAACCAACGTATAATCTAGTGACCTAAGTATGAATATTTAGACTTTACTGTTTTATCAAGAATGACACGATGTATATAAAAATGAACAGAATCCTTACATTTTGCACCCTTATATTAATCCTAATATCTTCCACATCTCTCTATGGACAGGAAACTCTGACTGTTCCCCGAACGAAAAATCCACCAGTCATCGATGGAAAGATCGATGAAGCGGCCTGGACAGAGGCGCTAAGTTTTGACAATTTTAAAACTCTGAATCCCGATTTCGGTAAAGAACCCAGTCAGAAGACTGTTGCCTATATGACGTATGATGAAGAAAATTTCTATTTCGCAATTCGCTGCTTTGACGCAGAGCCCAAAAAGATCAAATCATCAGTCAGCAGCCGCGATGGCATGTTTCAAGATGACTATGTGGCCATCATGCTGGATACATTCGGCACGATGCAAGAGGCCTTTGGATTTTTCATGAATCCTCTTGGAATCCAGGGTGATGGGATGATCAATGCAGATGGTAATGCGGAAGCCACTTTTGATATGGTCTGGTACAGCAAGGGCCTGATTGATGATGTAGGATTCTCAGTCGAGTGTAGGATTCCCCTGCAGAGCATCAGGTTCCCCGGAGGGAAATCCCGACCCATGCGGGTGTCGTTCTTTCGAAAGATCACACGCACTTCAGAAACCATCGGAAGTCCCCCCGTATTTCCCGACAAAGGGAGCTTGTTAAAACAGTCTCATGCCATCTTAGTTTCTGATTTAAAATACAAACGGGTGTATGAATTCATTCCGGCCCTCACCCACAGTAAAAGGCAGTCTCATGATGCCGGAGAGATGAAAACAGACGAAAAACAGACGGACTTCAGCCTGACGGGAAAAGTCGGGATCACTTCTGACTTGACCTTGGATGCAGCCTACAATCCAGATTTTAGTCAGGTTGAATCCGATGCAGGACAGGTCGATGTCAATCTGCGCTATGCTCTATTTTTCTCGGAAAAAAGACCCTTCTTTCTTGAGGGCAACGAACTCTTCCAATTTGCCGGAAATGTCGAAGAAGGGCCGCTAGCTATGATGGTTCATACACGAAGAATCGTCGATCCAAGATTCGGCTTTAAGCTGTCCGGCAAACTCGGCCATAAAAATACAGTGGCAGCGATCTATGCTAATGATAACCTGCCGGATGATCCGATAGATGAGCATCCGGATTTTACGATCGTGCGATATAAATATTCCTTGAAAGAAGATTCCTATATTGGGGGATTCTATACCGGGAAGGATTACGGAATGGGTTCTAACCGCGTTGTCGGTTCAGACGGCCGTTTTCGACTTTCCGGCACATCCATGGCCTCCTATCACATTTTCGGATCGTTCACCCTAAGGAATGGAAGTGAAGGGTCCGATAACGGGCATGCCCTGGGTTTGAACTATCAGTTTGGAACACGCAAGTTTGTCCTTGATCTTGGATACCAGGATATCTCTGAAAATTTCCAGGTCGATACTGGATTCATTACGCGGACCGGTTTACGGCGGCTGTCCGCATTTGCCATGTACCGATTCTATCCCAAATCAGAATTTATTCAGAGAATCGAACCCTTTTACTGGAGTTTCCATCTGTATGACACCGTTTATGACATGTTCGAAACAGTCAACCTTCTGACCCTCCGTTTCTGGCTTCCGAGAAACACCCAGGTCCGCTTTGATGCACTCCTTGCCAATGAAGTCTTTGCAGGAGAGAGGTTTGGAAGAAGCGGATTTGGCCTTCAGGGAACTTCACAGATTACAAAACAGGTTTTTATGAGCCTATTTTATCGGAATACCGGTGCCGTTTTTTACGATCCAGAAGCTCCTTTTCAAGGTTATGGAAGTCGATTAGGCAGCTCAATCCAATTCCAGCCCATTGAAAAACTCAGGTTTGTTCTGTCCCTTACTTATGTGGATTTTTTTCGTAAAACGGATAAGGAAAAGCTTTATGATTACACCATCATCCGCAGCCG
>CAZLLG010000183.1:0-7828 GCA_964560275.1 uncultured Eubacteriales bacterium | reverse complement strand
ATTACGCTGAAGGGTTCGCGCTGCCTCTTCAATTTGTAATAATATATTTATTTTTAAGCTCTGAGAGAAAAAAAACGTTTTCTTTTAAATATATCGCTATTGGGCTTTTATCTGCTTTGTGTTTTAGCCTCAAACAAACATTGATTGGAATCCCTTTGTCGATCCTGATTTATTGGATTTTTGTAGATAAATCCAACAGAAAACTGTCCATAATTACGGCTCGTCTGATTGGTTTTTCCTCAGGATTTATATTTGTGCTGCTATTCGTTGTCGGTTATATCATTCACCATCATGCTTTGAAGGATTTTTGGCATGCAGCTGTCATTGACAGAATTTTGTATATGGGGAATTCCTCGCTTTTAGATAAGCTAAGCGCAGTTAAAAAACTTTTTGATACACTTTTCCAATCCTTTTTGTCTGTTCTGGCGGTTCCAACATGGTTTGTATCCATGATGACTTTAGGGCGTCGTAAAGAACTTGATAAATCAGAGAATCTGCCAATAATTTATCTGATGCTTATTAACTTACCTCTTGAGATATTTCTTGCAGGTATTCAGGGAAATACTTACAAGCAATATTTTATTCCCTTATTACCTGCCTTGATGATTATAACTGGTTTCTTTTGGTACAAATTACTTTCAGTTGATAAAACTCGCTTGTCGATAAAAAAAACAAAAGAGAGAATCGATTTTCTTAAAATTTGGATCGTGGTGTTTTTAGTATTTTTTCCTTTGAGATTTTTAATTATGAATAATATTGGAGAGACTTATGATCGGTTTGCCAAATATAAAGAGTACGACAAGAAGTACAGCCCGATAGTGAAATATATCTATGAGAATACAAATGAAGATGACACTATTTGTTTTTTGGGAGAAAGAGCAGCATTCAATAGTATGACCGGCAGAAAGTATCCCACTCGTTTTACAGATTTTTTTGTGAGATACGGACAAGAATTTATGGATGATTTAAGGAAAAATAAGCCTGTGTTGATTGTACTCAATGAAGAACCACATTTGGGAGGGGGAACTTGGGGAGAGTTTCCAACTGAATCAATGGATTTATTAAAACCCTTTTTGGATTTTTATTATTCGAAGATTGAACCCATTGGACTCAATGATTTTGCCATTTTTAAGTATAATCCGAACAAATTTAACCAATAGGGCCTTTAAAAAACCCTAAGTTTTAACCAGACAGGGGTAAATTCAACGAATCAAAAAACATGAACATTTCTGTAATTTTAAGCACAATTGAAAGTCATCACAAAATTGTGGTTTTTATTTTTTTTATTATATTTCTCACTATCGGTTTAGCTGTTTTCGATGATTATGGTCTTTCATGGGATGAAAGGATCTACCGTCAAAATGGAATTGTCTCATACGATTATGTCTTCAAAGGTGAAGATTCACTGGATGAATACAGTGAAAGAGAGTACGGCACTGCCTTTGAGCTCCTTCTAATTTTTTGTGAAAGGGTGCTCAAATTAGAGGATTCTCGTGATATCTTTTTGATGAGGCATTTATTTACGTTTTTAGCGTTCTATCTTGGTGTGATATTTTTTTATTTATTAAACAGGTATTACTTTAACAGTTGGAAAATTGGCTTACTTGGAAGTTTATTCCTCATAGTCAGTCCAAGAATATTCGCACATTCATTCTATAATTCAAGAGATCTTTTTGCTTTATCTATGTTCATTATCAGCATGTATACTCTTGTGAAATACTTGGACAAAAAAACATGGTTTCGGGCTCTTTGGTTCGCATTAACTTCGGCTATTTTGATCAATATTCGTATGGTCGGAGTCCTTGTTCCATTTTTAGCATTTATTTTTGTTATGGTTGATTTAATTTTGAAGTATAAATCAAAAAAAATATGGAAGACCATCTTCAGTTTAGTGCTGTATGTTTTTTTATCGGTGTTTTTTATTATTCTGCTTTGGCCCTGGCTATGGACAGATCCTTTAAATAATTTTATTCAAACATTTAAAACGATGACTTTTAATATCCCGGGGTCTGTAATAAATCTATATTTAGGGAGTTATATAGACAGCCGTGCTTTGCCGTGGCATTATATTCCAGTATGGATAGCCATAACGACACCTTTATTCTACACTTTTAGTTTTGTCTTAGGTTTATTTATTTCCATAAAATACACATTCAAAAATTTTCTCAATTATTTCAAGAGCCAAAAACGGTATGATTCGATAATTTTAATTTGGTTTTTTCTGCCACTGTCCGCAGTCATTGCGCTTAAATCTAATTTATACGATGCTTGGAGGCTTATGTTTTTTATTTACCCAGCCTTCTTGATAATATCCCTAAAGGGACTAAAATCTTTGTTCGATAGTGTTAAAATCAAGTTCAAGGGAAGAGCATACGCAATCCTGAATGCCGGTATAATTATTTTTTTAGCCTGGAGTTTGATTGGAACCGCTCAATTTATGATAAAAAATCACCCCTTTCAAAATGTCTATTTCAATTCAATAGCCGGGAAGGATATCACAAATAATTTTGACTTAGATTATTGGGGATTATCGTATAGACAAGCCTTAGAATATATTTTAAGGAATGATGCTGAAAAAATTTTAAAAGTTTATGCTCTCAATAGACCCGGAGAAATCAATGTTGATATCCTCCCTCCAGAACAAAGGAACCGGTTAGAATATGTCGATCTTAAAAATGCAAAATACTTCTTAAGCAACTACAGAGGTCATAAGAGTGAGTATCCTTATGAAAATGAATTTTATTCCATACATGTCGATGGAACAAAAATTATGGTTGTGTATAAATTGAGGGAATGACAATTACATATCCATCAAATTCTAAATCAAAAATGATCAGAAAAAACGAAAGCTCCCGTCATTCTGCCCCCATTCGAAAAGCACTTTTTTTTATTTCATCTCTAATTCTTATTCTCCTGTATCAAATAAATTATTTTTTGAATTGGAGCAAAATTGGCTCTCTGGATTATGACGCTCATTATAGTTGGATGCTGTCAGCATATAGAATCCTCGGGGAGTTCAATCAGATTCCTTTTTGGGATCCTTTCCATGGAGGGGGCTGGCCCTTTCTTTATTTTCCGGAGACGTGTATTGCATCCCCCTTTATATTGTTGGGGTATATAAATCCCATGCTTGGTTTTAAGATTTCAAGCCTCCTCTTTTATCTTGTGGGTTTTTGGGGCGCTTATCTTCTTTCGAAAACGATAACTGAAACTCTCATTTTGAGATGGGTTTTTTCATTAAGTTTTGTTTTTTCGGGAATGCATCTTGTGAAGCATGTTGCAGGAATGCAGTGGTCCCTTGGAGCCATGTGCCTGCCTTTTTTAATATGGTCCTTGATTGGAGTTTTAGATAGACCTGAAAAAAAATATTTTCCAGTTATTGGAGCCATATGCATTTTATTTATGGTTTTACAGGGGAGTGTGTATTATCTTGTTTATGCAGCGCTGACAATATTCGTGATTTGTCTATTCAACTACAAAAAAATCCTTAAACCTCTAGTTGCCATCAATCTGTCTTGTTTTTTCATTTTGGCAATATCTATATCCAGTATAAAACTGCTGCCCGCCATTGTTGTTTTTGAAAATTCTAATAGAACGGTAGAGAGCGCAGCCGATGGCATGACAATGGGAGGATTGCTTTACGGATTAATTTCTCCTGATCAGACAGCCGAATATTTTGATAAAATATCTCACTCAAAATCATCTTCCAGTAATAAATTCTATTGGGGATTCGATGAAAATGGGTATTACATTTCCATTCTAGGTCTTGTTTTAGTCTTGTTTGGGATTTTCGGTAAAACGAGAAGCAGGTCTAAAATATTGAAGCACAGTGTTTTGGTGTTTTTATTGATCTTTTCAATTTATTTGGCTTCAGGAGTCCGATTTGGTTCATTTAACTTTTTCAGCATTATGTCCGATGTGCCGATTTTCTCTTCCATGAGAGTCGCAAGTAGAGCGATGATAATCGCGGTATTCGTTTTTCCATTTTTTATAGTGCTGGGAATAAAAAATATCTCAAATGTGTTTCGTGAAAAATATAAAAAAATTGCTGTTTCATCACTTTCTATTGTCCAAATTTGTTTTCTTATTATATTTGCATGGTTTAATACAAAAAATGTTTACTCCATAGACACGTATAAGATGGAACCATTCGAGAAAATTTCTCGACTGTCTATTGAAACACATACGGCCGTTGAAGCCATAAGCAAAGGTTTTGCATCAGGCCGTTTAATACATACCGCCGGTATGGATTCGACTCCATATTTACTGAATCAAGCGGATTATCCCGGAGAACTTTTTTTTGTTAAATCCAAAAGAAAAGCTTCTTTTAAAGAATGGTCGCCCAACATCATTAAGATTACAATCGAGAAAAATTCAGATCATAAAGATTTGGAAATAACCGAGGAACTTATAGTTAATCAAACATATAGATCTACATGGCATGTGCAGGATGTCAGAGGACATAAACTAAAAACGAGAAGAACGGAAGATAGGGGGCTTCTTTTGATTGAAGTTCCTTCTGGAGTTGACGAAATTCACCTCGAATATGTTCCCCAATATGCTCTGTTTGGTTTGATTTTATTTAGTATCGGAATTTTATTTGCTTTTCTTTGGGTGTATTTGATTCATTCCAAATGTCAGACCTTGTTGATACCAAAAAAATCGAAAAAATGATTATTTTTCGTTTTGATCAAGATCCAGGGGGCAAATCGCCCCTCTTTCCCTTCAGCAGAGCATAAATGCGTGTTGTTACAAACCAGGTTTTCACCAAATGCCGTGAATAATTAATGCCTAGAATAAAAAACGTCCCTAGATTGCCATCTGTTTTCGAAACTCCACGTTTTCTCAGGCTGTAACTGTAGGGAATTTCGGTTATCCTCACTCCGGCCCTTATGCATCTATAAGCCCAATCAATGAAATATTCGCCGAATCCTTCTCCTCGAATAGGAATTTTCCGAATAATGTCACCTCTAACAGCAGCAAAACCCGACGTGTAATCCCTTATTTTAAAACCCAACAAGACTCCAGCCCCAAGGTTAAATATATAACTCAAAAAAACTCTCCATGCCGGCCTATTGTCCGATCCGCCCTTCATGTATCTTGATCCTATCACGACATCGCTATCGCTTAAACGCTCTATAAGTCTTGGAATCATTTCAGGCGGGATCCCTAAATCACAATCGAGCCAAACAACCACCTCACCTGTGGCTGCTCTTACGCCTTCAGCCAACGCGGAGGTTAATCCCTTTTCGTTTCTTCGTCTTATCAGACGGCATTTTGGATTTTTCAAATTCTCGACCAATTCCCAAGTTTTGTCCGGACTGTCATCATCAACAACGATAATCTCCCGCAATTGACTCCCAAGGGTCAATAATATCCGCTCAATAGCCTCGAGTATATTTTCTCGTTCATTGTACGACGGCATTACGACTGACACGATGTTTTCTTTCTCAGTAAAATTCATGGCTTGTGATTTGTTTTGCACACGCAACAGTATCTAATTCTTTTTAAATATCAGACTGAATGCGCATTATATATTATTAAATTCGCATTGACAACAGGGTGAACGTCTGACTTGACTCATAGGGAGAACATCACAGTATCTGTGTTCTTGTGTATGTCGCAGGCCCTTTTGGAGGAACTCATTAGAGCCAACTTATTTTCTTTTGAACTCGCCATTTTGAATATGGTACACTCATCCCAGGATGCTCCTATACAAAAAATGTGGATAAAATTAAACGTGCATCTGCAAAGTATGTGAGTGAGATCAACTAAAGAGAAAAAATGACTGCTTTTATACCTGTAAACGAGCCTTTATTTGATGGAAATGAAAAGAAATATTTAAATGAGTGCATTGAAACTGGCTGGATTTCATCCGAAGGCCCTTTTGTTAAGGAATTTGAAAACAAGTTTTCAAGTTATGTCAATCGTTCATATGGAGTAGCGGTGGCCAGTGGATCTGCGGCGTTGGACATCGCTGTGGCTGCTTTGGATATTGAGGTCGGTGATGAAGTCATTTTACCCTCCCATACTATCATTTCCTGTGCTTCTTCAGTTGTGCGCGCCGGAGCAACGCCCATTTTGGTGGACACAGATCCTTTGACCTGGAACATGGATGTCAAGCAGATTGCGGGAAAGATCACTAAGAAGACAAAGGCGATAATGATTGTGCATATCTTTGGATTGCCTGTCGATATGAATCCGATTCTGGAGTTGGCCCAAGAGTTTGATCTTAAAATAATCGAAGATGCTGCGCAGATGATAGGACAAGAATATAAAGGAAGCCCATGTGGTTCTTTTGGGGATTTGAGCACTTTCAGTTTTTATCCCAATAAACATATAACAACCGGTGAAGGTGGAATGATCGTCACGAATGATTCAGAACTTGCCGAGAGATGCCGCAGTTTTCGCAACCTCTGTTTTCAAGCCCACAAACGTTTTGTGCATGAAACCTTAGGATGGAACTACCGTATGACCAACCTTCAAGCTGCCCTTGGATTAGCACAATTGGAAAACTTAGATCGACATATAAAAATTAAACGTCATATAGGAACTCAATATAATGAACTTCTGGGGGATATCGAGGAACTTGAAAAACCACCTTCTGATCAAGAGTATGCCCGGAATATTTTTTGGGTGTATGGATTGATTTTATCTGACTCTGTGGCTTTTGATGCCGAAAGTGCCATGAAACGTTTGTCATCAATGGGTATTGGAACCCGTCCTTTTTTTTGGCCCATGCACGAACAGCCTGTTTTCCGAAAAATGGGCCTGTTCGATCAGACAAATTGTCCCGTGGCGGAAAGAATGGCGCGACGCGGTTTCTACATTCCAAGCGGATTGGCTCTGACTGAAAAACAAATTGAGCGTGTGACCGATGTTTTGCATGAAATCGTTTTTTAAGTAAATAGAAACGGAGGATGTAATGGTAGAAAAAATCGAACACGAATCAAAATTATTGGCTGTGATTATTCGATCTGAATTTTCAAAAGACGGCATTGAATTTTTTACGCCTGAACATTTCTCACAGCAATTAGGCTATATGAAAAGACCAAAAGGTTATGTTGTCAAAGCGCATCTCCATCTACCTGTTGTGAGAGAGATATATTTTACAAAAGAAGTTTTGTTTATTAAAAGTGGAAAAGTTAGAATCGATTTCTATGATCAAGATAAAATCTACTTGGAAAGCAAGAACCTGGTTCACGGAGATGTCATTTTATTGGCTTTTGGTGGTCATAGTATAGAAGTGTTAGAAGAAGCAGAAATAATAGAAGTCAAACAGGGTCCGTATGCTGGAGAATCTGACAAGAATAGGTTTGATCCTGGTGATATAAAGACACATATTTACAAATAAAGAGAGAGAGAGAGAAATATCTATGGAAAATATAGTCCGAAATACCTGCAGATTATGCGGTTCGAATAAACTGAAAGAGAGTATATCGTTAGGGGAGCAGTATGTTAATGATTTCCCCCCCTCTCCTGCGGAGAAAGGGAGAAATGGAAAATGCCCTCTAGATGTGGTCTTTTGTGACAACTGTTCATTGTTTCAACTGCGGCATACTGCCCCACAAGAGATCTTATACGCAAGGCATTATTGGTATAAATCCAGCATCAATAACACTATTGTGAATGACCTTAAAGAAATAGCTGAGATCACGAGTCTAATAACAAAGCTTGGAAAAAATGATGTTTTTTTAGATATTGGGGCCAATGATGGGACTCTATTGAAAAATCTAAAGGGACTAGCCATAACCGTCGGTTGTGAACCCGCAAATAATTTGCAAGATGAATTAAGAGTCAACTGCGATCATGTGATCCATGATTTCTG
>CAZLLG010000182.1:0-7856 GCA_964560275.1 uncultured Eubacteriales bacterium | reverse complement strand
GCAGGCAGCCGCGGTGGTTTTTCCCCGGACGGGCTTTGGCTCACCTATGGGATTAACCGTTCGGACAGGAACAATGAGCTGCGCATCACTCAACTTGCCGACGGCAAAACCGAGGTCGTCGCTTTTGGCTCGCAGGCGGTTTTTTCATCCGATTCACATTGGATCGCTTACAGAA
Source organism: uncultured Eubacteriales bacterium (assembly GCA_964560275.1). GTDB lineage: Bacteria > Acidobacteriota > Aminicenantia > Aminicenantales > Aminicenantaceae > JAUWVG01. Next base: position 7,681 of record CAZLLG010000182.1, on the reverse strand, counting down.
TCGGATATTCTGAAGCTGAGCAGGAAAAAATGAGAAAAGAAAAAAAACCTGTGCAGAACAAACTAGGATTGATGAACTTAAAGACTGGTGAGATCACAATATTCGACACCATTGAATCTTTCTCTTTCAGCTCTGATGGGGGCTACATCGCCATGCGGAGGTACAGACCGGAACGTGCTTCAGGAGCGGGATCTGAATCCGGCCGAGGAGGAGGTTCTGGCCGTAACGGCGATCAACCTGAAGAACCAATCGGTACGACACTTATCGTTAGGCAGTTAGCAAGCGGTCGTGAAACAACCTTTGGAAATGTGTCTCAAATTGCTTGGCAAAATGTCGAGCACACCCATTTGCTGGCTTTGACCATCAGCGCCGATGGAAAAGCGGGAAATGGCGTCCATTTGTTCGATCCGGAAAGCACTGTATTGCGTGTGCTCGATTCGTCTTCCTCGATCTATTCAGGTCTTGTATGGCGAAAGGATGCAGCCGATTTAGCGGTATTGAGGGCAGAAATCGATGAACAAAAAGAAGGTTCCACGCATGTCTTACTGTCCTGGACCGGTTTAGGGAGGACCGAGCAACGCCACAGTTACCATCCCGGTTCCGATCCCTCATTTCCCGAAGGCAAGCGGATTGTCTCTTTCCGTCCCCTTTCCTGGTCAAGCGACGGAAAAGTGCTGTTCTTTGGGATTGCACCGTGGGAGGATAAAATAATCCCTCCTGAAGGAGGAGATAAAAACAAAAGTGAAACTGAAGTTGAAGATCCTTCGACTATCGAAATTTGGCATTGGACTGATGTGTATGTCATGCCCTGGCAGAAGATTCATGCCAACCAAGATCGGCGCCGCAATTTGCTTTCAGCCTGGCATATCGGCAGCAAAAGCTTTGTGCAGCTTGGCCAAGACCCCATTAACGAACGAGTGGTGCCCATCCCTCACACCGGATTCGCCTATGTTTTAGAATGGTCAAAATATGCAATGGCCCGTTCGATTGGACGAATGGGTACCGACCTCTACCTCCAAAACATAACAACTGGCAAGCGAACCAAACTAAAAGACAATATCAACGACAGATATGTCAGAGTTGGTGCCAGCGGCAATACACTGCTTTTTCTAGAGAACAATCACTACTGGACAATAAATTTGGCTTCACGCAAAATCACGAATATTACAAAAAATGCTCCCGTGTCGTTTATCAATTTTGAATCGGACAGCACGGCAAAAGTCTATCCCGATAATTTGCAGAAGCCTCCATTTGGTGTTGCAGGCTGGACAGATGGCGATGAAGAAGTTCTGCTCTACGACAAGTACAACCTCTGGAAATTAGATGCCGACGGTGCAAAAGCGACTCAGTTGACAGAGGGGGAAGCCGAACAGGTCCGCTTTCGTATAATCAGGCTCGATCAATCAGGAGGCATGCGATTTCGCGGAGGTGGATCTTCCACACTCGAAAAGCCCATCGATCTCAGTCAACCGGTCTATCTCAGTTTGTATGGAGAGTGGACGAAGAAATCGGGATACGGGATATTAAAGTCAAGAGGAGGAGTTAAAAGCCTGGTTTGGCTGGATAAGAATGTGGGATCTTTAGCCAAAGCAAAAGATGCCGAGGTATACCAATACATCGTACAGGATTATGATGATTCGCCCGATATTTTTGTGTGCGGTAAAGACTTTAAAAATGCTAAACAGGTCACCGATACCAATCCTTTCCAGAAGGACTTTGCCTGGGGCCGCAGTGAGTTGATCACTTATACAACGGATAAAGGCCGGAAGCTGCAGGGAGCATTGATTTACCCTGCAGGGTATGAGCCGGGCAAAAAATACCCGATGATCGTCTACAACTACGAGCTTCTCTCGCAGAATGTCCATAGATACGTTTCCCCATCCGACCGCAGCTATTACAACATCAGTGTGTTTTCTAGCCTCGGTTATATTGTATTGGAACCGGATATTGTCTTTCGGATTCGGCAGCCCGGCTGGTCTGTGGTCGAGTGTGTGACAGCCGGAGTCAATAAGGTCATTGAAATGGGAATCGTCGATCCAAAACGGATCGGCATCATCGGACACTCCATGGGAGGCTTTAATACGTCATTTGTCGCCACGCATACGGATGGAATCTTTGCTGCTGCTGTGGCTGGAGCTCCCATCACAAATCAGGTCAGCTATTATGGTGACCATCACTGGGGATCTGGTATTGCCGAGACCGATCACATCGAAACGGGCCAGGAACGAATGGAGGTGGCTCTCTATGAAGATCTCCAAGCGTATATCGACAATTCTGCGGTGTATAACGTGCATAACATGACCGTGCCGCTCCTTCTTGAGGCCGGAGATAAGGATGGTATTATAGCTTGGTATCAGAGCATCGAGCTCTACAATATCGCCCGGCGTGCGAAAAAAAACGTTGTGATGCTCGGCTATATCGGAGAGGACCATGGTCTGCGTCAAAAGCAAAACCAGAGAGATTACCAGCGCCGCATACTTGCCTGGTTTGGGCACTATTTAAAAGGTGAACCTGCGGAGTCCTGGATTACAGACGGCCAGAGTTTTCTCGAACGTGAAGCGGAGAAAAAGCAGCTAACGAAGAAAAAATAGCTCTGCTTTTATTTTAGAAAGTGATTTTAAAACGTCGTGAATTCCTAAAAACTGCAGGACTAGGGGTTGCGGCCTTATCGACATGGCCGTTTTTGTCTTCATGTCTCACCTCCAAAAACAAACCGAATATTGTTTTGATTATGGCCGATGATGTCGGTTTTGAAGGTTTTAGCTGCTATGGGAGTTCAACCTATCACACGCCTCATGTCGACGAGCTCGCACAAACTGGGGTCCGTTTTGACTACTGTTTTTCTACACCGCTCTGTACACCCTCTAGAGTGCAGCTGATGACAGGACAATACAATTTCCGCAATTATACGGAATTCGGCACTCTACCTCAAGATGAAACGACTTTTGCCCATCTTCTTAAAGGGGCTGGCTACAGAACAAGTGTTGCAGGTAAATGGCAGCTTCTCGGGCGGGTTGAGGGCGCCAGCTATAAGGGAATCGGTTCTCAACCTAAAGATGCCGGATTCGACAATTACTGTTTGTGGCAGATCGATACATTGGGATCCCGCTATTGGAATCCAGTATTGAACAAAAACGGCGAACTTTTAGTGAACCTCGGCGGTCAATATGGACCGGATGTCACCTGCGATTTTGTCAATAACTTTATCGCAGAGCACAAGGATGAACCATTTTTTGCTTATTATCCAATGATATTGCCTCATTCCCCGTTTGTGCGAACACCCGCTTCCCTTCCATCTCTTGATGATCAGTCTACAAGTGACAGGAAACACTTTAAAGAAATGGTTGAATATGTTGACACCATAGTCGGGCGAATTGTTGACAATCTCGACGACCTAGGAATAAGGGAAAATACACTTATTCTTTTTACAAGTGACAATGGAACGATGAGAGGAATTTCTTCTCAGGTTGGCAACCGGACGATAGTCGGCGCAAAAGGTTTAACAACCGATGCTGGGACACATGTCCCATTTGTAGCCAATTGGAAAGGCACCATTCCTGAGGGAAAAATCTGTGATGACTTGATTGACTTTACGGATTTTTTTCCCACTTTAATGGATTTAGGAGGTGTAAAAGTTTCTTCCGAATCTGTGTTGGATGGCCGTAGCTTTTTACCTCAACTCCATGGAAAAAAGGGAAATCCAAGGGATTGGATTTTTTGTGATTATGATCCGAAATGGGGAAAATGGACGAAAAAACGATTTGTCCAAAACAAAGAGTGGAAAATTTATGGGGATGGAAAGATTTTTAATCTCAAAAATGATATTTTGGAAGAAAATCCACTGGATCGTCAACGGCTTAATATAAATGCTTTAAAGGTCATAGAACAGTTCGAAGATGTTCTTGCGCGAATGAAAATCTCTGAATAAAAGAGGATCTTTCGAGTTTTATTCCCAATTCCGTGCGAATCTTTTATTGATCTGATATATTTGTTCTTTGTATTATTGACTTGCTCAAAAACTAAAATGATATGTTTTATTAAAATCAATTTTAAAAGGTTTATTTGAGTATGCTCAGTGAAAAAAAGATCGTAGTCGTGCTGCCCGCCTACAACGCTGAACAAACCCTTCGCCAAACTTATGATGAGATACCACGTGATATTGTCGATGAGACGATTCTTGTAGATGATGCCAGCCAAGATAATACTCTCAGGTTAGCAAAAGATATGAATCTAGCTACGTACAGTCATCCCAAAACTCTGGGTTATGGTGCAAATCAAAAGACGTGTTATTTGCAGGCACTGCAAAGAGGAGCAGATATAGTTGTCATGCTTCATCCGGATTATCAGTATACTCCTAAACTTATCACGGCCATGGCGTCGATAATATCGAATGGGCTGTATGATGTCGTTTTAGGATCTCGCATTTTGGGTTCAGGCGCATTAAAGGGTGGGATGCCTCTATATAAATATATCTCAAATCGAATCCTGACATTTATACAAAATCTAATTTTAAAATATAAGTTATCAGAATATCACACCGGATATCGTGCATTTTCAAGAAGAGTCCTCACTGAGCTGCCGCTGCTCGAAAATTCCGATGATTTTGTTTTTGATAATGAAATGCTCGCTCAAATTATCTATTTTGGATTCGATATTGCAGAGGTAACATGTCCCACTAAATACTTTAAGGAAGCTTCGAGCATCGGCTTATCTCGGAGCATCAGATACGGATTTGGAGTTTTGGGGACGTCATTAAGATTTTGGCTCTCGAAACATCACATCAAGCAATCCGCCATTTTTAAACCGTCGGGTAAAAAAATTAAAATCTAATAAATAACTTTATTTTAAATCAGATTCGAGTGCTGACACAATGAAGAGCCTAAAAGTCAATCTCCTTGTTTTAATCCTTTTTGTTGTGTTGACTCTTTTGATGACGTATCCAACTGTTCTTAAAATGAGCTCCGGAGTAAGAGATCTTGGGGATCCTCTCCATCTTACCTGGGTTATGGCTTGGAATGTTAAAGCGATTTCACAATTAAATTTTCAGGATTATTTCAATACCAATATTTTCTTTCCACACAAAAGGACACTTGCCTACTCGGAGCTCCTCTTTCCCCAATCTATAGTGGCATTACCTGTTCTTCTTGTATCGGGAAATCCCATTTTTGCCTATAATTTTATTTTTTTATTATCTTTTTTGACATCAGGATTTGGGGCATATCTGCTTGCACGTTATTTAACCTCAAGTACCTCTGGAGGTATATTGGCGGGTATCATCTACGCTTTTTCTCCTTTTATGTTTCATCATTTAGGTCATGTGCAGATAATTGCGGCTGGAGGAATTCCCCTTGCATTGCTATTTCTCCATAAGTTTTTTCAGAGTGAAAACTATAAGCATTTGCTCCTCTTTACTCTCTTCTATCTCCTTCAGGTTCTAGCGAATGGCTACTATGCTCTGTATCTCACTCTTTTTGTAGGGCTTTATATCTTGCTCTATATAGTCACAAGAAATAAATATAAAGATTGGCAGTTCTGGATAAAGATTGCTCTTTTTATCGCAATTGTTCTTGTTGTTGTCGGGCCTTTTTTCCGGCAATATTTATTACTCAAAGAAGAAATGGGCTTTGTGAGACACAGCATTGGTACTTCGGCTTCTCTGACCAGTTTCTTGGCAGCGCCTCCAACGAACAAAATCTATGGCAATCTCACTTCAGTTTTTCTCAAGCCAGAAGCCGCACTGTTTCCCGGTGTTTTGGCTTTTATATTGGCTATTTTTGGTTTGGTGCGCAGCCTGAGGAGAAATAAAGAAAAGAATAAAGAGAGAATTCCTCTTGTTGGCAAACATACGATAATCTATTCCGTGATATTGCTAATCTCGTTTCTCTTTACTTTTGGCTCTAAAGGACCATATATTCTTTTATTTAAATATGTTCCAGGTTTTAATGGCCTAAGGGCTGCCGCTCGAATTCATATATTTGTAATGCTTGCAATGGCTGTTTTGGCCGCATTCGGGATTAAGTCCCTTTTGTCTTTTTTCCAAAATAAAAAAAAACATATCTATATTGCCGCAGTTCTTTTCATTGCACTGAGTCTTGTGGAGTATCTGTCGATACCGATTCCCATGGATACAATCCCCGTAAAAGAAAATATCCCTGAGGTATACAAATGGCTCAAAGCCCAAAAGGACGATTTTGCTCTTCTGGAGCTTCCCTTGCCGAAAACAGCTACAGAAGGCGCTAGAATAGAATCCCCAAGAATATACTATTCGACGTATCATTGGAAAAAAATAGTCAACGGAAGGAGCTCATATTTTCCTCCACTGTATGATGAATTGGGGAGGAGGTGGCAGAGAGAATCCCTTGAGCAAAATATTTTCGACCTTCAAACTTTAGGAGTCAAATATCTCATACTCCATTCATCTTTATATGAAGAGGATAAGCTGAATAAGATAATGTCTGATATCTCAAAGCTTGAAGAACGGATCAAACCTGTTACACGATTAGACGAAGCTTATGTTTATGAATTGACGCCTCTTTTTATAAGGAGTACAAGTGATGCCAAGGCAGGTGAATCTCAGATTATCCCTATTTCTCAATGGTCAGCCTCTTCGAATGTCAATAAAGGAAATGTTAAATATGTCCGAGATGGAGATAAAACAACCCGGTGGCACATAAAAGGTCGAAATTTTGATGTTTATTTCAAATTTGATCTCGGGAGTATCTATAGTATTAAAGGGCTTTCAATGAAGTCTGGTTCAAATCCCTCTCATTATCCAAGATCTTTCAGAGTTGAAGTCTCCGCCGATGGCAAAGAATGGACAGTTGCTGCACAAACGGAAAACTTTCTTCACCCTATCAAAACTTTTCTTACGCCCAAAGATTTATCTTTGGATATTTCCTTCCCTGCTCTCCAGGCAAGGTATGTCAAGTTTATCAATACAGAAAAAAAAGTAGAGGACAGATGGTGGTCTATTTACGAAATAGAATTCTTTAATGAATAAATGTGAATGACCTAGCTATGGCCTGATTAAATTGACTTAGATCTTTCCATGTGCTATAAATTTTTTGGCAAGAGAGGGGTCGTCTTGCCAGTAAAAGGAAAACTATTATAAGTGATACTTCATTTCGTTTAGGCTAAATAAATGGATTTAATTGGCCAAACAATCAAGCATTTTAAAATTATTCGACTCATCGGAAAAGGCGGAATGGGAAGGGTTTATCTTGCCCAGGACACAATCCTCAATCGAAAGGTCGCCATCAAGTTTTTATCAAAAGAAATGCAAGATGACGATAAAACTCGGCAGCGATTCATCCGCGAGGCCAGATCTGCTGCAGCCTTAGATCATCCTTTTATCTGCAAAATCTTTGAAACCGGCGAAGCCAAGGGGAAAGCCTTTATCGCGATGGAGTATGTGGATGGCAAGAATCTAAGGGAAAGGATGCATGATGAACCTTTGACCTTGAGAGAAAGTTTACGCGTAGGACTCGAAATTTCAGAGGCGTTAGAAAAGGCCCATGAAAACAGGATCGTACATCGGGACTTGAAACCGGCCAACATCATGATCACACGTCAGGGCCATGTGAAAGTCATGGATTTTGGTCTAGCCAAAAAAGTATCTCATGGTGATGAAGATGACTTGATGAAGACCCTCACTCAGGATTCGATCACCGCAAATGGGACC
>CAZLLG010000181.1:0-7864 GCA_964560275.1 uncultured Eubacteriales bacterium | reverse complement strand
GTTCAGAATGAAAAAAATCGGTATACTCACGCGGGATTGTGCAGGAATTAACGCTGCCATAAGGGCTGTGGTCAGAGTGGCCGGCCACCATGATATTGAAGTCTGTGGGATTCAAAGAGGTTATGAAGGCCTGATTAATGGAGAGGTTATTCCTCTCGATAGGCTTTCTGTTTCCGGGATTATCAATCGAGGCGGTACGATTTTAAAAACTGCCCGCTCAAAAAAATTTCTCACTCAAGAGGGACAGCGTGAAGCTGTCGAGACCTTCAAAAAGAATAACATCGAGGGATTGATAGTCATCGGAGGAAATGGTTCATTAACAGGTGCTCATATCCTGGCGGCCCATTACGACATATCTGTCATTGGAATTCCTGCAACTATAGACAATGATATCAATGGTGTGAATCTCGCTATCGGAAGTGATACGGCTGTCAATGTGGCCTTAGATGCTTTAGATAAAATTAGGGATACGGCTACAAGTTTAGAAAGAGTCTTTGTTGTCGAGGTGATGGGCAGGGATTCTGGTTACATTGCTATGCAGGTGGCTTTGGCTGGAGGTTGTGAGGAAGTGCTTATCCCAGAAAGAGATTTGGACATGAACACAGTTCTCGAAGAAATCTCTGCGGGTCACAAAAAAGGCAAAATCAGCTGGATTATTTTAGTGGCTGAAGGGATAGCCAAGGCCCAGGATGTGGCTCAGACAATCATAGAAAAAACTGGACTTGAAACAAGAGTGACTGTCCTGGGATATATTCAGAGAGGAGGATCTCCGACTGCTCTGGATCGAATTAAAGCAGCCCGACTGGGAAGCTATGCCGTTGAAGTGTTAGTGAGGGGAGAGACTGACAAATGTGTATGCGTAAACGAGAACAAACTCAGTACAATCCCTTTAGAGATTGCTATCCAGCCTAAACAGATAGAGATTGATGGCGACTACAGATTGATCAAGATATTGACATGAGTATCAAATATGTAGGAGAGAGTTTCCGATGATATACAGAGATAGAGCTGAGCTTCTCACAAACAGCGGTATTCAAGTAGAGGGAAATCATCTGAAACTTGGTGATCTCGATTTTTTCAAAGAGGATGTTGTTGACAATCTTGTAGAGACCAGTGTTGGGAGTGATTCCATCCCTCTTAAAGAGCTGTGCCACAGAGTCGTGAAAGCTGCGACAAAGGAATTTGGAATTTATCCGTCATCCATTCAAAATTTGTATAAAACAAGAGCAAAAGAGGGGATAATCCATTTTACAGTCCCAGCAATTAATCTGCGAACCTTGACCTTCGATTCCGCAAGAGCGGTCTTTAGAGCGGCTAAAAAAATCAATGCCGGGGCTTTCATATTTGAGATCGCTCGGAGTGAAATCGCTTATACCGAACAAAGACCTCAAGAGTATTCCTCCTATATTTTTCTGGCGGCCATAAAGGAGGATTTTGTCGGCCCAATATTCCTCCAAGGAGATCATTTTCAGGTCAACGCTCAGAAGTATCTTCAAGATAGGGAATTTGAAATTAATCAACTTAAAGACCTGATTACTGAAGCTGTAAAAGCCGGATTTTACAATATCGATATCGATTCCTCTACATTGGTCGATCTGTCTGAATTGAATATTACAGAACAACAGGCATTAAACTCTGGTGTGTGTGCAGATTTGACAAAATTTATCAGAGAACTGCAGCCTAAAGGACTCGAAATTTCTATTGGAGGTGAGATTGGGGAAGTTGGAGGCAAGAACTCAACTCTTGAAGAACTCGAAGCCTTTATGCGCGGATATCTTTCAAAAATTGAAGGATTAACACCGATATCTAAAATCAGCGTACAAACAGGAACATCACATGGAGGCATTGTTAAACCCGATGGCTCGATCGCAGAAGTTAAAATAGATTTTGATACATTAAAAGCTTTGTCCCGAACGGCAAGATCCAAATTTGAAATGGCCGGGGCTGTCCAGCATGGTGCATCGACATTGCCTAGCGAATCTTTCTCCCTGTTTCCAAAATATGAGTGTGCAGAGATTCATCTTGCCACACAGTTTCAAAACATCGTGTATGAATTTTTCCCGGAGGCCTTAAGAAACGACATACAAAATTGGCTCCACAAAAACTTTGCGAATGAAAAGACCCAAGAAATGTCTGAAAGCCAGTTCATCTATAAAACAAGAAAGAAAGCTTTGGGTCCGTTTAAAAAAGACATCTTTTTTCTTTCAGACGACACAAAGACAAACATCTCTTTAGCCTTAGAAAAAGAGTTTCTCTTTCTTTTCGATCAGCTGAACATAGAAGATACTCTTGATATGGTTAAAAAGTTAGTGACACCTGGTTGATAAATAAAGGTCGACTTCTTCATAATGCTCTAATTGATTATTCTCTTTAGTAATGATATACAAAAGCTACACATTCGCATGGACAGTCAAATTTGCGCTAGTAAATATCCAAACAATCTTTTAGGGAGCACGTTATGACCTTCACAGGGCGAGATATCGTTTCGATTAGAGATTTTTCCAAGGAGGATTTGCTCCATGTCTTGAAAGTTTCTCAAGATATGGAAGGGGATAAACCTCAGCTGCTTGCAGGAAAAATATTAGCGTCCTTGTTTTTTGAGCCATCCACACGAACTCGTCTCAGTTTCGAAAGTGCGATGTGTCGTTTAGGCGACAAAATCATAGGATTTTCAGATGAAAAAGTTTCTTCGGTTAAAAAGGGGGAAACAATTTGGGATACCGTCAAGATGGCAGAACGATATAGCGATGTTATTGTCATAAGAAGCCCTATAGAGGGATCCGCAAGGCTGGCTGCAGAAGCGGCGTTTATTCCGGTCATCAATGGAGGTGATGGTGCAAACCAGCATCCTACCCAGACACTCTTAGATTTATACACGATTCAAAAAGCGAAGAGAAAACTAGATGGCTTGAGGATCGGATTTTTGGGGGACCTTAAATACGGGCGAACTGTCCACAGTTTGGCCATAGCTTTGAGTCATTGGAAGGTAGAGCTCTATTTCATTGCCCCAGATGCGCTGCAAATGCCAGATCATTATCTAAAAGATCTTCAAGGAGCAGGGATCAAATGTACCCAGACCGACGATGTGTTTCAGTTTAGTGAGAATCTGGATATCCTCTATGTCACCAGGATCCAACAAGAAAGATTTTCAGATCCTTTGGAATATGAAAAATATAAGAATGTCTACCGATTGGATCAGTCATTATTAAGCCATATCAAAGAAGATATGAAAATTATGCATCCGCTGCCTAGAGTCGGTGAGATAAGCCCTGAATTGGATGAAACAAAACATGCGATTTATTTCGAACAGGCAGGCAATGGAGTAATTGTGAGGAAGGCTGTGTTGGCTTTGGTTTTGGGAAAGCTGGAATGAAAAAAAAGAGGAGTTAAAAAACTATGGAGAAAATGGAGAGAAAAGTTCCGGCCATAAAAGATGGCTCTGTAATTGACCATATTCCCAGTCGAGAGACATTCAGGATAATCAGAATTTTAGATCCTCAAGAATTTATACATCCGATTACCGTGACTTTAAATTTGGACAGCAAAAAAATAGGCAAAAAGGGTGTGATAAAGATCGATGACCGGTTTTTAACGAAAAAAGAAGTAGATAAGATTGCCATACTTGCTCCCAATGTTACTGTGAGTATCATTAAGAACTATAAAATAGTGGAGAAAATTGAAGTAAAAATACCTAAGGTATTGAAAGGTGTCATCAATTGTGCCAATCCGGTCTGTGTGACGAACACAGAAGAAATCAGCACAAATTTTAAAGTCGTAAGGGAAGATCCTTTAGAAATGAAATGCCAATATTGCGAAAGAGTGTATGGGAAAGATGAGATTGATGTCAAAAGATAATGAAATAGGAATAAAATTATAATGCCGAAGGGGGGACTCGAACCCCCACGAGCTAATCGCTCACATGGCCCTCAACCATGCGTGTCTACCAAATTCCACCACTTCGGCAAAAATAAGTGGTCATGTTGAATCAAGAATCTATTTCTTTTTTTCTGCTTTGGGGGGCGTGGTTTTTTCCTTTTCTTGAGCATCCTGTTTGACTTCTGCGGGAGGTTTGATCTCTTTGCCCTCAGTTTTTTTTGTAGGAACAGTAGTTGTTTCGGCCGTTGCAGCCTCGTCACTTCTTACAACAGAACGTGAAGTTCCTTTTGAAGAGAGAATCCACAGCCCCATCGATGTGACCATAAAGAGAATAGCGCTAATTGTAGTCACTTTTGATAGGATGGTCGCGGCCCCTCTAGGTCCAAAGACCGATTGAGTACCCGCTCCACCAAAAGCACCGGCTAGATCTCCGGCTTTTCCAGATTGGAGCAGAACTGCAATGATGAGAATCAGGCAAACAACAACGTGGACAATTGTCACTAAAGTATTCATTTTTCTTTATACGCTCGTATTCCTTCCTTAATAATTTCAGCGAATGAGTCAGGCTTGAGTGAAGCACCTCCAACCAGCGCTCCGTTTATGTCTTTTTCCGATAAGAGAGAAAAAGTGTTATCTGGCTTGACGGATCCGCCGTAAAGGATTATAGCATAGGAGCTTACATCATTTCCATATTTTTCTGCCAATATATTTCTTATGAAACAATGGACATCTTCAGCCTGATCTGGGCTGGCGGTGAGCCCTGTCCCGATGGCCCAAATGGGTTCATATGCAAAAACAATCTTTCTAGATGCTTCGGTTTCTATGTCCTTCAAACCTTCTAAAATTTGAGATTCTACTTTTTCCATTGTTTTGCTGCTCTCTCTGTCTTCAAGAGATTCGCCCATACAAAATATGGGAATCAATCCATTAGATAAGGAGGCCTTAATTTTTTTGTTCACAGTTTCGTTGGTCTCTCCGAAGAATTGGCGTCTTTCTGAGTGGCCGATCACGACATAGGAGCAGCCCACATCCAAGAGCAGTGAAGCAGAGACTTCGCCTGTAAAAGCCCCGTGATCTTCCCAAAAAAGATTCTGTGCTCCGAGTGCTATGGGGCCGTCCTGGATGAGGGAGGACATCGGACTCAGAGCTGTAAAGGGAGGAATCGCGACGATTTCAGCCTCATTGATACGGATGTCTTGGCAGGCTTCTTTTAGAGAAGAAATGAATTTAAGGGCTTCGGAAACCGTTTTGTTGAGTTTCCAGTTTCCTGCAATAAAGGGTTTTTCGTTTGTTATTGTCATTTTAATCACTCCGATAATACTTCGATTCCGGGCAGGGTTTCATTGGCGATATATTCCAGAGTTGCTCCTCCTCCTGTGGAAATATGGGACACAAAATCACTGACACCGGATTTTTGCACGGCGGAAACGGAATCTCCTCCTCCAATGATGGACAGAGAATCTGAAGCCGCGACCGCTTTGGCTATCTGAGTTGTTCCCTCGGAGAATGAGGCGATTTCAAAGACGCCCATAGGACCGTTCCAAAGGATTGTTTTCGCTGAGCGGATGATATCCGAATAGTCTTTAACTGTCTTGGGTCCGATATCCAGAGCCATCAATTTTGAGGGTATTGGAAAGGAATCGATGGTTTGGATGGATGTGTGGTCGTCCATAGATGGGGAGACGATATGATCCTGGGGTAGCAAAAAGTTGACTCCTTTTTCCTTGGCTTTGTTTTGGATTTGATTGGCCAATTCAAATTTGTCTTTTTCAACGAGAGATAAACCCACTCCTAATCCCTGAGCCGCAAAGAATGTGTAGGCCATGGCACCGCCTATAAGAATATCATCGGCTTTGGTTAGAAGGTTTTCGATGACAGGGATTTTGTCGGAAACTTTTGCACCTCCAAGGATGGCAACGAGCGGTTTTTTGGGATTATCGATGATCTTATTGAGTGATTGGACTTCTTTTTCAACCAGAAATCCTGCCGCGGCCTTTTCAACAAATTCGGTTATGGTGACAACCGAGGCATGAGCTCTATGACAGGTCCCAAAAGCATCATTGACGTAATAGTCTATTTCTTTGGCCAATTCCCGGGCAAAATCACGATTATTGGATGTTTCTTCACTATGGAACCTCAAGTTTTCAAGAAGAAGGATTTGACCGTCGAGAAGATCGGTTTTGAGTTTGTCCACTCGGGTTCCTATGACTTCAGGAGCAAAGATGACATCACGGGATAGACGGCGCGAGAGCCTTTCTGCAACCGGTTTGAGGCTGAATTGAGGAAGAATTTTGCCTTTTGGGCGCCCGAGATGTGAGGCTGCGACAACTTTTGCCCCATGCTCCAAGAGATGATTTAAAGTCGGAAGCGCGGCTTTAATCCGTGTATCGCTTGTGATTTTTAGATCTTTATCAAGAGGAACATTAAAATCTACCCTGAGAAATACAGTTTTTTCCTTTAAATTTAGATCTCTGAGCTTCAGCATGGAAAACTAGACAAACTTTACAAGATCGACCAACCGGCAGGAATATCCCCATTCGTTATCATACCACGCGAGAACTTTCACCAGGTTGCCATCTGTAATTCTCGTAAACTGGGAATCGATAATTGAGGAATGTGGATTGGCCATGAAATCAACGGATACAAGCGGTTTGTCTTCTACTGCGAGGATCCCTTTCATTTTTCCATTGACTGCAGATCGGAAAGCGTCATTGACGTCTTCGGCTGTGGTGTTTTGACTTAACAGGGCCACGAGATCGACAACTGAAACATTAGCGGTTGGAATCCGGACAGCGATGCCGTCAATCTTTCCCTTCATTTCCGGAATAACCAAGCCAACAGCCTTGGCTGCACCAGTGGTTGTTGGAATTTGGGACACTGCAGCTGCCCGGGCCCGGCGTAAATCGCTGTGTGGCTGATCGAGGATCCTTTGATCATTTGTGTAGGCGTGGATGGTTGTCATGAAAGCCTTTTCGATCCCAAATGTATCGTTAAGGACTTTTGTCGGGGGGGCCAGACAGTTGGTCGTGCACGATGCATTGGAAATGATGTGATGGTTATCTTGGTCATAGGTTTCTTCGTTGACACCGAGAACAAGGGTTATATCCGGTTCAACTGCAGGGGCAGAGATGATGACTTTTTGTGCCCCACCTGATTTGATATGTTTGGAAGCATCCGGTTTTTTCCGGAAGAGTCCCGTTGCTTCAATCACAATGGAAACACCAAGATCCTTCCAGGGAAGGTTTCCCGGATCCCTCTCGGCAAATACTTTTACAGATTGGTTATTGGTTATAATTGCATTTTCAGATGCTTTGACATCTGGTTCAAAAGTGCCGAGAACAGAATCGTATTTTAAAAGATGAGCTAAAGTAGCAGCATCGGTGATATCGTTAACGGCGACGATCTCGATTTCAGAATCATTAAAAGCGGCACGATAAACGTTTCTCCCGATGCGGCCGAAACCATTGATTCCGACTTTTAGAGTCATAAAAAACCTCCTGTATAAATTCAAGTCCTTAGTAACATAATTAAATGATTATATCAATGAACTTGACTTATTTTTGTAAGCATCCTCATTTCTGTGATTTTAAGAACGAGTTCTCCGTGAACTAGCCTGTCGATACGAAATCACAGAAATGAAGATGCATACATAACATTTGGTTTTATAGAGATGCAGAGCTGTTTTATGGTAAAATTCTACATATCCGTTTGTTAATTGTCGTCCGAAAAATAGGGAATTATAATGAAAGTTTTAACTTCACAACAGATGAAGGGTATTGACCGCCGGGCCATTGAAAAATTGGGTATCATTGGACCTATCCTTATGGAAAATGCAGGCATTCAGATTGTTTTGGCGATGAGACATAGATTGTCCAATCTAGAAACCGAAAACATTACGGTTGTGGCCGGTAAAGGCAATAATGGAGGGGACGGCTTTGTGGTTGCCAGGCATCTTTTTAATCAAGGATGCCGTATTAAAATTTTGATC
>CAZLLG010000180.1:0-7927 GCA_964560275.1 uncultured Eubacteriales bacterium | reverse complement strand
GTTTTCTCTTTACCCCGCCCATCGAATGTCGATTTGCATGTGAAGCTTTTTGGGGAAACAGCACCCAATATCACTCCTTTGGAGAGAATGGGTGCCAAACACTTTTTCGGCGGCTTCTCCGGAGACACGCTCGAATACATAAGAAGCCATCCTATGGATACTTGGGGTTTTCCCTCTGGCCATGCCAGCCATGCTGTAGCCTTGTGGGGTTCCATTGCTGCGGTAGCAAAAAAAACCTGGATGTATGTCTTGGCCGTGATGATGATAATCTTTATCTCCCTCTCCCGAATGTATCTGGGACGCCATTTTCTGGCCGATGTGCTGGGCGGACTTCTTCTTGGAGTAATAGTGACGTTTGTTTTTTATTTCGGAATCTACAATAACAATACTATATTGAATTTCTTATTTGAGAGGAAAAGGAATACTCGAATTTCCCAAAGTAAGAGTTTATTTCTGTTCTACTTTCTTATTGTGCCTTTTCTCGTACTGCTCATTCCCGGAGTTCCTGTGGAACAGGTAGCCGCGCTGCTCGGCCTCAACCTTGGATTTGTTTGGATAAGGCATCGTGGAATCCCAAAGGATGCGGGACATATTTTGCAGAGAACCGGGCGAGTGCTCTTGGCCGGAGCCGTTTTTTTTCTGTTTTACACTGGATTGAAAAGAGGAATAGGATTTGTTCTCTTGGAAGAACTTGTGCCCGTTGAATTTATTCGACTGGTGTTCTCTATGTTTGTGTCCCTTTGGAGCTCTGTGGAGATCAGCTATAAACTTGGCCTGTATAAACGTTAGCTTGAGATTTCTAGGATTTAAGGTCCATGGGCAGAAATATAGAGAATGTACTGCCTTTGCCGACCGTGCTGTCCACTTTGATTTCCCCTTTATGCTTTTGGATGATGTTATAGCTTATGGATAATCCCAGACCGGTCCCCACACTATGAGCACGAGTAGTAAATCCAGGATCGAATATTCTTTCAATGTTATCCTTAGAGATTCCACTGCCGTTATCGGAGATCTGGACAACTAGATCGTTTCCCTCTGTGAAGGTTTTGATGGTGATCACGCCATCCTTTTCTATGGAGGCTATGGCATTCATAATGATGTTCATAAATACTTGGTTCAGCTGATTGGGGTAGCAGTTGATTTCTGGAATCTCTCCATAATTTTTATTGACAGTGATCCTGTCTTTCATTTCGTAGTTGATCAAAGTCAAAGTGCTGTCCAAACCATCGTGGATATTTGCCTTCTGGTAGTCTGCTTCATCCAACCGGGCAAAGGATTTCAAGCTCTTGACGATCTTTGTAATTCTTTCGCTGGCCTCAGATGTGATTTGTGTGTTTTCCTCCAGTGCATGAAATGACTTGTCGTACTCATGGTTTGATAAAATCTCTTCCACGTGTTGACCTGATTTGAAAACGGTTTTTATTTTGTTTAGGCTCCGGGAGAGCACATCTGCTGCACTTTTAACAGCTCCCACCGGTGTGTTGATCTCATGCGCCACACCGGCAACCAGATTCCCTAATGAAGCCATCTTTTCCTGCATGATGAGCTGATCTTGTGTTTCCTTCAATTCTTTGAGCGTTTTGGCCAATTCAATATTTTTATCCTCTAGATCTTGTGTTCTCTCTTTGACCTTTTTCTCCAGAGTTTGGCTGTATTCCTGCAGTTTTTTGTGGGATTTTTTTAGCTCGATGGCATTTTGGCGGAAGCGGCGTTCTAGAACTAATCCCAGAGAAACAATGAAAACAAACATACCCCATTGGTAGGTGTTATATGTCCAGGGAAACAGCTTAAAAATACCTCCCAAAATATCGAAGAGGCCAAAAAAAGTTATCACAGCGAATCCCGAGGTTATAATCATCGCTTCTTTATCTCCCCGAAAAGCTTTCCTCACAGAAGTAAAAAAAAGAAAAAATATCGCAATGGAAAACACGATAAAAAAGCCGAACATCACCAGAAGAAGTGTGTTGTAAGGAATCTTCAATAGTAGGAGAAACAATCCCACTGTCCCATAACCTAGAAAGAACTGCCAGAAGCGTCTGATAATATTTTTTTTGCTAGGTCTATAGATCTGTTCGAAATAGGCACACATCCCTGCCGCCGAAAGGAAAGGCAGCACAGAAGTCAATAAAAATAACAGTCGATGACCGGACAGAAATTGGTGGCCGAATTCTGTGGGGCTCAAAACCCATAGCCCCATGAAGAAACAAAAAGAACCGAAGACAAAATAGAGTTTTTCCTTACGTCTAAATAGAAAAAGCAGAAGTGGAAAGAGACCGGCTGCCATAAATAAAATCCCAAAAATAGAAATAGTCAAGATTTCATTGATCAATCTTTTGGAAAAAGCGGCATAAGAGCCTAGATAGACTTTGTCAAATCCTATGTGAGATCTATCCTCCGAATAGATTCTAAAAAAAACGTGTTTATTCTGAAAATCACGGTCAATAGAGAATCTGTTGAACTGATTTTCCGTGAACTTCCCCTGACCAGGGACGTTGACTGATTTGAACCGGTAAAACAAAACATCATCTAAATAAGCTTCACAAGCAAATCCAATGAACTGAATCCTCATCTGGGGATCCCGCAGTTCTTTTTCCGGCAGGGCTATCCGCAGCCAAAGAATTTTGTGATCTTGTCGGTTCGGGGGATTAGCGATGCCTTTGTTATAGTCCAAAAAGAGCCACTCAGCGCTTCCAATATCTTGATATGTCCAGAGAGGCACTCCATTGGCATCTAAGGGGGAATCTCCCCAACGGTACTCCCACCCCTCTGTTAATTCGATAAGGACATCTTGAGCCGGCTCACTATCATTCGATCTTTTCACACATCCAATAAAACTTGAAATATAAAAACTGAGTAAGACTCCAATCAAGAGGTAGGTCTTTTTTTTGAGTCGAAATTTAATCATATCCCTGCTGCTTATAAAATTTATCACAGCGGTTGAGGAGCGTCAAATAGAGCAGAAGCTATTGACTCTCATATAATGTTCATCAAAATTAAGTCTACTCGTCTCATCATGAGTAGAAAAACCTCTCTACGGTGCCTTTGCATTCTCTTGTTTTTTGTTGTTCTTTCTGCGAACAATTCCGGGAATTCTTTAAAGACAACAGCTCCTCTTTTGGAGCAGCCGGCTCAACCTGTTTTGGAATCTCCTTCTCTCACAGTAGGGCAGATAAGAGAACAAATGGTTTTAACTACTATTCCAAGTGTTATCCCAATCGACTCAACCAGGTCTTTATGAATGTGCTGAACAATGCCGCTCAAGCCACTCAAGATAATGGAACCATTTCGATTAAAACCTCACAAGAAAAAGGAAAAGCTGTAATCCGGATTGTCGATGATGGAGAAGGGATAAAGAAGGAAAACCTTAAAAAAATATTCGATCCCGGATTTACGACACGGGGTGTTGGTGTGGGGACAGGACTCGGGCTTTCAATCAGCTACAATATCATAAAAGACCATAATGGCGAGATTAAAGCTCAAAGTGATGAAGGAAAGGGGACTGAGATTTCAATCATTTTACCTATAAAACAGGAGGGAGTCTCATAGGAATACTCAATTTTTGATCCTTTCCTCTCTGTTGGCGATTTCCCAAACCGTTGAGAAAATCAACCTGGTGATATCCTCTAACTTCTGGTAGTGAATTTTATCGGCATCGTCACCAGGACCATGATTATCCTCACAGGATCCAGTTGTAAAAGCGATGGCTGGTATGCCTTTTCGTTCGAAAAAAACAAAATCGGAACCCGAATAATTTTTCTTTTCCTCAATATTGAGGCTGGCTGAGAAATCTTTTTCGGCTTGTGCTCGGACATCGTTGAGATTTTTCTTTCCGTTTTTAGAAGTGTAGATATAGACATGGTTATTGAGGTTTGGCCGTTCGGCATCCTCTCTTCCAAGAGGATCCATGTTGACATCTACTATCGTTTTTGAGAGAGGAACAACTGGATTTTCAACATAATATGTCGATCCTAAACCTAGCAGCTCTTCAGCTGCTGGAAGGAAAAAAATGATGCTTCGTCGCGGACGAATGTCCTCTTTTGCAGCCAGTGAGAAAGCTTCAGAAATTTCAAGAAGAGCAGAGACGCCTGTCGCATTATCATTGGCCCCATTACATATTTTTCCATTGACGATTCCCCGGCCGTCGTAATGGGCGGAGAGAATAATGTATTCATCTTTTTTATCGGTGCCCTCAATGAAGCCAAGGACATTTTTCGTTGGAATAGTGCCATGAGATTTAAAGGATGTTTTCATGCTCACATTTGTTGAAATTATCGGAAATTTGTTCTTAGGGCTGGATTTTAGTTTTTTTAGAGCCTCGAATTCTTCCGGTTTTTTCCCAAAAAGTCTAGCGAGAGCCGAAGAGCCTATGCTTATACTCCTTCGGGAATGCAGAGCTTCCTCAGAGTTCTTGTACAGATAATAACGGACCGACGGAAAATAGGGTTTTACCTGTTTAATGTAATTTAGAAATTTTTCTTCGTCCAATGGGACGAGTATCGAGCCGGCTGCCCCTTGTTCGGCTGCATGGACAATTTTTGCTCCGTCAATGTCTCCAGTAGATTTGTTTGACTCAGGATCGCCGCTCCAAAAGGCTACAAGATTTCCCTTGATGTTAATTCCCTCAAAATCTATCTTTCTTCCGTAGCCTAAGAAATACAAAACAACATCTCTTTCCCCATAAAAATCATTGGAGATTTCAAGAAAATCTTGCCAGTTGCTGGTTCGGCCATTTTTATTTTCAAGCAAACACTCGACAACTTCTCTTTTTTCCATATTGAATTTTTGGAAATAACCTTCTTCCCCAGGAATAAATCCTATGAGATTGTTTTCTTTAAAAAGATTTGCGGCATAGAGAGCCGCCGCCTCTGCACCTTTTGAACCACTTTGCCGGCCCTCCATTCTGTCTGAGGCCAGATAAGAGACATGGCTTTGTAATTGCTTGACTGTAATAGTTGCCGCGAATTCCCGCACGGGATTTTTGCCTTTTGAAGACAAATCGATTTCTTCTTCTGATGAGAGGATTTCCTGCTGACATCCAGCATTCATTGTGCAAACCAGAAAAGTAAAACAACTCAGGACAACAAAAATTGAGGAAATTTTGTTTTTAAACATGTTTTTTTATTCCTTGTTGGACGATCCGCTTTATGAATACGAGCAAAAATTAGCATCTATTCGGAATTATTTAGTTTTCAAGAAAAATCTAAATCCTTTTTTCCCTGATACAGACCGAATATGGCCGTGTTCCTCCAAATGTCTTAAGGTCAGCACCACCCATCCACGTACTAATTCATGCTTCATCAATTTTGCGTTGGGGTACAGTTCCCTGATAATTTCATCGGGTGTGATTCCAGTTTGGCTGCTTTTTTCTACGATGCTCTTAACCTGTTTCGTGCGCCGCAGTCTGTGTTTGAGGACTTCGTTGATCCGCTCTTGAGGATTTAAAATTGGCCCTCCATGAGAGCTTAATATAAGTTTAAGATTAGGAAGGCGGGAAAAAGTTTCCAGTGTGTTGATATAATCGTTTAAATTCGAATCAGGAGGGCCAAGCCAAGTTGTAATCCGCCTGAGAATATTATCTCCAGCAAACAAGACACCCTTTTTTTCGTTGTAGAGAGAGACATGATCTGAGGCATGTCCTGGTGTGTGGAAGACAGCCCAAGTGTCTCTATTGATGGAAATTTCTGAATTTTCGTCAATCAATTCATCGGGATTTTTTAAAAATGTGAGGCCCACAAGAGGTTTATAAAAAAACCACCTGAATATACCATGGATACCGCCCCATAATCGGCTGAAGATCGAAGAGTTTACTTTCATCAGATCTTTGGACGAAGCGTGGTGGTTCCGGACAAAGCTCTTTTTGTTTTTTATGATCTCAGCGGTTTTCTTAGTCACAACAACTTTTACGTCCAGATATTTTCGCAGCAGTTTGAGGCCTGAAAAATGATCGGGATGGCTGTGGCTGATAAAAATTCGGGTGATCTTGAAAGGTTTCTCCCGTTCTTTATAAAGCTCTTCGATGATTTTTATTTCTGCAATAAGTTTTTGGACTGTCTTTTTGTTTCCATAACCGGCATCACAGATAAGGCCGTCTTCTCCTGCGAAGACATAGATGTTTTCAGGGGGTTTGAGATTGCGCAGCGCCCCCTTTTCGATAATACGAAATATCCCTGGATAAACTTCTTTCATTTTTAAGGTTCTCATTATTCCATAAATCACATTCTTTCTAAATGATTAAGTCAAATTGACTGGATTTATGTCCTAAAAAGGGGGATTTATGAGGACGGTTCATAACGAGTCATCCTTTTTTTTTACTACTAAAAAATGTTCCTCTGCTTGCTTTGTATGAGAAATTTTAGGTTTCGTGACGTCTTCTCTAAAGAAAATGAATTTTTCACAGGAGAACAGGACTTTCTTTTTAGTCAACCTCTTTTTTTGTTGAAATGGCACAAAATATGTGTATAATATGTGCATAACGATGTTTTCTATGGAGGTTGGGTATGCAGACAAGGCATAACATCACACTTGACGAAGAAGTCTCCAAAGAGCTCGAAATTATGGCTAACGAGCTGGGTGAAAAAAAGAGTAAGATTATAGAGAAGGCTCTCACTGTGTATTTTGATCTTCTGGATATCAAGCTAGCAGAGAAACGGTTGAAAGAATTGGAAAAAGATCGGGATAAGCTTATTGATGCTGAGGAGGTTTGGAAGAAGTTCGGAATATAGATCCTATGATGTATAAGCTTAAATTTCTTGGAAAAGCTATAGAGGATTTAAAACAAATCAATCGAGCCCAACAAAAAATCATAAAGGAAAAACTTCTTTTACTGTCCAAGAATCCTAAAGTTTTGAAGAACAATATAAAAAAACTGAGTGGTGTTATAGAAAATTTATATAGATTAAGGGCCGGGAGCTACAGAGTTATTTTCAAAAAGGAGAAAGAGCATCTTCTCATTCTAATCATAAGAATAGGACATAGGAAAGAAATCAATTTTTCGCTCAAATAACATCTTCACACAATCGTTGATGACCAGCAAAATCAACTAATTGCTAATTGACTGCAGAACGGAGGGCCAGTGTGGTCCACAGCGCTCCGGCCAGATCGATGACACCAAAAAATATTATAATGGGTTCGACATAATTCAATAGCACAAAAATTGTTAAAAAAACTATTACTGATGTCCTGGTGTGAATTGTCAGGCGGAAAAAGTTAGTCATATCTTTTTTGTCAGTCCCTGTCCGAACATATAAATATCCAAGGAGCAAAATCAACATCCCAACAACCCGTATCCAGACTTCGGTTGTTTCCGGAACGCTGAAAATTTTCATAAGAACATTGGGAGCCACTACAAGGGTTGCCCCCAGTAATAAGGCATAGATCCCAAAAAAGAAAACGCTCTTCGCCGCTCGGCTCATTTTCCCCTCCTTTTACAATTAAGATATTGCTTATTTTTTATCGAAATCTTTCAAAAATGTTTCTGTGTCGGTCACTTTGACGTAGTAGCCGGAAAGGGAGGCAAGGGTGGCATTATGGACATCCTCTGCTGATATCTCGTTATCTCCAAATTTCAGAGCGCGAGTTGTACAGGCGTCCTGGATAAGGGTGACTTCGAATCCAAAGTCGGAGGCGGCTCGTGCTGCTGCTTCCACGCACATGTGGGTCATCATTCCGCAAATGACCAGTTTTTTGATTTCTTGTGACTTCAGAAAATCCAATAGATCTGTATCCTTAAAGCTGTTGATGCTGTTTTTGGAGATGACCTTTTCTGTTTCCAAAGGGATGACGTTTTCGTGGATTTCTCCACCAGTCTTTGAGTTATGGCGAATATGGATGACAAGCTGATCGCTGTCCCGGAAAAATGTCAGGAGTTTTTGAGCATTCAAACTGGCCTCTTCGGGATTCAAGAGAGGTTGTCTAGCACCTGGAAAAT
>CAZLLG010000179.1:0-7928 GCA_964560275.1 uncultured Eubacteriales bacterium | reverse complement strand
GAAATTGAGAAATTGGGGACAGTCCCCATTTATTCAAAAAATAAATGGGGTCTGTCCCCAATTTCTCAATTTCTCGCAATTTCCAATTTACTAATATTGATTAGTAAAGAAATTCATGATAGTTTACCTTCTTCCTTTTAAGGAATACAGATGAACGATTCAGAAAATATAAAGCCGCAACCGACAAAAACACCCAGTCTAATAGTGGCTCTTATCCCAATGATCACCATGGGGCTTCTCCTTGGGATCGGTTACGGAATTTACCAGATCAAACCTCAAGTCCTCCTTGTAGCGGCAGCCTTTTTGACAGGGATTCTAGGAATGATTCTGCGGTTTAAATGGAAGGATATGGAAAGGGGGATCATCGATGCTATCCATAAGGCTATGCCGGCCATCCTGATTATGCTCTGCGTCGGCATCCTCATAGGTGCCTGGATATCTGCAGGGACCATCCCTATGATCATTTATTATGGACTCAAACTCATCTCGCCAAAGTTTTTTCTAGTTACCGCATGCTTCGTGTGCTCTCTGACATCTATCGCCACAGGGACATCCTGGGGAACAATAGGGACACTTGGCGTGGCTTTTATGGGGATAGCTCTAGGGTTAGGTATCCCCGCCGGGCCTGCTGCTGGAGCGATAGTGGCAGGGGCTTATTTCGGCGATAAAATGTCCCCTTTTTCCGACGTGACAAACCTGGCTCCCGTAGCGGCAAATTCAAACCTGTTCGACCACATCAAACACATGGTATGGTCTGCTACCCCTGCTTGGTTGATTGGACTCCTCGTCTATTTCTTCATCGGACTTGGATATGAAGCAAAAACCATTGAAAATGTCAGAATGACCATCATCATGAAAACCCTGAAGGCTAATTTCAATTTTAATCTCCTTCTTCTTCTGCCCATGGTGATTGTCCTCTATTTTGCTGCCACTAAAAAGCCCACCATTCCTGGAATGTTGCTCTCTTCCTTTGCGGCCGGAATCCTTGCCGTAATTTTTCAGAAGGCGTCTATTCCAAACATCGCCACAGCCATGAATTCAGGATTTCAGTCCAGCACGGGAGTGGCGTATGTGGATGACCTCATTTCCAGAGGTGGAATGATGAGTATGATGGAAACCCTGCTTGTGGCCTTTACAGCCTTCTGCTTTGGCGGCATCATGCAGAAAACCGGTCTTCTGTCTGTTATTCTAAACAGAGTTATGAATTTTGCCAATAAGGTTTGGAGCATCGTGCTCACCACCATTGCCTCTTCCATTGTCACCGCTCTAGTCACTGGAAGTTCCTACCTTTCCATGATTCTTCCCGGTGAACTTCTGGCCCCCGTCTACAAAAAAAATAACCTCGCGGCCAAAAATTTGTCAAGAATCATCGAGGAAAGCGGCGCCATCATCGTCCCTCTTATCCCCTGGAGCATGGCAGGAGTGTATATTGCAGCAACGCTCGGTGTGGACACATTCACTTACGCTCCCTGGGCTATTATGAACTACACAGCCGTGATCATCCTGGCTGTATTCGGCTTCACGAAGTTCACAATGGCCCCAAAAATCAGGGAAGATGAAACTCAGATCGGGAGTTAAAAAACATGTTTTGATTTTCTAATCGTCATCAAGATTAGTAAAGGCCTTCTCAAATTTTTCTTTGGCCAACTTCTGTTTTTCTTTGGCCAATTCTGCTGTTGCAGTAAATCTCCTGTCCACTTCCTCCTTTTTCTTCTTCTCTTTCAATAGGAGGTCGTCTAAGGATCCCTTTTTTTTCATTGCTTTTTCTGATTTCAACACCTCTTTTGTGACAGGATCAATCCAAAGCTTAGCACGACAGCAGGAACATTCCACCTGGAACACGTGAGATTCCTTTTTTTTCTTGGCCATGAAAGAAAAATCTATCAAAAAAAAACAGCCAAAGCAAATATTTCAACGGCACTAAAAACATTTCAATATCCGTGATTTCTCATCGACTTTCTAGTTCACAGAACTCAGTCTGGAAATCAAGGATATGAAAATATGTGTTTTATTCTTTTTGAGAAGCCGGGGCAGTGATGTCGTGCCTCTTCATGAGTTTAAACAAACCCTGTCGACTGATCCCAATTTTTTGCGCGGTCTTGACTCTGTTAAAATTGAACTGATTGATAGATATACCTTTTCTCAAATTCAGCCTTAGCCCGAAAATAATCACAAGGCTGAATTTTTCCTTTTTTTTTATCTGGATTTATCTTTGAGGATAGACAATCTGCATGAATCACGCACCCGTCATCGCTTAAGATCAAACATCTCAGAATTTCGTTCTGCAGCTCTCTGACGTTTCCAGGCCAAGAATAATTGGCCAAAAGCTCGATGGCTTCAGGAGAGAAAATCACATCTTCCCGACCCTGCTCTTCACAATATTTTTTTAAAAAACAATCTATAAGGAGAAAAATGTCCTCCCTTCTTGTTCGCAAAGGAGGCAGCTCAATCGTTAAGATCTTCAACCGATAATACAGATCTTCACGAAAATTTCCATGTAAGACTTCGGCTTCAATATCCTTGTGTGTCGCACTGATGAGGCGCACATCGACATGACGAATCCTATTATCGCCCACACGTCGAATTTCTCGCTCCTGAAGGAACCTGAGAAGTTTAGCTTGAAGATTTGCATAGAGATCACCAATTTCATCTAAAAAAAAGGTCCCGCCCCTGGCCTCTTCAATAAGGCCCATTTTGTCGCGATAAGCTCCGGTAAAGGCCCCACGTGTATACCCAAACAACTCGCTCTCCAGAAGATTCTCTGGGAGAGCTCCACAGTTTACAGCTACAAATTGTCCATTCCTTCTTAAACTGCTCTCATGAATTTTTCTGGCTACAAGTTCTTTCCCTGTTCCACTTTCTCCCCGGATGAAGACAGGAACATCCCTCATTTTAATCTTGTCAATCAAATGACATACGTTTCGGATAGACTGACTCACTCCTATAATCATGTGATTCTCTCTAGCATTGTCACTTTTATAACAACGCTTGAGTCACAAAAAGTTTCTCATTCCCCCCAACTGGTTTTAGGAATAATTCACGACCGAGGTTCACGGGCAGATGCGAGGCATCGACACATGAAGCTGTAGTTGTCCACCGCGAACCGTCCCAACCTAACCGGTCGTAACGAAGCAGATGTGGAAAGATCGGATCGCCCCCTTGGGGTAAAAAATGTCGACAGTTTTTATGAATTTTTAGATTATTTGATGGCCTTGGCCAATTTCTTAAGTTTTTTGTTCACCTCGCGATAACCGGATTTCCATTTCTTTACCTCGAGGAAAATCTGCATCGCTTTGAGAGAGTCTCCCATCTCTTCATAGAGAGAAGCGAGTTCATATTTGAGTGAAAATGCCTGGACAGAACCTTCTTCCGAAATCTGAAGTGCTTTTTCGATCCAGATCAAAGCTTCATTATAATCTTGTTTGTTCCGGAAACATATACTCATCACTAAGTAGCAGTCAATGGCAAGAGAAAGATCCTGAGACGCCAACTTCATTTCTTCTATGGTTTCATCCCAGAGACCTTGTTCCAAAAAAGCTAGACCGAGATTGTATCGACTTTCAAAATTTGCCTCATGCAACTTTTCGCCGACATCCATTTTAAAATCCGCGATAATTTCGGATAAGGGCTTTTCAAATGTCGAAATTCCTTTTTCCTTCTGAAGAGATAAAATTTCCTGCATCACATTCAATTCTTCGTTAATCCTCCCAGTCAGATCAAAATAAACACTCGGCTCTCCTGTCTGAGATGAGAAAGGAATGATATCCGTATCTGCAAAAATATCGGCGACAGAAATCGTATCTTCCTCTTTGGCCGGTTTTTCGGTTTGCTGAGAATTTTCCAAAACCGCTTTTTGGTCTCCTTTAAAAAGCTGCGATTCCTTTTCAGTAACCCTCTCCACTCTCTCTGGAATTTCCTCGCGGTCGAAATCCGGGAAAACGTTTTTGAGCTCTTCAACCTTCTGAACGATCCTCGGTTCGTCTGGAAAATTAACAAAAAGATTGTTGAGAATCCGTTTTGCATTACGAACAAGACCCTGCTCGATATATAAGTCGGCCTTCGCAAGCATGGAGTCGATTGTCTCTTTAGGTTTCTCATCTAACTTTAAGGAATCATCATCAACTTCATCCTTATCCTGAATTCCTAAAATTTTCTTCATTTGTTTGAGTTCCAGGTAGTATGTCCCGTCATCGGGAAACATTTGGACGAGCACCTTTAAAATATCCAGTATTTTGTCATTCTGTTTTTTCGTCCGGAACTCAGAAAGGAGAATCTTGGTTACAACCTTAAAATTCTCTTTTTGTCCTCTCTCCTTATAAATACTAGCCATTTTTTCCAAGGTAGGCAGATGGATGACTTTGGCTTCCATTATAAGACCGAGAAGACTGATTGCCTTATCTTCCTTTTTTTTCTGTATAAACGATTCGACAATCGGCTCAAATAGTGCATACGCTTCGTCGATCTTTTTCTCGTGGATATAAATTTTCCCTAATCTGACTCTGACATTGTTCTCATTAGGTCTCAATGACAAAATCTTGGCAAATATTTCTTCCGCTTTTTTAAAGTCATTTTTGGAATACAACAGGTTGCCATAGATTTTAAGAGCCTTGATGTTCTCTTTATCTTTTTTGAGAATATTCTTGACGAGGGATAGGGCTTCTTTATCCTTTTTCTCAACTTTTAGGAGGTCAATAAGATTGGAGAGTGTACGAGAATGATCCTCCTGCAAATTTCGAGCGCGATCGAGCAGAGGTTTCGCCTCTGCATATTTGTCTCCTGCCATTTTGAGCTCAGCCAGCTCATTCAGTTCTTCAATGGCCAATTCCGCTTTCCCCTCATTTTCGTACAGGCCAGCAAGAGCGAGTCGGGAATCCGTATCCTCTCTGTCCAATTCAAGCAATTTATGGTAGACGCGTATGGCATCTTTGGGCCTGTCCTTCTCAGAGTAATTTTTCGCCAACTGCAAATATTCTGTCCTTGACTCAGAGATGAATCCCTGATCCCGGAACAGGTCGGCCAGCTTTTCTGTAAATTCTAAATTTTCAGGTTTCAGCCGCGTGATTCTCTTATAAAGAGCGATGGATTTGGCGTAAATATTTCTCTGCTCGTAATGCTGCGCAATCCGCAGAAACTCTTCAACAGCTGCATCTATAAGATCGGCCTTGATGTACAGGTCGCCAAGAATATTTCTGATTGTGATATCTTGTTCCTGGCTCCCGGTGAGAAGTTTCTGGTATTCATTTATTGCATCTCTGTATTTTCCTCGCTTGACATATTTTTCAGCAGCGGCCTCGGTTTCCTTTCTAGAATTCATCTCTCTTTCTCAAATCCCAGATTAAAAGATTTCCGGTGGAAGTCTGTCGGCCCGAGTTCCTTTAAGGATGCATAATGCTCTTTTGTACCGTAACCCTTATGCTTCCATAGATAATATCCGCTAAAAACCTTGTCTAAATAAACTAACATCTCATCCCTGATAACTTTGGCCACAATGGAAGCCGCTGCTATCGATTTGCTCTTTCTGTCGCCTTTGGGAATTTTTTTCTGAGGATAAGGAACATCCGCAAGATAAAATCCGTCTACAAGAAGGTATTCAGGTTCGATGCCCATTTTATAAATAGCTCTCCGCATCGCCTCTAGTGAAGCCCAATATATATTTTGTCGATCGATCTCAGTATGTGTTGATAGCCCAATGCCCACAAAATTCGTTTGCCCGAGGATGGATTTTGCCAATCTCTTTCTTTTATTAGGAGATAAAAGTTTAGAATCATTGATCTCATCCAACCAAGGTGGCCCTTCTCCAGTAATGAGCGGATGAGGAAATGCCACTGCCGCAGCCACAACCGGACCAAATAGAGCGCCTCTTCCAGCTTCATCGATCCCCGCAATGACTGAATACCCGTCTTGAATGATCTCTCTCTCGATCCTGAAATCTGCCAATCCTACCCTCGGCAAGCGGTCGAAAAAAATGGAATCGAAGGCGCTCCATGCACCTCTAGAATAATATAATAGTCCGAACAAAAGTTCAAATTTTTAGAGATTTGAGACAGCGTCCCCATTTTCGTTTTAGCTATATTTGTTTAGTTCCTGCTGATGATGGGAAAATAAAAGGGGATATATGGAGAAGAAGGGGTGGATGGCGCAGTGGTATCTCACCGGAAGCGTATAGTGGTGAGGTGGCTGGGAAGGGGGCGTCTTCGCCCGGGGAAAAGATACTCTGTGTGGACTATACGCGGACCGGCCCTAAGGGAAATTTTCGAATTGAAGAGGGGAGGAGGACTATCGGGCTTCTTTGATCCGGGCTGCTTTCCCTTTGAGTTTTCTCAGGTAGTAAAGCTTTGCACGCCTGGATTTGCCCTTGCGCACGACTTCGATATCTTGAACCATCTTTGAATGAAGGGGAAATATCCTCTCTACACCGATCCCGAATGAGTTTTTTCGGACTGTAAAATTAGCTCCCATTCCGGAGCCTCTCTTAGCAATCACATCACCACGAAAAATCTGGATTCTTTCCTTTTCTCCCTCTCGAATAACGACGTGTACTTTAATCGTGTCTCCCACATTGAATGTTTTCAGGTTATCTTTTAAATGTTTCTCTTCTACCAAATTAATTTTATCCATTGTTATTTCCTCGTTATCATTTTGTCTTTTTGGTCTAAAAGATCAGGGCGTTTTAACCTGGTCTTTTCTAAAGACCTCTTTTTTCTCCAATCCTCGATTTTCTTATGATCTCCGGTAAAAAGCACATCAGGGACTTTTTTTCCTCGAAAATCCCGCGGTCTCGTGTATTGAGGGAAACCCAAAGTGCCCTCAATAAACGAATCTGACTGCACAGATTCCGTCTTCCCCACTACATCAGGGATGAACCTCGATATCGCATCCACAAGTACAACGGCCGCTGGTTCTCCTCCAGTAAGGACGTAGTCACCGATGGAAATTTCATCCGTCACCAGATATTCAACCACCCGCTCATCAACTCCCTCATAACGACCACAAATGAAAACTAATTGTCTATTGGCCGCCAACTCTTCTGCAAGAGAGGAGTTTAATTTCCTCCCCTGAGGGGAAAGCAGATAAACCGGAGTCGTCTCGCTCTCACGAATGTTCTCGACTGCAGAAAATATCGGCTCGGGCTTCAAAACCATTCCTGGTTTGCCTCCGAACGGTCTATCGTCAACTTGTTTATGATTATCAGAGGCAAAATCTCTTAGATCGTGAACACGGATCTCAATCAAGTTTCTGTCCAGGGCTTTTTTGAGCACCCCAACAGAAAAAACATTCCCAAACATTTCGGGAAAGATGGTGATTATATCAAATTTCATCTAAATCTAAAAGACCCTCTGGGGGATCTATGATTATGGCCCTCTTGTCCAAATCAATCTTAAGGCAGATTGATTGAGTCAGCGGAATTAAATATTCACGCCCCTCTTCTCCATGGACAACCAATAAATCATTTTCAGATACCGTCATCACATCGTGAACAGTGCCAATTTGCTCGCCATTTTTCGTAAAAACGGCACAGCCTTCTATCTGATGGAAGTAAAACTCACCGTTTTTTAACTGGGAAAAATCCTCAACGGGATAGAGGATATCTTCCCCAACAAACTCTTGGGCTTGTGTGATCGAATCAATACCCTTGAGTTTTAAAATCGTAAAGGTTTTTTGGAGGCGAAAAGCTTCAATCTGAAATTCTACTGAAAGTCCTTTCTTGTTAAAAAATATGCTTGAAAAAAAAAAGCTTTTCTGAGGGGTCGGTGAAAAGCTTGACTTTTAGCTCGCCTCTCCTCCCCTGTGTTTTTAAAACTTTCCCTATACTTCGCAAATTATCCTTTCTCGATAATTTCGAGATTGAATCTCCGTTTGAGTTTCATCCCTGCTGCACCAAGAATCACCCTTATAGCACGAGCTGTTCTACCCTGTTTACCGATAAC
>CAZLLG010000178.1:5701-7947 GCA_964560275.1 uncultured Eubacteriales bacterium | reverse complement strand
TTGAAAATGTCTTTATAGGGAACAATGCTGGCTCTGGCCTCGAAAAAAAGAATAGAAAAGACAAAAACACTGAGGTATGCGGCCTTTTTTCCAAAAAACTTCTTTGTCAGAAGATACAGCCCCAATGCCACTGCAACATCGAGGAGAATTTGTGCGATCTGAGCGAAGATCCAAAGTTTGGCCCCTGAGAGCAGCCAAAGGAATGCCAGGAAGAAAGCATATCCCGTGACATCCTTGATATAGGGAATCAAGAGGGGAGACACAAGAACATAAAACTCCGGATCGATGAGTTTAGATGGTTCTGAAGGATTGACACTCTGTGGGGGGGATTTATAAGTTTTAATGCCTTGACCATCTAGAATATTCATGGCGACATAAGACTGATCGAAGAGCGTGGAGGGGCCCTGGAACACCTGGTCGTGAAAGAGCCCTAAAAAGACAATCCTGATAATGAGAACAAAAAAGAGTAAAACAAAAAGCGACACTTTTGAATTTTTTATCATGAACCTATTGAATCTTTTTTAGAGATCTATGAAGAAATTTGATGCGAAATAAATTGAAAAACATTTCCGCTGAACTTTTGATGACATGGACACGACTTTCAGGAGAGTTCCTCCAGACAACTGGCAGTTGTTTGATGCTGTATCCTAGTTTTTGGCTGACATGGAGAACTTCAACATCAAAACCGAATCGTGTGAGTTTGATCCGGTGAAAAATATCCAGGGCGGCCTGCCTTCGAAAGAGTTTGAATCCACACTGCGTATCTTTAATTCCTCGTAAAACAAGAAGCTGAACGAAAAGATTGAAAGTTTTTCCCATAAATTCACGGAAAAATGGTTGGTGGATTTGAATGTTTGATTCAGGCAAGGCACGGGAGCCAATCAAAACATCGAATTCATCAATCCAAGGCAAAAAATTAGTAAGTTCTTCGATGGGAGCAGAGAGATCGGCATCTGTAAAAAGAATGAAATTGCCTCGGCTTTGAAGGATTCCCTCTTTAACTGAGTATCCTTTCCCTTTATTTTCAATCCGGGACAAGAGGCGGAAATTTGGCCAAGTCTTTAAGGATGTTGTGGCATATAAATCAGTCGCATCAGTACATCCATCACTGACAACAATGATTTCGCTTGAATAGTCCTGTCGATCCAAATAGTCCCGAATTTTTACAAGTGTATCTGATATACGCTTGTCCTCATTATAAGCCGGGATCACAACTGAGAGAAAAATTTCGTTCGGATCGTTTTCGCTCATCGGCTTTTATTCATTCGAGTCTTAAGAAAAAATAATTATAACGAAATTTCCACATAATGGCGATGATTGAGTTTAGGCATTCCAATTTTTGTGATTTTATTTTTGAGTTCTTGGAATCATGGAATCGGGATGTTTCTTTCATTGACGATAGAAAGGAGATTTGTTATACATCGTGTTAGTGAAGGAGGACGGAAATGGATCAAAAATTTATAGTGTTGTATGAAAAATATTCAAAGGGTTTTCTTAATCGTCGGGAGTTCCTAAAAAAGCTAGCTCTCCTTGCCGGCAGTACGGCTTCGGCAGTGACTCTGCTGCCTTTGCTTCAGAAGAATTATGCAAATGCCCAAGTTGTATCTAAAGATGATCCGCGGCTGGTTGTTGAAAATGTTACATATCCCATTGAAACAGGGCAGATGAAAGCCCATTTTGCTCGACCCAAAGGAGACAAAAAATTCTCTGGAGTTATTGTGATCCATGAGAATAGGGGATTGAATCCTCACACTGAAGATGTGGCACGACGAGTCGCATTGGAAGGTTTTTTGGCTGTTGCTCCTGATGCACTGTCCCCTTTAGGAGGAACTCCTGAAGATGTGAATGAGGCTCGTACTCTTATGAGAAAGCTGGACGGCCCTTCAACCATTAATAATTTTACAGCCGCTGTTCAGTACTTAAAAACTCACCCCCAATCCACTGGAAAGGTCGGTTGTATGGGCTTCTGTTGGGGAGGGAGGATGACCAACCAGGTTGCCGTAAATGCGCCTGATTTATTGGCAGCTGTCCCTTTCTACGGCAGCCAACCCGCCGCAGAAGATGTCCCAAAGATCAAAGCCTCTTTGCTCTGTCATTATGGCGGTTCAGACACGCGGATCAATGCCGGCATTGAAGCTTTTGAAGCCGCTTTGAAAAAAGCCTCGGTTGAGTACCAGATGTTTGTCTATGAGGGTGCCGGGCATGCATTTTTTAATGATACGGGTTCCCGCTATCACGAAGAGGCC
>CAZLLG010000178.1:0-5691 GCA_964560275.1 uncultured Eubacteriales bacterium | reverse complement strand
GCACTTGCTTGGAAGCGAACCATCGAGTTTTTTAACGGGAAGCTTAAGACTTGATGTTCCTATAAACAACACAGTTTAGATTTTAAACCGCTGCCACAAGGGCATGGATCGTTGCGGCCTGTCTTAATTTGTGTTGAATCAGTTTCGATCTGTTTTTTCCATTGTGCAGCCACTTGAGAAACAAAAGGATGGCAGTGGTTAAAAAAACGTTTGTACCCCGCACACAGGTAGTTGAGCCCTTCCTCTCCATCGGGCGTAAGCAGGAATCGATTTTTTGGGCACTCTCCATGGCACATTGGTCGAACCTCACATTCTAGGCAGTAGCGAGGCAAGGTGTTCTGTTTGGCCAAACCAAATGCCCTCTGTTCAGGACTTTCAAGCAGTTCGACCAGAGGAGTTTCTAAAATGTTTCCTCTTAGATGCGCACTGTCGACAAAATGGTCGCACGAAAAAAAAATCCCCATTGTGCTCGATTACTGGGATATCTCCACATGTGGGTCGAAATATACACAGAGAATGGTCCTGCCCAAAAGCTGTCCTGGAAGCCTCTTCGAATATCTGGATTTTAATCTTTCCAATATCTTGAGCGATCCACTCGTCGAAGACCGTACAGAGAAAATTTCCCCATGTTTCAGCCTTAACTGTTAACGGACTGACGCCGTTGTCTGCATCTATCTGGGGTTCGACAACGGGAAGAAAGCTCATATAGGGTGCCTCGATCTGCTTAAAAAATCTGTACACCTGAGTAGGAAACTGAACGTTCTTTGAATTCACGACGCATAGGATGTCGGTATGAATTTTGTATTTACGCAGAAGAGCGTACCCACGCATCACTTTTGTATGCGTAGGTTTTCCGTCTTTTGTCAACCGGAAACTGTCATGCAGGCCCTGAGGGCCGTCCAGGCTTAGCCCTACTGAAAAATCCTCTGAAGCGAAAAATCGACACCAATCCTCATTGAGCAGAATTCCGTTGGTCTGGATTCCGTTGAGGATGCGCTGTTTGGGAGATTTGTACTTCTGTTGGATCTCAACTATCCTAAAAAAGTAGTCCAGACCCAGAATTGTAGGTTCTCCGCCGTGCCAGGAAAAACGGACCTCTGGATCAGGAGAGGATCGCATATGCTGTTTGATGTATTCTTCCAGGATATCTTCGGGCATACGAAATGAATGGCCTTTTGGATAGAGTCGATTTTTGTTTACGTAGTAGCAGTACTCACAGTCCAGATTGCAGCTAGCTCCTGCAGGTTTAGCAAAAATCTGAAATTCTCTGGACGCTTTATCCACTATTTTTTCTTTTTTATAAAAGGAATTCCATTGACCATCCAGTCCGGAGCCGGTTTTCCTTTGAGATAGTGATCGTAAAACTGTTCCATGCGTATTTGAAAATCAATTTTATTCTCGAGCTTGGATGCATGATGCCCCTGACCCGGGTAGGAGACTAAAATCACATTTTTTCCGTTAAAACGCAGAGCGTTATAAAATTCAACAGCCTGCAGCCATTCCACAGATCCGTCAGCTGTCCCATGCAGCAACAGAAGAGGAGTATCCATTGTTCTGGCGTGAAAAACAGCCGACTCATTGATGTAAAGATCGAGATCGTCGAAGGGATTTGTCCCGAACCGGCCCTGCCCATAATAATCGTAGCGGTGCTGGTTTGTGCCCGAGGATTTCCAGAGCTGGTTAAAATCAGATATTAGGTCGGTCGCGGCTGCTCCGGCAACAATGGCCGCGAACATCTTTGACCGCCCTGCAATCAAGGCCGAACCCTGACCGGAAAAACTGTGTCCGTGAAGACCTACGCGTTTGGGATCGGCATAGCCTAATTCGATCACTTTTTTGACCGCAGCCTCTACACAATCGAGCATGTCCGAATGTGTGGTGCGGGTATTGAAATGGACATCGGGCAGCAGCACGAGGTAACCGTTGCTGACATATTTATAAAACATTGGAGTATCCCGATAGATCATACGGGAGAATCTATTGAGGTTTTGGGAGTTCTTTTCATAAAAATCGACAAGCATGGGAAGTTTTTGTCCTTTCTGATAGTCATCCGGTATACAAAGAACACCCAGCAGGCGTTTGCCTCCCTTATTTGTGTATTCGATCAGCATGTTGTATCCCCATTTGTATTCCGACTGCCAGGGATTGGCGTCGGTGATACGTTGGGGAGAAAGAAATGTTTGGTCACTGACGTAGTAATTTGGAAAATCTTTGGGAGTTTCAATAGTGTACAAATATCTAGCGGTTTTTTTCGCTTTGGTCAAACGGCCGTAGGATTTATCTTCATAGACATTTTTTTCCAGTTTTCCCTTGGATAAAGTGTAAAATCCCGCTTTTTTAGTCCACTGGCCAAAAGCTGACAAGATAATTGGTTTGGAGAGGTCAATAAATTTTTCTTCAGAGTCTGTCCTGACATAACGAAAACGGATTTCGTTTTTAGCCCCTATTCCTGAAGTCAAGTTAATGGCAGCACTGCCGTCAAAAGGCTGGATCCAGAGGTCGTATTTGTGTGTGAGAATGACGGACTTTCCATCCTTTGTCCAACCTGTTATTCCATAGGGTGGTTTTGTCCCTGGATGGTCATAGTCTTCATTGACAAAACTGACAGGAGCATTTTCCGTCAAGTTGACAATCTTTTCCCGATCGATGACATAATCCCAAATATGTCCATCTTTCCAATACAAATAGTGTTTGCTGTCAGGTGATAAACCTAAAATTCGTTTTTGGCCTTTAAACATCAAGGATCGTTCATTCGTGGAAATATTGATTCTGTAATAATCGGCTTGAGATTCCTTCCAGTCCGAGATATAGGCCTTGTCATCTCGCCCGATTCCCCATTTTGCGTTCTCGGAGATGGAAATGGTTCTCATCTTTTCATCGGTCAGCTGAAAGAATTTTTTATCTTTCCAGCTGTAAACGGACCTGTATGTATAATTTCTGTCTCTTGCAGCGCGTTTCATCTGGACGGATTGGAGGACTTCATCCTTCCAGTGCCAGATGTCGACATCGGCAACGGGAGGATCGTCTTCTTTTTTCTTTTCAGGGGTCTTTTCCTGCTCTTTTATTCCGCAGAAAATTTTCGTCGTGTCCTCACTCCAAAAAAGAGCTCCTCTAGAACTTTGTCCTCCTCTTGATCTGGATGAGGAGGCAACTTTTTCTGAAATCACCATTCCTTCGGGAAAACTGGTGTCCTGCGAAGGATCATATTCGATGCGTGTGGGGTGGTCGCTGTTTAAGCCAACAAATGCAACCAGTATATTGTCTTTTTGTGTGAATTCTTTTGATTGCGTTCCTTTCAGAACAGCCAAGGCAGTTCCTTCTTTATTCCATGTGAGATGAGAATAGTCGGCACTGCCGTCATCTAAAGTTTGGATTGCACCCGAGTCGAGATCGATTAAATACAGCCCGTTTCCGGCCTTGTCTGCTGCGCTGACAGTGTAGGCCAATTGTGTTCCCGGCTTGTTGAACAAAAAGATGTCCACGTTTCCAAGGTTTAGGTCAGTTCCCCTGGTCAAGTCGCGCAGAATAAGGTCTGCACCGCTAAATTTTGCAGTGGGATTGGACTTGGTCTTTTTGACTGTGAGGAATAATGAACCTTTTGAGAAATTATAAGAAGCGATATTGTCCCAGGTGATTTTGTCTCCTGTCTGGAGGTTCAGCAGATGTGCTTTATCAGGAACAGGTTTTCTGTCTTTGCGTAGCTTTTCTGCCTCTTTCCACGGAAGAGTTACCCTAGCCATCAGCCATTGGGAGTCATCGGAAAATAAAGGCCGCGATGCGCGTTGGATTTCGTATTTTTTGTCTGAGGTCAGACTTTGGACATAGAATAAATCATCAGATTTTTCTTTTTTATAGCCGAATGTCATCCAAAATCCATCATCTGAAATGGATGTGGAGACAATGCTCTGCCAGCGGCCGTAATCATCAATTGTGAATGGCCGGGGAGCTGTTTTTTCTTGCCCGGCCAAGGATAGGGAACTAAAAAATAAAAAAACACATAGGATTAAAGCTAGACGCTTGTGCGTGAATGTCATGGTATTCTCCTTTAACACAAAAAATCCCTCTGATTATTGCTAAAAGAGGAAGAGAATGAACTAATTGTTATTTTGGATTTTAGAGGCGACTTTGGCCACATCTCCCCATACCCGGAGAAGGTTTCCTCCCCAAATTTTGTAAATGTCCTTGGCTGAATACCCGCGTTTTATCAGCTCATCGGTCACATTTTTGGCTTCGGCATGGTTGTTAAAACCTGGAATGCCTCCTCCACCATCAAAATCAGTTCCGATGCCTACATGATCTATACCTGCAATCTTAACGGCGTGATCGATGTGGTCGACCATATCTTTCAGCCCTGTAGGAGGATAAATTTTTTCCATCTCTTCTACTCGTCTGGCATATTCCTCCAGTTTTGGTTGGAGGGCTTCTCTGTCTTCCTCGGACATTCGATACATTTCTCTTCTGCTGGGCAGTTCCAATTCTTTACGGATCTCTGCAACGGCGTCCCTGTGTTCGGGCGTCTCGGCCTTTAAAAAACCGCCTAAAGCCACAATTTGGATCACCCCGCCGTTTTCGGCCAGTGCTTCGAGCTGGTCATCGGTCAGATTTCGGTTGTGGGGATTGAGCGCAGCGCAGCCTGAATGAGTGGCCATTATTGGAGCCTTGGTCATTTCAATGAGATCCCAAAAAGATTTTTCTGCAATATGAGACACATCACACATGATTCCCAATCTGTTCATTTCTACAACCACTTTTTTACCAAAATCCGAAATCCCGTTATGAAGAGGTTCCTTCGGTCCTGAGGAGTCACAGATTTGGTTATGACGGCTGTGTACCAAGGTGATGTAACGCACTCCCAAGTCATAATATTGTTCTACCAGGGGCAAGTTCTCACCAATGGAAAAGCCATTCTCAATCCCGATCATGATGGCTCTTTTTCCGGTTTTGACGATTCTTTTAACATCATCCGGAGTTACGGCCAGTTCACATCTGTCTGGATACATCTGTTCGGCCAGGCGGTGAATTGCTTCGATTTTGGTCATGACGGTTTCATGCGCCTTTTGGGAAGCTTCCGCACTCAGGTCATCTCTGTTGCCCACATAGGCCGCAAGAAAAACACCGTCCATTCCTCCGTTTTCCATCTTTGTAAGATCACACCGCAGTCTTGGATGGTCGATCCCGGGATCGACTTCCTCTGTGGCGTAATTGGTGCTGATGTCCACATGCGTATCGAGAGTAATGGCGTTTTTATGAATATCGATAGGCTGCGGCTTGGTGCATGAACTAGTGAATGCCACACAAATAATTGAAAAAATGAGTATGCCCAAAAATGTTTTCATGAGTATTCCTCCTCTTTGATGATTTATTCATTTGTCCTATTGAATAACGATAAGATATATCATGGACCCATCAAGAGTTCAATCATTTAGTTCTGTTTCAGGAGGAGCTATCTTAAAACTGGGAAAAATAAGAAAAAAAATAATGATATGGTATAATCTCTATTAAGCCCAGATTGAAGCTACTAATAATTTTTTATAAATTGTACAGAAAAAACCGTTAAGTACGACTAAAAGAATGAAACTCATGAGACAACCAAATCGAAAAAAAATGATCTGGAGGATTTCAAGCCTGATCTTCTTGGGAATTTTTGTTGGGCAGGGATGTCGAGCAAGAGTTCTCACAAATTCAAAATCC
>CAZLLG010000177.1:2759-8038 GCA_964560275.1 uncultured Eubacteriales bacterium | reverse complement strand
AGTCCAGGAGGAAATATTAATATATATACGGCTCCATATAGAACAAGGCCAAAACCCCAACCAAGAATTGCCCTCCAACGTGATCTTATTTCATGTATCAATAGATTAAACATTTTCGCCCCCTTTGTGGTGAGGGCCATAGAATGTTAGGAAGATTTCTTCCAAAGATATGGTTTTGGTCTCGATATCTATTATTCCATAGGGTACAGCTTTTTCCATCAGTCCATCTAAGTCTTGACTGACTTCAAACAGAACAAGATTTCCATCACGACTTATTTCCCTCACGCCTTCCATTGCAAAAACATCTTGAGGAGGTTCTATTTTAAATTTAATTTCAAGGCGTTTAAGCTGTTGGGTTAAAAGAGTTGCAATTTTTTCTGTTTTTATTAACTCTCCATTATGAATGATACCAACACGATCACAAACCGTTTGTACTTCCTTTAAATTATGTGAGGAAAAGAAAACCGTGTGCCCTTCATCCTTAACTTCCTGAACTAATTCTAATACAGTTTTCTGAACAAGGGGATCTAAGCCAATTGTTGGCTCGTCCAAAATAATTAAATCTTTTTTTCCCATAAAAGCAGCTACAACACCAATTTTCTGTTTATTTCCATGAGAATATTCTTTTATTTTCCTGGATGGATCGAGGTCAACACGTTCTAAAAGCTGTTCAAGATAAGATTCATCCAGCTTGTTTTTTTGAAGGGAGCCGAGCAAATCAAGGAAATAGTTAGCTTTCATAGAGGGATACAGGCTAAGTTCTCCTGGCAGATAACTTGTGCGTTCGCGAATAGCAACGCCATCTTTTTGACTGTCAAGGCCAAATAGAGTTGCACTGCCTTGGGTTGGATGGATAATATCCAGTATTGCTCTTAATGTCGTTGTTTTGCCAGCACCATTTGGCCCTAAGAAACCAAAAACCTCGCCCTTTTGAACAGATAAATTTAGGTCTTTTATGCCGCGATGTGCACCATAATACACAGACAAATCATTGGTTTGAATAACAATTTCTGAACTCATTGCACCTCCTTTTGCCGGTGTGAGTTTGTTGCAAACAAGTTACTCCTTTTTACAAAATATTTCCATCCTTCTTTTCCAGTGGGAAGATATTGAATTCGAGCCTCTGATTTCTCTTCTTTCCGTATGTTAAACGCGCCACCTACAATCGCGCTTTTCTCTATCCGATTATTTTGATATACGTAGTTTAATATTTATTAGGTATTCAGGATGGAGGAAAAAATGGGATCCAAGTCTTTCCGGTTTTTTTTAAACATTTTGATAATATTTCTCTTAGGGAATTGCCTCATGGCCGAGGAAAAAGGGTGGCCGATTCTCAAAAAGTATGATCAAGAACATTTGGACCTTATCGCACTTCCCCTGGGAGGGATCGGCACAGGAACGGTATCTCTTGGGGGGCGGGGTGATCTTCGGGACTGGGAGATTGTAAATCGTGCCGCCAAAGGATTTGTTCCCAGCATCCAAGGGAGAATTGGCCCCTTTTTTGCGATCTATACACGAACAGAAGATGGGAAAGCATCCGCCCGCGCTCTTGAAGGTCCTCTTCCGCTTTCTGTCTACGAAGACAGTCACGGCAGCACGACTGTAAATCATGGTCTTCCAAGGTTCAGGGATTGTTCCTTTAAAGCAGCCTACCCTCTTGGCCAGGTGGATCTTTCTGATCCAGATATGAATGTCGATGTCCGCATCGAAGCTTTTAATCCTCTTATTCCAGGAGATGCCGACTCCAGCGGTATTCCTGTAGCCGTTATTCGTTTTGTGGTAAAAAATAAAACAAAAAAATCGCTCAACGCGTCCATTTGCGGCAGCCTGCCCAATTTTATCGGCCAGGACGGATCACAGGCGGGTTTGGATTGGAAGGGAGACCGGGTCTTTATTGGCGGGAAATCCAACCGGAATGAATTCCAGAAAACTCAGAGGCTTCAGGGAATATTTATGTCTTCTGATGGGATCGATCCCAATGCCGAGCAGTGGGGCACAATCGCCCTGACCACACTCTCCAAAGAACGGGTGTGCTACCGGACATCCTGGCTGAGAGGCGGCTGGGGAACGTCCTTCCTGGATTTCTGGGATGATTTCAGCGGGGACGGAAAGCTGGAAGAGAGGAAATCCGAAAATCAGGATAATCCCATGGCTTCTCTGTCCGTGGAACTGGAAGTTCCCCCCAAAGAAAGCCGGACAGTCACTTTTCTCCTAACCTGGCATTTTCCTAACCGGTACACCTGGACTCCCAAAAATACCGAGGACGACCGGATCGGCAACTTCTACACAACTATGTATGAGGATGCCTGGGATGTGGCCGAGAAATTTTTCCTCAAAATGGATGACCTAGAGGGGAAAACTGTAGATTTTGCCCGGACATTCAGTGAGAGTTCTCTATCCGATGTGGTCAAGGAAGCGGCTCTTTTCAACATAAGCACGCTGCGCACGCAGACCTGTTTCCGTACAAAAGACGGCCGTTTTTTTGGATGGGAAGGTTCGAGCAACAGGCGTGGGTGCTGCCATGGTTCCTGCACCCATGTCTGGAATTATGAGCAAGCCACGGCATTCCTTTTTGGCGAGCTGGCCAAATCGATGCGGGAAGTTGAATTCGGTTTTGCCACCGATGATTTGGGTTTAATGAGTTTCCGGGTCTCTTTACCTTTGGATAGAGCACAGGATTTTGGCAAGGCAGCTGCAGACGGCCAGATGGGCTGTATCATGAAAATTTACCGCGACTGGCAGCTTTCCGGGGATGATAACATGCTCAAATCTCTCTGGCCCAATATCAAACGGGCTCTGGAGTTCTGCTGGATAGAGGGAGGATGGGATGCCGACATGGATGGAGTCATGGAGGGCTGTCAGCACAACACCATGGATGTGGAATACTACGGGCCCAATCCTCAGATGGGCATCTGGTATTTGGGAGCCTTGAGGGCGTCAGAGGAGATGGCGCGGTATATCGGGGAAGATGATTTTGCCGCAGACTGCCGGAGACTTTTTGAAAACGGACGGAGATGGATTGACGAAAATCTTTTTAACGGTGATTATTACGAGCATCAAATCCGGCCGCCAAAGGATATATCCAATATAGCGCCCAGTCTCCTTATCGGGATGGGTGCCCAAGACCCGACCAAACCCGATTATCAGCTTGGAAAGGGGTGTCTGGTCGATCAACTCGTTGGGCAGTTTCTGGCCCATGTCTGTGGACTCGGCTATTTGGTAAAAAAAGAGCACGTCAAGACAACACTTGAGAGTATTATGAAATATAACCATAGAGATAATCTTTATGAGCATTTTAACTGTATGCGGTCTTTTGCTCTTGGGGATGAGGCAGCTCTACTTATGGCCAGTTATCCCAAGAACCGGCCTAAAAATCCCTTCCCCTATTTTACGGAGGTTATGACGGGTTTCGAGTATACGGCAGCTGTAGGTATGCTCTATGAAGGGCAGCTGAAAAACGGCCTTCAATGTATAAAAAATATCCGGGCAAGGTATGATGGGGCGAAAAGAAATCCATTCGATGAGGCCGAATGCGGATTTCATTATGCCCGAGCCATGGCCAGCTGGGGGGCGGTTCTTGCTTTGAGCGGGTTCCAGTATTCCGGAGTTGACGAGTCCATGGCGTTTGCTCCCAAAGAAGGCCGCTATTTCTGGTCGAACGGTTACGCCTGGGGAACTTGCTCTTTAAAAAAGAAAAGGAAAAGCTGCGACGTCGAATTGAGTGTGAAACAAGGAGAAATAGAAATTGAATATTTTATATTAAAAGATTTCGGACAGAGACAGTTCGACTCAGTGCAGACGATCGGACCAGGTCAGAATATTCAGTTTTCCATCCCAAAAGAGGAGAAAGACAACTGAGAGTCTTTCGAAAGACAAAAATCGGCACCTTTAGTGAGTAGGACGAAAGTCCTGGACAGCGAAAAAAAATAAAAATAATTCTTGACAACAGCATGGAAAATACTTAAATTAACTTTGTGACATAAAGTACTTTATAGCAATAACCACTTAATAGGAGGAACTCATGAATCAAGATCAAATCCAACAGGAGCTTTCAGTCATCAAAAAAATGATTGAAAAAACCAAAAGGGAGACAGCCGAATCCGGCCTCTTCTTTATCGCTTTGGGTATATTCGCGGCCGTTGCCACATTCGCAGTCGGTATGCTGGAGTTCTACAATCTAAACCATCTGGTACTGCCCGCTTTAATCCTGGCTACCGTAGGGAGCGGTGTAATAGGCTATCTCACCTTAACAAAGAAAGAAAAAGTAGAAAAAGTGAAATCCTATCCTAAAACCATTTTTTACGGCGTGTTTTTTGCCTGTGGAATATCCATTATTTTGCTGGTCTTTCTATTCCCTCTTCTTAAAGTCTATCCATGGAGTCTGATTCCACCACTCACATCCATGATTATGGGGATTGCACTTTTCTCAGCAGGAGTCATCTTTGAACTGCGGAATATTCAATGGTGCAGTATCGTTTGGTGGGCAGGTGCATTGGTTCTGGCTCTTACAGAAGGTCAATTTCGTTTCCTAATCATGATCGCCATTATTTTATTGGGATGGGTTCTCCCCGGATTTATGCTGAACAGACAATACAAAAAACAGGCCGGCAAAAATGAGTCATGACAACATTCTAAAGCTCGATCCCCTGATTCACGTACCCACCCGTTTAGCGATATTATCAGTATTGATCACAGCTGAAAATGCGAACTTTACATTTTTAAAAGAGGCGATTGGGACAACAGATGGGAATTTGAGCGTTCATTTGACTAAATTGGAAGCCAATGGCTTAGTCTCGATAAAAAAATCATTTGAAGGGAAAAAACCGAAAACGACTTGTGCGATTACACAGAAAGGAAGAAAAGCTTTTACAAAATATTTAGACCAGATGGAGCAGATCATTCATTTGAAAAAAGAGCAAGGATGAGGTTATACCAAGATAAAGATGTGTAGTGATTTGTTAATAAAGATGTCGTGAAATAATTAATTTACGATCTTTTGTCTTAAGCTTGAGAAATTTTAAAAAGCCTACTTTTGTTTTTCTTTTTTTATATATCTTACAGCTGTATCAAGCTGAGAATCGATACCCTTCAGCAACATATTTCGATCTAGCCCAACCTCTATATCCGGCACCACGCCATATCCCTCAAGCACGACACCATCCGGAGTGCTGAGTTGAGCAACAGGATACATAAAAACCGCTCCGTTGGGGAATATTTTTGTGTCCGATTCCATAACTGATCCTGGGCTGCGCTCGCCCACAACGACTGCTCGCTTTAAT
>CAZLLG010000177.1:0-2749 GCA_964560275.1 uncultured Eubacteriales bacterium | reverse complement strand
CTGCAAACAGGCGGCGAAAAGTTCACTGGCTGAACCGCTCAACTTGTCAATCAGCACAACCAAGGGGCCTTGATAAACATCATTTGGTGGATCGGAAAAGATTTTGGTTTCACGGTTTCTGGTTCTCTTGAGGTATAGAAATGTTTTCTCGACCAAAAACATATCAAGCATTCTTTCTATTTCTCCCCCGGAATTGCCGCGCAGGTCGATAATAATTCCGGAGACATTGCCCATGGATTTAATGGCATTATATATTTGATTCG
This sequence comes from uncultured Eubacteriales bacterium, assembly GCA_964560275.1. Taxonomy (GTDB): domain Bacteria; phylum Acidobacteriota; class Aminicenantia; order Aminicenantales; family Aminicenantaceae; genus JAUWVG01. Next base: position 2,486 of record CAZLLG010000177.1, on the reverse strand, counting down.
CTAGAGGGGGCTGAAAAGTGTTTAATCTTATGTACCCGACTTCATTGTCCAATCGTTTCGCTTCAAACTCTACGGCGAGAAAAAACATGCCCTCCGGTCCCATTGCGGCCCCACTCCGTTTTACGCGAATAATTTTCTTCTCCCTTATCTCCCCTCCTTCATCTCTATAATCGATGTTGACTTCCGTATCTGGAGCTCCATAAATGCGGCCCATTATTCCTTTGGTTAGCTGTGCAATCCGGCTGCGATCGTTATGTGGCGGCATATCCTGCTTGACTTCCTTTTCTATCTGCGCGATTGGAACACCGTCAATAGCCTGAATGATAAATCCAGAACGCAGGCCCGCCTTAAAACCAGAGGATTCAGGCTCAACAGATGTGATCACCGCGTTGCCATTAAGCATCCTCATATCGATCCCGGTCCCGCCCTCAGCAAATACAATGGGTTCTACTACGGCGAAAAATCCGGGAGGAATGAAGGCAGCATGTGAAACTTTTAGTTCCCATAGCATCTTGTTGACTAGTGAGTGGAAATCTTCATCATTCTTTGCTGAGGCTATCTTTGGCCGGTAGCGATCACGAATATCTTTCCAGTTTAAGCCGCCAAAGGTCGGATCAAAATATGTTTTATTCACCTTCTTCCATACAATCTCGAAGGTGTTCATATACTCATTGTTTTCGCTCTTGCATAACATCAGCACCACGAGTATGGCCAACGCTATAAACAGCACAATGAATCTAAATCTCATTATTTTTACCCATGATGCATTTCTATAATGCCATGCTCGCTTAAATAATAGACAATATCCAGAACTTCTTCTTGAAAGGACTTATCAATATTGGACTTCTCAAAAAGGCTCTGGATACTCTGCGGCTCTTCCGTTGGGAACGGCAAGTAGAATAGAAACTTTCCCTGATTATCCGTCAGGTTGATCTTCCGCTCCTGCCGATCTCTTCCTTCTCCGCTGTAAAAAATAACCGTCGCGAGGTCACCTGTTTTAGGAGAGGTTTTAAAAACACAATTGACATTTTTCTTCTCTTTGATTTTGATAAAATCCAGGTCTGTGTTTTTTTTCTCCTTCTCAATAAGCCGATTGAGATCAAATTCTATCTTGATTTTTTCCTGGATCAATGTATAGCGAAAATATGGACGTTTCTTCTCAACAACTTCTTCCTTGGAAACGATTCCCGCCTCTTCCAAACCCTCCAGAAAATCTTGAGCTGTTTTGATATGAAGGTTTAATCGTGAGGCCGCCTCGGAAGCAGAAATCGTCCTATATTTCATAAGGAGGCTGAAAAATTCCTTGGAAAATGACTTTGATAGCAGAGAGGCTAATTTAGATAATGATTGAAAATCCATTCACATTCTCCTGGGAAACTGTTTTCTCATTTTATTTTTTGAATTCAACGCCTATCGTTTTATTTTTTCAAGAATATGGTCGCCCTCACCATTTTTATACAGTTCCATAAATTCGATAAACATGTTTCCGAGTGATGAACAGAGTTGATCGAAGGTGAGTTCTTCTTGATATTTTTTATAATCTTTTTCCGTGATGTGAGCTGAAACCTGGCCGTTGAACTGAAAAATAACACGGGTGTCATCCAAATAATTCCCATGCATATCATATAACCTCCCAAGCCAATCTTCAGGAAATGCAAGTGTGATGCCACTGGATTCGACAAAAGGAATGGCAATGAGACGGCTTTTTATAAATTCTGCAAAGCCGAATATCTCACCTTTTGAATAGACAGCCTTTCCAGATGGGTATGGTCGTTGTGTGAAGCCGTTTTTCGTGTCATCAACGGGCCTTGCTGCAAGTTCCAGAATTCTTCGGAAGCGTGCTAAATGCTTTAAAAAAACGAAAAACATATAAATGAATAAAGTAAAGAGACATACAGTGACAAAAACTGTAAGCACTGGAAGGCCGATAAAGAAATTCAGCGCTATCATTATGTTCATCAACATGATCGGAAATATATGGACCTGCTTTCCTTTTATCCAACTAAACGCACAGACTGCAGTAACACCTAAATAAATAATGCCACATAAAACACCTGCCGCTCGTTCTGCCATCGTCGTCCTGATTATTGCAAACACGGAGGCAAAGAGGACAATGGATATTACAACGAAGACAACAGCGCGCCCCCAATGGATTGGTTTTAATTTCGTTACCTGGTTCATTAGTCTCACCTCTTCTAAATCCTTTATGATTTAATTTATTTCAACTTCACTTTATTTAAAGTATAAGAACTTTAAACTATATTGTCAAGTAAAAAAATATTCTCTTAATTCACCCCATGCTGTCAGTCAGCCCCCAACACCTCCCTCCCCCAGAGACATCCAAGTGCGTAAAAACAACTTACAGTGAATAAATAATTATCTCTGCTTATTAATGATTCTTATCATTGTCTGGAATGCGACATTTGGTTTGGCTTGATTGATGTCAACTATTTTTGTACCTCGACGACAATTAAAATTGCGTTTTT
>CAZLLG010000176.1:0-8078 GCA_964560275.1 uncultured Eubacteriales bacterium | reverse complement strand
CCGGGGGAACGGGATTCATTGGAAGCCAAATGATCGATTATTTTCTTGATCAGAAGGCCGATATTTATGCACTGGCCCGGAACAGAAACAATCTGAAATGGCTGGAGGGCCTGGATCTGGAAATTCTTGAAGGAGACTTATTTTCTATTCCTCCACTTCCCGGTGATATCGATTATGTTTTCCATATTGCAGGTATCACAAAAGCCAATCAATCGAGTCGCTATTATACAGTAAACCAACAGGGAACAGCAAGTCTTTTACAAGCACTGTTGGCTCAAAAAGTCAAGTTGAAGAGACTGGTTCTCCTAAGCAGCCAGGCCGTCTGCGGACCCAGTTTAGGCGGCCTGCCAGTCAAGGAGAATAGCCTTCCCGCTCCTATCTCTCCCTACGGAAAAAGCAAACTTGAAGCAGAGAAGGAAGCCCTCAAATTTAAAGATCGTTTTCCACTCGTTGTTATAAGAGCCCCCACCATTTTCGGACCAAGAGATCCTGTTCTTCTCCCATATTTTAAGCTCATCAAAAGAGGAATCCTCCCCTCCTTGGGAAAAGAACAAAGACTCGTCAGTTTGTGTTATGTAAAAGATCTCATAAAAGCTTTCGACCTCTCGAGTAAAAATTCTTTAGAAAGTGGGAATATATTCCACGTGGCATATCCAGTCCCGCACAAATGGGACGAAATTGGATTGGCCGCCGGAAAAGCATTGAATGTGAATCTAAGGACGATAAAATTGCCACTCTGCACTTTATACCCAGGATATCTTTTCGCCGAATTCTTGGGCAAAATCCGCAACAATCCCAGTATCCTCAGTCGAGAGAAATACTTTGAAATGAAACAGTCAGCCTGGATTTTTAATACAGATGCAGTTCAAGAAAAACTTGGATTCGCTCCGCTCCTTCCCTTTCAAGATGCCATACAAGAAACGATAGATTGGTACCAATACATAGGTTGGCTCTAACTCAAACTCTTTATGAATCAATATTTTTTCAGTTTTTATGAATAGCTAGCGTGTATAAAATGAGGCAGTAAATAAAGATGTCGTTTTCAAGCACCAATTTTCGGCTTTAGAAAAAGCAAAATATTTGACTTTACCTTCAAGTGAATGCACTCCCTTCTCGGCCTCATCACTGACCAGAAATGGGATCTCAATCTTTTTATTAAAAACCAGATATTCCCTTCCTTCCTCTTCCAAAATTTCAATTTCAAGGTCAGATGCCGTAAAAAAATCTTTGGAGAAAACAAGTTCCTCCGACGGGCTCAGTTCAATTGTTAGGGGAGGTTGAGGATTTATTGTGATGCCTTCTTTTACGCGGAATCTAAGAGCGCCGTTCCCTTCATTTCCTTTTGAGAGGCGGCTAGGATTAATCGTAGCATTTATCTTGATAAGATCTTCTTCCTGGCTCCCCAAAAAAGAAAAAATCAAGAATACAAAAAAAACGGCCTTCACAGACTTTCTCAAGTCATCCTCCATCCCAAAGAGAGACGCCGTCCAAATATGGTCATGAATCTCACAACAAGATGATAAATCAACTACAGAAAAAGTTCAACAATACAAGGCCTTGAAAGTAAACAATTGAAGAAGAATAGACGTAAATGATTAAAGATAGAGGAATTATATTGAATCTCACTCATGCCTGGACCATGCTTTTTTTCTTGCTTTATTCTCTTCATTTCGTTTATTATAATCATTCTAAATAAAAAATGAGTAAAAAAGCGATTATTACCGGAATAGGACACTACGTCCCTCCAAAAGTTGTGACAAATTTCGATCTTGAAAAGGTCATGAACACAACCGATGAATGGATTCAGCAGAGATCGGGGATTAAGGAGAGACACTATGTAGAAGAAGGGGTAGGTTCTTCGGACTTGGCTACTGAAGCAGCCCTAAAAGCGATCGATGACGCTCAGATTGACAAATCGGACATCGATCTCATCATTGCCGCCACACTCTCTCCAGATCATTACTTTCCAGGCATTGGTGTTCTTGTCCAGACAAAACTGGGATTACATGAAGTTGGCGCGATGGATGTTCGCAATCAGTGCAGTGGATTTATTTACGCCCTATCGGCAGCATCCGGCTATATTCAGGCTGGCATGTATAAGAAAATTCTCCTTGTTGCTGCAGAGGTCCAATCCACAAACCTCGATTATTCTGACGAGGGTAGAGATCTGGCTGTACTCTTCGGCGACGGAGGTGCAGCTGTCATTATTGAGCCCAACGAAAAAGACGATGGCCGTGGCGTGCTTTCCACACATCTTTTTTCAGATGGACAATTTGCCACCGAACTCTGGATGGATGCCCCCTCTCCAAAAGATCATCCCACTTTTTATCCTGGATTTGTGGAGGATAAAAGACACTTTCCAAAGATGAATGGCAACTTGGTATTCAAGAATGCCTCTGAGAAAATGCCCAAGGCTGTGCAGATTGCTTTAAAACATAACGGACTCACAGTAGAAGATATCGATCATTTGATTCCCCATCAGGCCAATGACAGAATCAGCCAGATGGTTGCCCGGATTCTGCAAATTCCGGTCGAAAAAGTCATAAGAAATATCGATCGCTTCGGCAACACGACAGCCGCTTCAATCCCCATTGGACTTGATGAGGCCGTCAAAAGCGGCCGCATTCAGCAAGGAGACACCGTTGTCTTAACGGCATTTGGTTCGGGCTTCACCTGGGCTTCTGCGGTGATAAAGTGGTAGAACAATTTTTGATTTTAGAGAAATATACAAAAGATCCTGTAATATGATCTTGAAGATTAGCAAGGAGGATTTTATGAAGAGAACAGCCATTCTGTTAATGGTGCTGATTTTTACTGTTATGAGCACGACTCAACTCTATTCTCAGCAAAATGGAGAAGATGAGAAATTCCAGAAAATCCTGGACGCATATTTTGATGCATACTGGAGTTTTTATCCGACTGCAGCCACACTCGCCGGTTTCAACAAATACAATGACAAGCTTGAGGATTTCAGAGAAAAAACAATCGAAAAGCGGCGCGAAGCCATGGATGCATTCAATAAACAAATAGTGGTCGATATTAACAGTCGAACTTTAAGCCCGGATATCCAGATCGATCATGCTCTAATGGTCAATGCTCTAGATCTTGACGTTATGCAACACGAAATGTTCGTGCCCTGGGAATACAATCCCATCTATATCAACACTATTTTAATGAACTGTATTCGAGCCCTGTTCTTTGAAGGAACTGCTCCTACGGAGGCACAGGCGAAAAATGCAGAAGCACGATTAAAAGATTTAGAGAGATTTATCGCAGAAGCAAAAAAGAGCTTAAAAACTCCGGCCGAGATTTATACTCAGACCGCCATCAATCAATTCCCAACCATTTTAAACTTCTATAGAAATGAACTCCCAGGGATCATTGACCAGACTCCAGACAGCGTTAAAACCAAAATGCAGGCCAACCTGGCAAAAATAATACCTGCATTGGACGATTATCAGAATTTCCTTCAGAATGAACTCCTGCCTAGATCAACGGGAACTTTCAGACTTATGCAAGCTCATGCTGGGCTCGTCCGTACGACTTTCCAGAATAACATACCCGTCCAAGAACTTGCTGCCCAAGCTGAAGCTGATGCTAAAAATATTCGCAATGAAATGTTTAAAAACTGTTTTGCCATTTACAAGATCATGGATCCCCAATTCGATATCGAAAAGCCTCCCACCAACTTGTCAGAAGATCAATTGTATTACTCCGTCATTTCACATGTCCTTGACAAGATAAAAAATAATCATGTAACCCAAGATGAATTTACAACTAAGGTCAATTCTATCATTCCAGAAGTTAAAAGATTCCTTGAGGACAAGCAGTTTGCCGATTTGACGGCTGATTCTCTTGAAATTGTTATGGCTCCTCCTGAGGCCCTGCAGACATCCTGGCTGAAACTTGTTTTCCCAAAACCCTATGATCAAAATGGAACTTTCTCGCTTCAGATCTCACCTCTCCTCGATAATTTAGAAGCGGATGAGCTTGTATCCTTTCTTGAAGAATATACAAATCCGTTTTTGCCTTTTTGGACTACCGGAACCATCTATCCCGGATATTTTGTGCCTGCTGTCAAAACTCACACCAACGCGTCCCTAGTTAGAAGACTTTTTCCGAATAAACCTGTCCTCATGGGATGGCCTTACATGTTTGGAGAACAAATGATGAAATCAGGCTACGCTAACTATGACCTTTGGCACAGGCTCAACCAGCTTAAATTCGATTTGCGACCTGTTGTCAGCTTCATCGTTGAATTTAATGTTCACGAAGCTTCCTGGACAAAAGAGGATGCCATCAACTACATGAACCGGGTCGGATTTTATACGCAGAGCGAAGCGGAAAGGGTATGGGATGAAATTCTGCTCAATCCTCTGTCTTCCGCCTACGCCTATGCTGGACTGCAGGAGTACAAGGCCATTGAAACAGAATACAAGAATCTTAAGGGCGATTCATACAATCAAAAAGAATTTTTGTCCAAAGTGCTCAGTTTTGGAGCTATTCCTTTCAGATATTTAAAACGCCTGATTCTTCAATAGGCTAGAAAATAAATCGAAGACAAAAAACACTCTATCGTTGATTCCCATGCTCACCTGAGCATGTCCGCTTTTGATGAAGACCGCTCTAATGTAATTCAATCCGCCTTTCAAGAAGGAATCCAAGCCATCCTCTGCCCTGCGGAAATCACAGAGTCAAAAAGTATCCGCATCACAACGGAAATCACTAAAACATATAAAAATATTTATGCATCCGGAGGAGTTCATCCCCACAAGGCAAAGGATTTTACGGCAGAATCATTGACAAAAATTGAAAGCCTGGCAGAAGATAAAATAATTCACGCTGTTGGTGAGATTGGCCTTGATTTTCACTACAATTTTTCCCCAGCAGCTCTTCAGGTTCTTGTTTTTCGGCAGCAGCTCAGCCTGGCACAGAAATTGGACTTGCCCGTCATAATTCACAGCCGTGAGGCTTCCCAAGGCATCATCGATTGTATAGAAGGAGAGACTTATAATAGGGGCGGAGTTCTTCACTGTTTTACAGGGGATTGGGATTTTGCCCAAAAAATGCTGGACAAAAACTTCTTTATCTCTTTTTCTGGAATTGTCACATTTCCAAAAGCGTTTAAACTGCGAGATGTAGTAAAAAAAATGCCTGTAGATCGCCTCCTTATTGAAACCGATTCTCCCTTCCTGGCTCCCGTTCCCTTCAGGGGAAAGATAAAAAGGAATGAACCAAAATTCGTTAAGGAGATCGCTCAGTTTATCGCAGAAATAAAAAACATCTCTTGGTCCGATTTTTCAGATCAGACTACCCTCAATTTCACCTCTTTCTTTGGAATTGAAATATCAAATTTGAGATGTTAAGATAGGGCCGCATAATGAAAGATCCTGGGGAATTCAGTCCTACGTCTATGAAAGACGAAATTAAAGATTATTTCTCTTCTCATGTGAAGGGAAAACCTTCATTAGCGCTGCTGTACAAAAATATCAAAGGCGATTTAGATGAGGTGGAAAAAACCCTTCAGGCCTTCTCCAAGTCATCCAATGTGATCATATCTGAGATCAGTTCTTATCTCTTTCAGAAAAGCGGGAAAAGAATCCGGCCTGCTCTACTCATACTTTGTGCAAAACTCTTGGGATATAAAGGGAAAGAGCACATCCGCATGTCTGCGCTGGTTGAAACTATTCACACAGCCAGCCTTCTTCATGATGACATCATAGACCATTCGGACACAAGAAGAGGCAAGGAGACCGTTCATGCCAAATGGGGACCCAATATCACTGTCTTGTTGGGTGATTATTTATACATCAAAACTCTCGGACTATCTCTCGAAAGCAATTTTAGGGACATTGTAAAAATCCTGACCGATGTTTCTGCTGAAATGATCGATGGCGAATTGTTTGAATACTACATGAGTGGAAACCTCGAAATCAAAGAGCATGAGTACCTGGATATTCTTGACAAAAAAACGGCTTCGCTTTTTGCCGCATCCTGCCAGATCGCGGGTATATTGGGAGGGGCCTCAAAAGAAGAACTTGAACGGCTCATTTTATCCGGAAGAAACCTTGGAATGAGTTTTCAACTTATCGATGATCTCCTGGATTTTTCAGGAGAAGCGAGCATTCTCGGCAAACCTGTACTTTCAGATTTGAGTGAAAAACGTATCACACTTCCCCTCATCTACACATTAAAAGTTGATGGAACTGATAGCAAAAACCGGATTGCAGCAATCCTGAAGGAAAGAGAACTATCTGAAAGTTCAACACAAGAAATTCTCAAGATTGTCAAATCTAACGGAGCACTAGAATACACCTTTCATAAAGCAGAGGAATTCGCGCTCAAGTCAAGGGAATTGATTAATTCATTTCCAAAATCCATTTATAGAGACACTTTGGCGTTGGTTTCAGATTTCGTCTTGAATAGATCTCTTTAAAATTCAATACCACAACAAGGGAAATACTCTATGGTCGAGATCGAGGTAAAAATTCAAATCACGAATCCAAAGGAAATGGCTCAAAGGATAATGGAACAGGGAGCTCAATTGGCCAGGGAACGTTTCTTTGAAGAAAACACGCTTTACGATTTCCCCGATTTATCCTTGACCAAAAAACGGCAGGCGTTTCGACTGAGAAAAATAAAGAAAAAAGCCTATTTGACCTTCAAGGGTTCTCCAAAAAAATCCAGACAATTTAAAATCCGTGAGGAATACGAAACAGAAGTCCGTAACGTGAATCAGATTAAGAAAATAATTAAATCGTTAGGTCTCATTCCCAATTTTCAATACGACAAGTTCAGAACAGTTTTCAGGAAAAAAAAATTAACGATTTGTTTGGACGAAACTCCAGTCGGAAATTTTATCGAATTGGAAGGTGAACAAAATCAAATCGTAAAATTTGCGTCTTTGTTAGGTTTTTCAAGAACAGATTTCATTAAAAAAAACTATATCGATCTCTATTCCGAATTGGGGAAAAAATTTGATTCAAAAGTCTAACCGGAAACTAGAAAGCGTACAGAATTACTTTTTCTTTTCGCTGACTTTTTTTCTTACTTTTTTCTTAACCGTATCTTGAATGCTCTCCGCAGGGCTTTTCTTTTTTTTCGCCTCTACACCGACCTCTTCTTTCGCCTCAGCCACTTGTTCCTCCACATCTTCAACACCCATGCCAAGTTCTTCGCCGATAAACATATCTCCTTCAGAGATCTGAAGCTCTTCAGAAAGGGAATCGACGATTTCATATTCTATCAATCCTTTCATGACCTCTTCCTGAGCGATCCGGATAAGATTTTTAGATTTAGATTTTATTTTAGGCTTTGATCCTTTTAATAACTGTTTAGCTCTTTTTGATGCTACAATCACAAATCTGAATTTGCTGTCAAAGTCACTGTATGTTTTCAAAGACTCCTCTCTCTTCAACCAAAAGCTTGTAAACAAGTAAAATACCAAAAATACCCACAAAATTCAACTGTTTCATCATACTGTCCACAGGAAGGTTGAAAAAAATTATTCGATTTGATTAAATCTTTAATCATATTGTGGTAAACTATGGCAAGAAAAAGATTTCGGGCTAAGGACTTAGGATTGTGATGAACCCAGTCAATTTGATTCCTTCTCTTACAGCACACCAAATCTCCGACAAAACGATTTGGGCCATAGGTGGAGGAAAAGGCGGCACAGGAAAAAGTTTTATCACGGCCAATCTAGCCCTCCATCTTGCTTCAAAAGAAGACGACATTGTACTGATTGATGCTGATTTCGGTGGCCCAAATTTACATACTTTTCTTGGAATGAAAGAAACCGAAGTCGATCTTGGACATTTTTTCAGCAACAAAATCAATCACCTCAAAGATACGGCCGTTATCACACCATTCAAGGGACTTAATTTGATCCGAGGCACTGACTCCCTTCTTTTTACAGCCAATCTGAACTATTACAAAAAACTCAAGTTGATCCGACAGATTAAAACGTTCGATGCAAAAAGAGTGATCATAGATATAGGCACAGGAGCTTCCTACAACTGCATCGATTTTTTTCTCCTCTCAAATCCTGGAATCCTTATCGTTAATCCCGAACCAAC
>CAZLLG010000175.1:0-8097 GCA_964560275.1 uncultured Eubacteriales bacterium | reverse complement strand
CTGCTATCATAGACCTCTCTCTCCGTATGGCGCTTGCCGTCTCTGTCTTGTTGAAATCGAAGGTCGGAGAGGATTCCCTCCTTCTTGTGGGACATACGCAGAAGAAGGCATGAACATTAAGACAAACACTCATCAACTCAAAAAACTGCGTCAGCAAGTTTTAGAGCTCATTCTCTCTGAGCACCCCAGCTCCTGCTTGATCTGTAAGGAAAAACAGGACTGTGATGACTACAAATCCACAATCAGGAAAGTCGGAGAGACTACGGGATGTGTCCTGTGTTCGAACAATGGACGATGTGAACTCCAGGATGTCGTTAAAACCCTGGAGATAGAAAACGTACATTTTCCTGCCCTCTACAGAGACTTTGAGGTCAAAAAAAAAGATCCGTTTTTCGACCGCAACTATAACCTTTGTATTCTCTGCGGACGATGTGTTCGCATGTGTCATGAGGTTCGGGGAGCTTCGGCCATTTCGTTTGTGCACAGAGGCTCCAATGAAGTGATCGGCACGGTCTTTGATAAGACCCTTGTTGATGCAGGCTGCCAGTTTTGTGGGGCATGTGTGGACACGTGTCCGACGGGCGCCTTGACCGAAAGGGCTTTAAAATATGAGACTCTCCGTGATGGGGAATCCAAAACGATTTGTCCTTTTTGTGGGATAGGATGTGTTCTGGATGTGGATTTGAAAAATGGGAAAATATTGAGCACTCGTCCGACAAATGGTTCATCTCTGAATAGGGGACAGGCTTGTGTGAAAGGCCGCTTTATTTCAAAGGATGTCGTCTATACATCCAAGAGAATCACGGCTCCCAAAATCCGAAAAGGGAAAGAACTGGAAGAGGTCAGTTGGGATGAAGCACTTGATTTTGTAGCCCAAAAACTCAAGGCTTACAAGGGAAGTGAAATAGCCCTGATCGATTCCCCTCAGATGTCATGCGAAGACATATACGTGAGCAGGCAGTTCGCTAAGGATGCCCTCAAAACAAAAAATGTTGGTGTTTCTCCCGGGTATGCTCCTGAATCCATCTATTTGTCCCTTTATAAGGATAACTCCACTCTGTCTCCACTGAACTTCAAAATAAAAGATATCGCCAGAGCCCAGACCATATTCTTGATTGGAGCAGACTTGACGGTTTCACACCCCATCATTTGGCTGGAGTTGCTGGAGGCCGTAAAAAATGGCGCTAATCTTGTTGTTGTAAGCCCTACAGAACTTGCCGCCACCCGTTTTGCGACCCAGTGGTTGCGCAATAAACCCGGCAGTGAAATTCTTTTACTCGGCTATCTATCGAAGATCATTTTAGAGCAGGAAGAGGCCACGGATTCCAGGAGGCATATCGAGGGATATGAATCTTTTCTTAAATCTTTAGGCAAACTGTCTTTAGAAAATGTGATGGAACGGACAGGTATAGATGAGCAGAAGTTGAGAGATACAACGCAGTCTCTTCTCGAAGAGGGGCCTGTCGCCTTCTTGTTTGGAATGGAGTTGACATCACTTAACCAGAAAAATATGGGGAGTTTAGCTCTCCAGAACCTCACTCTTTTAACATCTGGACAACTTTTTCCTCTTGGATTAGAAAATAATCAGAGAGGACATTTTGAACTGACCCGTCTTTCTTCCCAAAAAGACAAGAAAATAAAAGACATCAAAAAGTCTGTGGAGGATGGCCGGATTAAAGCTCTGTATGTCTTGGGATCATTTCCCTGGTCAAAAGAGACACGAGCCGAATTTACTGTTCTTCAAGGCTGCCATGAGAATGACTTTTCACAGAAGGCCGATGTTGTTTTTCCAGCAGCGACATTCGCAGAAGTGGATGGCACATATGTCAATATCGAGGGAAGGATTCAAAGGTCCAATCCGGTCATTAAGCCGGAAAAAGAATCTAAACCAGACTGGTGGATCCTCGCACAACTCGCAAAACGATTAAAGCTCACGGGTTTCAACTACAAAAAATCAGAAAACATCTTGGTTGAAATCCAGAAGACCATTCCTGAATTTAAAAAAGCTTCTCCTGAAGATCTGAGAAAAGGGAAGGAGATTTTTGTTCAGAATGGAAAAGACAGAACCTCCGAATTTTTCCCTCTTAAGTTCACGCCATCGATTCCCACAGTGAGCAAGAGATATCCATTTCTTATGTTGAATGATTACAATCTGGATGCTTATAGGAGCTTATATCTTGGACATGTGTCCAAAGGATTGGGGAAAATCAGGGATCCTGAGTGGATTTACCTCTGTTCTGAGGATGCAGAAAAAATTGGTTTGGAACAGGGAGATAATGTAAAAATTTCATCTGAACTGGGCAAATTGTCCGGCCGTGTAAGATTGACCGATACGGTCACTAAAGGAATAGTTAAATCTAATTTTATCTGGAGTGAAAATCAAAAACTCACCAGCACGATTTTTAAAGCACTGGGTTCTGAAGATATTAAATCCATCCGGGTACTCCCAGTAAAAATTGAAAGAGGATAGTCATGCCAAAAATACTACAAAGGAAGCGGTTGGTTCCGAATGTTCATCTCATCGAAATCGAAGCCCCGGAAATTGCCAAAAAGTGCAAACCTGGTCAATTCGTCATTATCATGCCAGATGAATTTGGAGAAAGGATTCCTCTGACAATCGGTGATTGGAACGAGGATAAAGGTTCGGTCACAGTCGTTTTCATCGTTGTCGGTACATCCACCCATAAACTGTCTCTTCTTGAAGCAGGGGATGAAGTCCCGGTGTTTGTGGGTCCACTGGGGAAAGTTTCCGAGATAGAAAAATTTGGAACAGTCGTCTGCGCAGGAGGCTGTTTTGGAATTTCGGCCATCTATCCGATTGCCAGGGCTATGAAAAAAGCTGGGAACAAAGTGATTTGCCTACTTGATGTCAAGGCCAACTACCTCCTCTACTGGGAAGAAAAGTTAAAAGCTGTCAGTGATGAATTTTTTGTTTCTGCCAGAGACAACTTTTACAGCTGCAAGGACTATATTCCTGACGTTCTTAAAAATATAGTAAAAAAAGAGAAAATCGACAGAGTCATTTCCATTGGGTGCACTTATCTGATGTCTTCATGTTCGCAAGCCACCCGGCCGAAAGGGATTAAAACTATGGTCAGCCTGAATCCAATCATGGTGGATGGGACCGGTATGTGTGGAGCTTGCCGCGTGACTGTGGATGGCAAAACTAAATTTGCCTGTGTGGATGGGCCTGATTTTGATGGTCATCTTGTCGACTGGGAAGAGCTTTTTACCCGGAGAAAATCCTATTTTGAAGACGAGATCCAATCTCTAAGCGATTGGGAAAGGAAAATTTTTCCTTAAGATGTATTAATAAAAGAGTGAGTGATGACGGAAAACAAAAAACAAATGCCACAGGAGCTTAAAGAAAAGCTCAAAGCTGGATTCAACCTTGAGTGGCGGAAAGAGCTACGAAAATCTATTCCTGTAAAGGAAAGGATGAAGCTCCCGCGGAAAAAGATGCCTGAAAGGAGCCCTGAGGAACGCAATAAGGATTTTAATGAAGTGAACCTTGGTTTGGATAAAAAAAAGGCTCAGGAAGAAGCCCAGCGGTGTATGGATTGTGCCAATCCTCAATGTGTGATGGGTTGTCCTGTGGGGATTGATATCCCTTCCTTTCTCAAGCTCATTGAAATTGGAGATTTTGAGAAGAGTATTCGTGTGCTTAAAGAAACGAACGGTCTTCCTGCGATCTGTGGGAGAGTCTGTCCCCAGGAGACGCAGTGTGAGGATGTGTGTACAATGAAAAAGGCAACGGGAGTTCCAGTGGCCATTGGGAATTTGGAGCGCTTCATCGCCGATTTCGAACGAGAGCAGGGTGAAATGTTTATCCCTGAACTGCCCTCGCCGACAGAAAAAAAAGTGGCAGTTCTCGGTGCCGGTCCAGCCGGATTAACAGTGGCCGGTGATCTGGCGAGAAAAGGTCATAAAGTCACAATATTTGAAGCCCTTCATGTGGCAGGTGGTGTTTTGGTTTACGGAATTCCTGAATTTAGGCTGCCAAAAAAAATCTTAAGGGCGGAAGTTGCCTACCTTGAGAAATTAGGTGTTGAAATTAAAACAAACTTTGTGGTGGGGATGACGGCCACTATGGAAGATTTAAAAAAAGATGGCTATGATGTTTTTTTTGTGGGAACAGGAGCAGGGCTGCCTAATTTTATGCGAATTCCAGGAGAAAATTTGATCGGCGTCTACTCGGCCAACGAATATCTCACTCGCGTCAATCTCATGAAGGCTTATGCTTTTCCCAAGTATGACACGCCCGTGTTTCCGTCGAAAAATGCAATTGTACTCGGTGGAGGAAACGTGGCCATGGATTCAGTGCGGACAGCGAAAAGATTGGGTGCAGAAACGTCGACAATCGTCTACCGCCGTTCGAGAGTGGAGATGCCGGCGCGGGTTGAAGAGGTCCATCATGCTGAAGAAGAGGGCATCAAATTTCACTTCTTGACTACTCCAACAAAATTTATCGGAGATGACAAGGGAATATTGAAAGCCATGGAGTGCCTCAAGATGGAGCTGGGAGAGCCGGATTCATCAGGCCGCCGCCGTCCAATACCCATTGAGGGCTCGGAATTCATCATGAACTGTGATCTGGCTGTTGTGGCTATCGGAAACAGCCCCAATCCTCTCATCTCACAAACCACACCAGAACTTAAGGTGGGAAGATGGGGGAATGTCGAGGTGGATTGGGAGACCATGGCCACAAGTATGGAGGGAGTTTTTGCGGGTGGAGACATCATTCGCGGTGGTGCAACGGTTATTCTAGCCATGGGTGATGCCAGAGTTGCGGCTAAAGAAATCGATAAATATTTGTCCACAAAAAAAGTTCCAAAAAAACAACCAAAATCGAAAAATTAATTTCGGTCATAGTGAAATATCTCGAGAGGAAAAAATGTCTTGGGTCGATAATTACAAAAAGAAACTTGTTACATTAGAAAACGCAGTTTCAGATATTAAGAGCGGAAATCGTGTTTATATCAGCGGAAATGCAGCTACGCCCTACGCCTTGATGAAAGCCTTGGCTTCCAGAAAAGATGAACTTAATGACTTCGAACTCAGTCGTGTTCTCCTTGTCGGCAAAGATCCGCTGTCAAGTCGGGAAATGTTTGGACATTTTCGCCACAATTCTCTGTTTGTAGGTCCGGCGGACAGGCAGGCGATCAATGAGGGACGGGCTGATTATATTCCGATTTTCCTGCATCAAATCCCCAACCTTTTCTATTCCGGTCAAATGCCATTGGATGTGGCTTTGATCCACACCTCTCCGCCGGATGAACACGGATTCATGAGTTTGGGTGTTGAGGTCTTGGCCTCGAAAGCCGCCATAGAAAAAGCGGATTTAGTTGTTGCTCAGGTCAATGAAAAGATGCCGCGAATTCTGGGAGATTCTTTTGTGCATGTTTCCAGAGTTGATAGAATGGCAGAGATATCAGAGGATTTGCCGGAACTGGAAAAAAAACCGTTTACCGAAGTGGAGAGGAAAATAGGTCATTCAATTGCGGCTCTCATTGAGGAGGGATCCACTCTTCAGTTGGGAATCGGTGGCATTCCGGACGCCGTGCTTTCAGCTTTAAAAGGGAATATGGAACTTGGTATTCATACAGAAATGGTTTCGGATGGAGTCATTGAGGCCATAGAATCAGGCATCATAACAGGGGCAAAAAAAACCTTTCATCCCAATAAAGTGATTTTGACATTCATGCTAGGATCTAAAAAAATGTACGAATATGCGAATAATAATCCTATTTTTGAAGCACACCCGACCGACTACACCAATCATCCGTTTAATGTCTCACGAAACGATAATATGGTAGCTATTAATTCTGCTGTCGAGGTGGATATCTCAGGGCAAGTGTGTTCGGATTCGATTGGGACATATATTTACAGTGGATTCGGTGGTCAAGTGGATTTTATTCGAGGCGCTGCCCATTCCAAGGGGGGAAAACCCATCATCGCCCTGCCATCGACGGCAAAACAAGGGCAAATATCGCGAATTGTCCCATATTTAAAACAGGGAGCGGGAGTTGTCACAACCCGAGCTGATGTTAAATATATTATTACTGAATACGGTGTGGCCTACTTACACGGGAAGAATCTGCAGGAAAGGACAAAAGCGCTTATAAATATTGCACATCCCAATTTCAGGGATGATTTGATCAAAGAGGCAAAAAACCGAAATCTTCTCCGATGAAGCAAACACACCTTTTTTCAGAGCAAGATGGGCACATCGGGACGGATGAGTCGGGAAAAGGGGATTATTTTGGCCCTCTTGTGGTTGCCGGTGTCTTTGTTCCCGATAATCAGAAAGACGTGCTGAAGGAACTTGGAGTCAAAGACAGTAAAAGGATCACGGATAACCGGGCACAAAAATTATCAGGACTCATTAGAGAGGGATACAGACACACTCTGGTTGTTATTGGACCGGAAAAATATAATGAACTCTATGCAAAATTCAAGAATCTTAACAGGCTGCTTGCTTGGGCACATTCTCGGGCTATTGAGAATATCTTGGACCAAGTTCCCTGCTCTCTGGCGATCACAGATCAGTTTGGAGATGAGAGGTTTGTGATCAATGCCTTAATGACGAAGGGGAAAAATATCGAGCTTATCCAAAGGCATAAGGGTGAGGAGGATATGGCAGTCGCTGCGGCGTCCGTTCTTGCACGTGCTGAATTTTTAAGACGTATGAATATTTTGTCGGAAGAATTTGGTGTGGACATTCCGAAGGGATCTTCACCAAGGTCTGAGGAAGTCGGCGTTGAATTGGTCAAGACACACGGTCCTGAGATTCTGAATAAAGCTGCAAAAAAACATTTCAAACTCACCCAAAGAATTTTTGACGCTCTCGAATAATCTTCAAGGAGGAAGGGATGGCGAAAGAAACAAAAAAGCTCTTTTTTGAAGATGTTTACAATAGTGAATTTGAAGCTAATGTTGTTAAGAAATATCAACAGGAACAAAAATTTGTTCTTATCTTGGATCAAACGTGTTTCTATCCGGAATCTGGAGGGCAGCCATCTGATCAAGGAACTCTGAATGGAGTGGAAGTCATTCATGTTGAGGAGAGGGAAGGGGAAATTCTTCATGTCCTCGAAAAAGATATCTCTGAGAATAAGGTGTCCGGGAAGATCGATTGGGATCTGCGTTTAGACCATATGCAGCAGCATGCCGGGCAGCATATTTTATCACAGTGTCTATTTGAATTATTCCATGCCAAGACTCTTTCCTTTCATCTTGGAGACCGAGTTTCGACTATAGAATTTGAAAAAAAAGAAATTTCAGACGAAGAGAGTCAAAGGATCGAGGATAAAGCCAATACGATCGTGTTTCAAGACAGAGAAATCAAGGGTTATTTTGTTTCAGAAAAGGACATCGAAAATGTTCCATTGAGGAAGCCTTCACAGAAGAAAGGCCTCATTCGTGTCATAGAGGTCTCCGATTTTGATTATTCTGCCTGCGGTGGGACACACCCTAACAAGACGGGTGAAATCGGTCTGATAAAAATTCTTAAGTGGGAAAGGATCAGGAAGAATATGAGATGTGAATTTGTCTGTGGAAGACGGGCGCTTCTGGATTATTCTTTAAAGAACAGCATCCTGCGACAAATCGCCGTGAATTTTACTGTCAGCGAAAAAGAAATTCCGGCTACTCTTGAAAAACTTTTAGCAGAACTTAAAGACCAGAAGAGAAAAAACAAGATGATGAGGGATAAACTCATTCAGCATGAAGCACAAAAGCTGATTCAGGCTGCAGAGGGACGAATTATTAAGAAAGTCTTTTTAGAAGGCACAAACGATGAAATAAGACGTTTGGCCTTAAACATCATAAATGGGGGGGAATTCATCGTATTTTTCGGGTTGAACCTGGAAAGTCATGGCCATCTTTTTTTAGCATGTTCGGAGAGCCTGGGAATCGATATGCGTGACTTGATCCCTATTGTTACACCTTCGGTAGAGGGGAAGGGGGGCGGCAGTCCTTCATTGGTAGAAGTTTATGCAAAAAACCCTAAGAACATTGAAACAGCCCTCGACCTAGCTAAGAATTGGGGCCTGGCTTTAAAGATTTGAAAGATTTGTAAAAAATAAATTGGGGACA
>CAZLLG010000174.1:786-8152 GCA_964560275.1 uncultured Eubacteriales bacterium | reverse complement strand
TTTATACCAAGGAACTCTGTGTGGAAAAAGTCGACATCTTAAGAAAAGCGGATATTTTTGTCATGCCGGGTGGAACTTTCCTGGAAGTGGCTGTCTGGAAGGACAAGTATGAGTCCTACTTGGAGAGAGCCAAAGAATTGGGATTCGATGCCATAGAGGTTTCAGATGGGACTATAGAGATAAAGCCAGAGACTAGGGCTTCTCTTATCAAGAAAGCCATCGATGCAGGATTTTGTGTTTTCACCGAAGTGGGAAAAAAGGATCCCTCTGAAGAGCTCCCAATGTCGGTGCAGCATGAAATTATTCATAGAGACATCGAATGCGGTGCCTTTAAGGTTATAGTGGAAGCCAGAGAAGGGGGGAAAGGCATTGGTATCTTCGACAAAGAGGGAAAGGTGAAAGAGGACGAGATGGATAAGATCCTTTCCGGCATACAGTCTGAAGACGACCTTTTATGGGAAGCTCCTTTGAAAAACCAGCAGCAGCTACTCATTTTGAAATTAGGAACAAATGTCAGCCTGGGAAATATTCCTCCTGCAGACATACTGGCCCTTGAAGCCTTAAGACAGGGATTAAGAGGAGACACGCTAAAAAAAGCCTATCTAGGAGACAAATAGTGATTATAGCCGGCTGGATTGTTTTGGCAAGTATCGCTTTCCTTTCACAGGGAATATCGAAGCTTGTTGTGGTCAACGGGACTCATCCCCTTGAAGCCATGTTGGTCGGTATTGTTTTGGGAGCTGTTGCCAGAAACGCAGGACTTTTGCCTCAAAAATGGAAGCCCTATCTCAAGAGATTTGAGACTCCACTCCTGTGGGGGATTATGCTGCTGGGAGCAGGCTTTTCAATAAAGATTGCAGCTGAGCTTCCTTTAAGCCTTATCGTCATTTTCACAGCAATGATTGCCGGTTTTTTCTTTGTCTATTTTTTAAGCCGTAAAATCGGCCTTTCGGAGAGGTTCAGCGCACTCCTCGCCGTAGGAACGACTATTTGCGGAGGAAGTGCCATCGCAATTACAGCACCCCTTCTCAAGGCAAAAGAGGATGAGACCAGTTATTCTGTCAGTACAATCGTCATCGCGGCCTTTATTCTCCTCATCACTCTTCCTCTTTTAGGAAATCTTATGGGGCTGAATCAAACGGCCTTTGGAGTTTGGGCTGGAACAGCAGTTCACAACACACCCCAAACTATTGGAACCGGGTATATTTTCGGTGATCAAGCCGGTCAAGTGGCCACTATCATCAAGCTCACCCGAAACATGTTTATGATCCTTCTGGCTGTTTTGCTCTCTGCATGGTACAGGACCAGACAGGCCGTGCAAAACAAACTAGGAAAAAAAGCGATTCTCAAAGCTTTTCCCTGGGTTCTTTTCGGATACGTCGCAATGGCCGTTTGTGCTGTTTTTGGATTTTTTTCAGTAGAGGGCATTCAATTTTTCAAAACAGCCGGAAAATTTCTCATCCTGATGGGCATGGTCGGAATCGGTTTCGGAACGAATTTCAGAGATATTAAAAAATATGGCATCCGCCCGCTTGTTATTGGAATTGTCGGAGCTTTGGTCGTCACCGCGGTCAGCCTGTCTATGGTTAAGATTATAGGTTTTTAAATGATCCGTGGCGCGATTCACGTACTTCAAGACTATGCAGTAGCCCAGGACAGGTCCTGTATCAAACTCAACCAGAATGAATCTCCTTCAGACATTCCTTCTGAGATAAAAGAAGAGATACTTGCAAGGCTTCGAGAGCACTCTTGGAATCGGTATCCCGCTGGAAAACCTGAAGAGCTTATTTCTATGCTGTCCGAATATTCGAATTTTCCATCCTCAGGAATCATTGTCGGAAACGGTTCGAATGAGCTGATCCAGGCTGTGGTTTGCGCAACTTGCACTTCTAAAGATCTTATAGTAACGGTACATCCGGGATTCCCCATTTACAAAAGGATGGCATCGGTGCTGAATATCCCTATAATTGAGGTGCCTTTAAAGAAGGATTTTAGTTTTGATATCGATGCCCTAATCAGTGCAGGGAAAGATGCTCAACTTATATTTCTGGCCTCGCCTAATAATCCAACAGGAAACGCATTACCCCTCGAGTATATAGAGAGGCTAACCACACAAACTGAAGGATTGGTGGTCATTGACGAGGCTTATTTTGAATTCCATAAACAAACAGCAATCCCTTTGATTGCGCAGCATCAAAACCTTGCAATACTCAGAACCTTTTCTAAAGCTTTTCGGTTGGCCGGGCTTAGGTTGGGGTATTTATTAGGACGATGTGATTTTGTACATGACATATTAAAAACTCGATTGCCGTTTTCTGTAGGTATCCTCCCCCAGATTGCCGGTCAAGTACTCCTCTCCCGGAAAGATCTTCTGGAAAAGGAGACACAAGACATTATTAGGGAACGAGAGAGAGTGTTTTATTTGTTAACAAAGATTCCAGGAATTCGGCCTTTTCCCAGCCGAACAAATTTTATCCTCTTTTCCTGTTTGTCTCACCTGGGCAGAGAAGTTTTTTCTAGATTACGCAAACAAGGAGTTCTCGTAAGACCTTTTTCTGTGCAAGGGATGGAAAATTTGCTCCGTGTGACCATAGGAACTCCCGCAGAGAATAACGTATTCCTTGGCAAACTCGAGAAGATATCAGGTATTGAATTAGAAGGTTAGAATCCTGTCAGAATTGACTACCCATTGAGCTAATTGGCTCATCGTGCTGATTTCAATTCCATCTATTAGGCTTATATTTTTTATACCGCGAGTTTCGGCACATGTCCCACACGCCTTAACCGATCCACCCTTCTTTAGTACAGATTTAAGCATTCGTTCCAGATTGTAGTATCCTTGTGGAGTAGACTGATTAGGGATCGCACATGTAACAGCATCTGCCATCAAAAAAATCCGGACTTCACTCTCGGCATGCTCTTTTTGGATCATCATTGCCAGCCTCATACCATTGTAGGCTTTCTCTGTCCCATATGGTGCATCATTAATTATGAGTAAAACTTTCATGTTATTTTAGCTCCTTCTTACTTATCACTCCACCTTCATCAAAGTTTTTGCCAAACAAAATAGTGTTGTTTTACACCCAGTTCATTTCGCCTAGCCTCCAGTGTTTCGAATCCCTTCATAACCTCAGGCATTTTCTCTCGATGATAAGCTGGGTAGTCTTCCGTTTTATGTTTCATAGTTATATGAAAAAGCATTGTACCCTCCTCGTGGTGTAGAAATAAGATAAGGATTCTAAGGAGAAGTGTCAATTTTTTCTGCTGGATCGGATTCGAAGTCCACGGTTCTTTCCGCTAGACTGCATGCTTTCCTTGAGGTTTCCCGCTTTTTATTGACTCCCCACCCCGCCATGTTTTATTATCCATGAAGCGTGATGACGATGACTTTAAATCAATCCATAAACACTTCAATTAAGGAGGGATTCTCATGTTTCATCCAAAACCACGGTTGTTTTTTTATGGACTTTCTTTCACTCTTCTACTCTCAGGGATTACACTCTTTGGGCAAAATGGCTATGCCCAGGGCACACGTATCCTGCGCAGTCCCACAGTGAGCAAAAACTCCATCGCCTTTGTCCATGCCAACGATATCTGGGTGGTGAACAGGGACGGCGGCAGCGCCAGACGCCTTACCAGCGCAATAGGGGCGGAAACCAATCCCCACTTCTCTCCAGATGGCAGTCTTATCGCTTTTACTGCCCAATACGCTGGGAACACCGATATCTATGTTGTTCCCTCAAAGGGAGGCCAACCCAAACGACTGACCTGGCATCCGGGAAGAGATACAGCCATGGGGTGGATGCCTGATGGGAAAAATGTACTGTTTCAATCCGGACGGGAAGGATACCCGACGGCCGGTTCGAAGTTTTTTGCAGTCTCTATTGAAGGCGGATTTCCCCAGGCCCTACCTATTCCACGCGCCTACGACGGACGCATTTCAGAGGATGGCGCCTATATTGCTTACCAAGAGGTCGGTTTCTGGGATCCTGAATGGCGGAATTATCGGGGGGGCCAAGCGCAACCGATCTCTATCGTGAGCTCTGTCGATTTGCAGCGGGTAATCCCCCCATGGGAGGGAGAACGCCATATGAATCCTTCTTGGCTGAATGGAGTAGTCTATTATATTTCCGAACGTGACTATGCGGCCAATGTCTGGTCCTGGAATCCCAAGACAAAAGAGGAAAAACAACTCACTTTTCATGCCGATTTCGATGTAAAAAGTCTCGGAGCCGGTGACGCCGTTGTGGTCTATGAGCAGGGAGGCTATCTCCACGAACTTAACCCTTCTACAGGAGCCATTCGCCCACTGGAAATCAATGTGGCAGCAGATCAGAACTGGGTAAGGCCACGCTGGGAAGATGTCCCATCGAACCGCCTGCGGGATGCCCGGTTGTCCCCGACAGGAAAACGTGCTCTCTTTGAGTACCGAGGGGATATCTTTACTGTTCCTGCTGAAAAAGGGAGTTGGCGGAATATCACACGGAGCACTGGTGTGGCAGACAGGCACGCCGTATGGTCTCCCGATGGAATGAAAATTGCCTGGTTTAATGACAAGGGAGGGGAGTACGGCTTGATGGTGGCCGATCAAGACGGCGGTAATCCGAGGCGGATTGACATCGAAAATCCCTCGTTCTTTTTTATCCCCTCTTGGTCGCCTGATGGATCCCATCTGGCATTTACGGATACGCATTACAGAGTGCTTGTGGTCGAGCTGGAATCAGGAAAAGTGACTCATGTGGATACCGACCGATTTGCCCATCCGGAACGGTCCATGAATCCGGTGTGGTCTCCCGACTCCAATTGGATTGCCTACGCCCGTCGTCTGGACAACCAGCTCCGGGCCATATACATCTATAACATTAAGACAGGCAATAAACATCAACTCACAGACGGAATGGCCGATACCATCAGCCCTGTGTGGGATACTTCTGGGAAATACCTCTACTTTCTGGCCTCAACCAACTATGGGCTGAACACTGGTTGGCTGGACATGACTTCGTACGACCGTCCTGTAACACGGGCTCTCTACCTGACCATCCTTAAAAAGGACGGTCCTTCCCCCTTCCTGCCTACAAGTGACGAGGAGGAAAAAGCCGATAAAAAACAAGAAGACCAGTCGAAAAAGGCCCCGCCTGCAAAAAAACGGGCACCTCAGAAAGAGAAGGTTGCCCCGGTAGAAAAGACAAAAATTCCTGATGTGACCATCGACATCGACGGCCTGTCCAAGCGAATACTGAGCGTACCGGGACTTCCCCAAAGGAACTACGTTGGATTGATGCGTGCACCCGAGGGAAGAGTTTTTGTCGCTGAGGCTGAAACAGGACGAGGAGGGATCACCCTTCGCCGCTATACGATAAAAGATAGAAAAGAAGAAACTTTCCTCCAGGGAGTCAGCGGTGTTACGGCTTCCCACGACAGGAAAAAACTGCTCTATCGTACAGGTTCGAACTGGTTCGTTGTGAATACAGGAGGTGCTCCACCTAAAGCAGGTTCTGGCCGTCTCTCCTTAACTAGAATGCGCTATTACGCCGAACCGAGGGAGGAATATGCCCAAATGCTCCGGGATGGATGGCGATTCATGCGCGATTTTCTTTATGTGGACAATACCCATGGAGCTCCCTGGGATAAGGTGTGGACATGGTATCAACCTTGGCTGAAGAGCATTAATCATCGATCCGACTTCGATTACCTCCTGGATATTCTTTCCGGGGAAATTGCTGTGGGTCACTCCTATGTGTCCGGCGGCGATTATCCCGATCTCGAGAGTCCTCGAACAGGGCTTCTGGGTGTAGACTTAGAGGAGACGGATGGCTTTTACCGGATCACCCGAATATATTCAGGTGAAAACTGGAATCCGGGCCTCCTTGGTCCCCTGGCTGTACCAGGATTAAATGTTGAAGAAGGGGATTACCTTCTGGAAATAGATGGACAGGAACTGCGGGCCCCGACAAATCCGTTTATGCTTCTGGAGGGGACGGCAGGCCGGACCATTGAAGTGACTGTAAACAGGAAGCCTTCAACTGAAGGAGCCAGGGAAATTTTTGTAAATCCCGTCTCCAGCGAAGGGCAACTCCGTTCCTGGGCATGGATAGCCAAGAACCAGAAGCTTGTGGATGAGATGAGCGGTGGACGTCTGGCCTATGTATATATCCCGAACACAGGCCGCGGGGGTTACACATACTTTAACCGCATGTACTTTGCCCAGCAGGATCGTCAGGGAGCCATCATCGATGAACGAAACAATGGCGGCGGCTCGGCCGCGGATTACATGGTCGAAGTTCTCGGAAGGTCATTGACCGGGTATTTTAACTCCCGTGCAGGAGACAAAAAACCCTTCACCCAGCCCATGGCGGGACTCTGGGGACCTAAGGTCATGATCATCAATGAGAGGTCCGGTTCCGGGGGAGACCTTCTTCCCTACCTCTTCCGGTTCAGAAAAATCGGTCCTTTAGTCGGCACCAAGACTTGGGGAGGACTGGTCGGGACTTGGGACACACCACCCCTTATCGACGGCGGACGTTTTGTCGCCCCCCGTGGAGGTTTCATCGATACCAATGGCGAATGGGCCGTCGAGGCCGAAGGTGTGGCGCCTGACATCGAGGTCAGGAACGATCCCAAGCCGGTTTTTGAAGGCCATGATCCTCAGCTCGAGGCCGCCATAAAAGAAGCTCTCAGGCTGTTGAAAACTGAAGGAGTTGAACTCAAACCAGAGCCTCCGCCTCCTATCCGCTGGAAACGGCCGATCAAGAAGTAATGAGAGATAAAAAAATCTAAGTTCTGAAACGATTCTGTGATTCTCGGTTACATAGAACTTGAATTCCATATTTGGCCGTGACATTGGAAGCAGGAGACCCCTGAAGTGCCGCCTTGGAGATCATTTCCATAACAAGTCACACAGTTAGCTTGGGGATCATTCAATCCGGTTCTATGGAGAATCCACCTCTATTGACTGTATGATCAGCTGGAGCACTCGGATCCGAAGGAGACTTGCATCCATAAATCCAGAGAAACGTTAGACAGACAAGTGCAATAATTTTAAGCTTCATTTTAAATTCATCACGATCAATATTTTATATTACTCATAGATATTGTTGCATTAATGTATTTGGCAGCAAATTTTTCACATTCAAATTGTAGGATAATTATATAAAGTGGAACTCGCTTAATTTCTAATAGTTATCGACAGCGTCGCCAATCCGAATCAGTATAAAATAGCTCGATCTCTTCCCAAAGATCTTTCATATTACAGGTCATTATTTCTTTAGCTCAAGTATAATTCAGGATGTTGATGGGCGTACCCGTCATGGCATTCTGCAAATGGAAATATGGACACAGGAGAAATAAATGGAATGTCCCAAAAAAT
>CAZLLG010000174.1:0-776 GCA_964560275.1 uncultured Eubacteriales bacterium | reverse complement strand
TTTACCGGCCCGGTCACGGACATAGTCAGGGATGAGAATCTCATCATGGAAATCCAGTTTTCGTAATATTTTTCGCGCTGCAGTCTGAGGTCTCATGAACTTGGCGACGACTTTTTTCACATTCTTCCCGGCAGCCATAAAATAAAGCTCTCTCATCATGATCATTCCCAATCCCTTCCTTCGATGCTCCCTGGAAACGATCAATCGGAGCTCTCCTTGATGCTTCCGCCATTCTTCACTGGGAAGTTCGAGGGCCCCATCTCCGATAATTCTTTTTCCCTTCAAGGCAATAATACGTATGAGATTATCGGTTTTTGTCAATTTAAACCTTTGTTCCACAACATTTCTGTCTGTCACATCTACTCGAAGATACTTTCTGTCCAGCTCAGGAAGGGAGCGATAAAATTCCATGAGTTTATCGAGATCATCACGCTTTAAATTCTTGATCTAAACCTTTGTGCCATCCTTTAAGGTCTCTTTCTTTTTCATTAAAAAACCTCCTCCTTCCTGAAAAATTGCGAACGTATTTCGGTAATAATAAGTTAAGACTGCCATAGAATTTTGTCAATTTATAAAAATTAGAAAAAATAAATAAATACTATAAATACTATCAATCCTATAATATTTTGTGTCTTTTTTAGGACACTTGTTCACTTTTTTTTCCAAATATTAGAGTCCGCAAGTTTGCCTGTGATTCGGGAAAATGAGCTTATTTTCTACTTTTTCCCCTTAGAGACAGGGCAGTCACGTCATGTACACATTCAAAGGTTTGATAA
>CAZLLG010000173.1:0-8167 GCA_964560275.1 uncultured Eubacteriales bacterium | reverse complement strand
CGTTGCCCGGGCACTGATGAACCGGCCGGCTCTGGTGCTTGCGGATGAACCCACCGCAAATTTAGAAAGCAAAACGGCGCTTATGGTCATTGATATCATGCGAAAAATGAAAGAGGCACTGCACGTGACTTTTGTTTTTTCTACACATGACCAAAAGATTGTGAGTGAAATGGAAAAAACATATACTCTTGGGGATGGGAAGCTTGTTGGAGATACCCATGGAAATGGAGGAAGAAATGCCTGAACTTATTAAAATCGCTGTCCGAAATCTATTGAGATACAAAAGGCGAACTTTGCTGACGTCCTCTCTTATCTCCATAGGTGTCATGTTTGTCATCGTGTTTGTTGCTGCATCTGGTTCTTTTAAGTATCTCATGATTGGCCAAATCACTGATTCTATGCTTGGCCACCTTCAAATCCACAAGAGAGGATATGTGGCTTCCATCGACAGCCTGCCTCTCACATTAAACCTGAATGCAAAACAGGAAAAAAAACTGGAAAAAACTTTGCAAGAAATCCCAGGGATTGAAGCTTATTCTCCAAGAATAAAGTTCGGGGGAATGTTTAGTAATTTTGTTGAAACAACCAACATACGAATCAACGGGGTTTATCCTGAAAAGGAGATCGCAACAGTCCCACTTTTATCCTCTAGAATTATTCAGGGCAGTAAAAACATTCGGAAGGGCGAGATCTTGATTCCTGAGCTGCTGGCAAACGGCCTTAAAGTCAAGGTCGGAGATAGTGTGGTAGTCATAGCTACGAATAGGGATGGATCCGTAAACGGGAGACAGTTTGTGGTAGGAGGTATCATCGAGAGTGTGACAGGTCCTGGGGGAAGAGATGGCTATATGCACATCGAAGATGCCATTGAAGTACTGCGGATGGAAGAAATAGAAATTAGTGAAGTTGCCGTAAGACTCAAGGATTTCAATAAACTCAATGTTGTCAGCAGTCAGCTGGATGAAGCCTTGTCGAATGAACTCAACAAGGAAGGAAAACCCATTTTTGATGTCCGTACTTGGGAGAAACTTTCTCCATTCTACAATATTGCCCGTATGATTGATATCATGACATTTTTTATAAGGATTATGCTTATTGCTATCGTGCTGATAAGTATCATGAATGTTATGATCATGGCTGTTTTTGAAAGAATACGGGAAATCGGCACCATCGCTGCTATCGGAACATTGCCGCAGAAAATTTTATCTTTGTTTCTTATCGAAGGCTTTTCCCTTGGGATCGTCGGAGCGATTGCAGGAAATATACTGGCTGTTATTATAGTTTTTATTATGAATGTTGTAAAAATAACTTTCAACTTCGGAAGACAAACCGGCTTAGAACTTTCCCCTAGTATTAGAGTTGATGATATAATTATCATCTCTGTCATAGTGATAATTGCATCCGTAATTGCGGCGCTTCAACCGGCTCTAAAAGCCTCGAAGATGGAACCTGTTGAGGCCTTAAGACATGTATAGAATATTTAATGGAGGTTGAGCATGTTTAGAATAATAACAGCTTTAATTGTGTTGATTCTTTTGTTGCCACTGTGTTCTATAGGAGAAGAAGAGGTCCTTATCGCAGTGGCATCAGAAGGAAAGACTTTGAAGGATTCTGTAAGTCAAGTCGCCGGGCGTTGTTCTTACTTTATCTTCATAAACAGCACGGGAAAAATACTGGAGGCTGTCGACAATCCATATAAGGCCGGAGGAGGCAGTGCCGGAGTTTCAGCGGCAAATTTTCTTGCTGAAAAAAAGGTCACCGTCGTGGTTGCAGAAAAATTCGGAAATAAAATGAAAAGTGTGCTGGAAACAAAAGAAATCACCTGTTTTGAGTGGGAAGGGACTGTGGAAGAGGCAGTAAAAAAGATTCTGGAGACTGGAAAAGGGAGCTAGGATATGAAAATAATGGTCCTTCTCTCTTTGATTATTTTTGTACTATCACCTGGATATGCCATCGACAAAAATCAACTCCTCAAGCAGGTGGATAGAAATCTCAATCCGGAATCCTATGAATCCTACAGGAAACTTGTGAATATCGAGCCTAATGGAAGAGAAAAAGAGTTTGTGCTTTTTACAGTAAAAAAGGGAAAGGACAGAATGGCCGCGCTTTTTCTGTCTCCCGCCAGTGAAGAGGGCAGGAGTACACTCAGACTTGAGGAGAACATGTGGTTATATATCCCCAATGTAGGTAAGCCTATTCGAATCACAAGCCTTCAATCCGTAGTGGGCGGCATCTTTAATAATGCCGATATTCTTCGCCTGGATTATGCAGAAGAATATGATGTTTTGACTATGGAAGAAATGGAGGGGGAATATCTCTTACATCTCAAGGCGAAAACAAATTCAGTCGCCTATGATCGATTGAAGATGTGGGTGGACAAAGAAAAAACATTACCGACAAAAATTGAATGTCAAACAGCGGCCTCCATGCTGATTAAAACAATCTATTTCAAACAGATCAAAGATTTCGGGGGGGGGATTGTCAGGCCTTCGGTCATTGAAACAGACAGCCCCTTGCACAAGGGTTACAAATCGGTCATAGTCTTTGCGGGGATAAAGCAGCGGCAGTTTAAAGACGAAGTTTTTACGCTCACGTTTTTGCCCAACCTAGGATCGCTAAGATAATTGAGATCTCTATACTTATTTTTAGCCATTTTCGGTCTGCTGACTCCAGTCGTGTCTGGACAAGAGGAGTATACCTTCGATATTTCAAAGATCGAAAAAAAGCCGTTTCGCTTTGGAGGCTATTTCGAATTTCGTCCTCTGCTTTTTGGACTGGATAATAAATCCAGCATCTATGGGCTTAAATTCTACAATCAAGATGTAGGAGGGTCTTTAACGGATATCAATTTTTTGGCCCTGCTGGAAGCAAGCTATGAAAAAGGAATAGTCGGGGCAAAAATACGTACAAACACGGTCGTCAACAACTCTTTTTCAGGCTGGTCGTATCAAACAACGTTGTATGAGGCCTTTGTTTCAATAAAACCGTCCGTCTTTTTTCAAATTAATGTAGGGAAGAAAAGACTAAAATGGGGGAAAGGTTATGCCTGGAATCCCGTCGCATTTATCGATAAGCCTAAAAATCCTAATGATCCCGAACTCGCTATGGAGGGTTTTACGATTGTCTCTGCAGATTATATCAGAAGTTTTAAAGGACCGATAAAAACTATCACGCTCACTCCAATTTTGCTTCCGGTTTTTAATCATATAAACAACGGATTTGGAGAGCTGAATCATCTGAATTTTGGAGGAAAAATTTATCTCCTTTTATATGATACAGATATAGATTTTATGTTTCTATCAGGAGGGAGTGGACCGGCCCGATACGGGCTCGACTTCTCCCGGAATATTGTTTCCAATTTTGAAATCCATGGGGAATTGGCCTTTGTTCCAAATTTTAGGGAAAAAGGGCTAAATCGGGAAGGCAATTATAGGGAAGAGGAGTATTCCAGTTTAAGCTATCTGACGGGCCTTCGGTTTCTCACTCCATTCAATACGACTTTTATACTCGAGTACTACAGGAATGGTGGAGGTTTTTCTTCCCAGGACATGGAAGATTTTTATGGGTTTAGCAGTGATGCCTACAGCTCTTTTCTTTTGACTGGAAATGAGGATTTGATTAAGCTGGCAGGTGGTCCCCTAGGCGAAAATTACAGGAAATTCTCTCCTATGAGAGATTACATGTTTCTGCGGATGAGCCAGAAAGAACCTTTTAATATTCTCTATTTTGTTCCTTCTCTCACCAGTATCTTCAATCTCAATGACAATAGTTTTTCTGTAGCCCTGGAGCTTCTCTATTCTCCGGTTACCAACTTGGAGCTGCGGTTAAAAGGGACAACTTTGTTCGGACAGCGAGGGAGTGAATTTGGGGAAAAACAGAGTGATTTCAGAATAGAATTTAGGGGCCGGTATTACTTTTAGAAATGGTGATCTACGATTAATAGCTATGTGGATATATAACTTAATAATATAGGAGATGTAACAAAATGTCTTTAATACCAGCTTTCAAAATTGGTGTTTGGAATGCCTGGATATTCATGTGTGTTTTTCTACTCCAGATGATACCAATGGTGTTAGCAGACAAAAGTGTATGGGAAAGAAGTCATATTCCTAAGGATGTAAGACAAAACAAGCTCGAGAGAAATATAGGCAAAATCGGTAATTATATCTGGTTATTGGCCTTGGGCTACTCTGTTTTTTTACCTTTTCAACTTGGCACTCTATGGTTTTATATGGGCCTTACTGTTTTTATTATTGGTTTGACATTATTAGCGATAGCCACTTTTAACTTCATGACCACGCCTGTAGATCAGTTGATTACCAAAGGTGTCTATTCTTTTTCGCGTCATCCGATGTATCTGTCAACTTTTCTCATTTGTCTGGGTTCTGGTATCGCTACCGCTTCTTGGCTATTTATATTGCTCTCCATAATTATGGCTTTGTGCTTTTATAAAGAGGCGCTTATCGAAGAAAGATACTGTCTCCATAGATACGAGAATGCCTATCATGACTATATAAGAAGGACTTCTAGATGGATGGGCGTCCACAAGAAGTAAAACAAATATAAAACGGAAATAAAAAGCAAGGCTTTCAGAGCCCACAGATAATAATATCTTTATAATACCTCATTGCAGTAAAATGAATTTCCGGAGAACAAAGATGCATAAATATTCTATAGAAAATGTTCGCAAAGATGTTTTAGGAAACAATATTCTATTCAACACTCCCTTCGGTGAAAGACACCTCCTTTACGCGGATTATACGGCCTCAGGGAGAGGAGTAAGGTCTATAGAGGACAAAATCATCAATATATTACAGTCTTATGCCAACACTCATACCGAAGATGACTATTCAGGAAAATATCTAACACATCTTCTCCATCAAGCAGAAGTTAATATAAAACAATTTGTCAATGCTGGAGAGAATGGAAAAATCATTGCTACAGGCTCTGGAACGACGGGAGCTTTAAAAAAACTGCAAGAGATTTTAGGTGTTTTTCTTCCGCCTGTAACAAAGGAGAAAATTTTTAGCTCTCTATCAGAATCAGGAGAATTCTGTCAGAGTACATTGGAGAGAATAATAAAACACAGACCTGTTGTTTTTATCGGACCTTATGAGCACCATACGAACGAGCTTATGTGGCGGGAAGCTTTTGTGGAGGTCGTTAAGATCGGATTGGATCAACATGGTCAAATTGACCTCAAGAATCTCCATGAAAAATTGTCTGATTCGAAATACAAAAACCGGCAGAAAATGAGTTCTTTTTCAGCTGGATCCAATATAACGGGAATAAAAACAAACGTTTACGACATAGCCCGCATCTGCCATGAACACAACTCATTCGTATTTTTTGATTTTGCTGCTATCGCCCCCTATGTTGAAATAAACATGAACAAAGATGATACGGCTTACTTTGATGCCATATTTTTTTCACCTCACAAGTTCCTTGGCGGCCCAGGATCAAGCGGAGTTCTCGTTTTTAATGAAAAAATTTACAGACAGGATCTTCCTCCCACAGCAGCCGGAGGTGGTACAGTTATTTATGTGGGTTTTAACTCCCATGATTTCTCAAATGACATCGAAACAAGAGAAAAAGCTGGAACACCTCCCATCCTTCAGACAATCAGAGCCTCATTGGCTATGGAGCTAAAGGAAAACATTGGAATTGAAGCTATTGATGAAATGGAGACGCGACATAAAAAATATTTTATCGGTGAACTGGAAAACATAAAAAACGTTAAAATTATAGGGAGAGTTCCTCCAGAACAACGAGTTCCGATAGTTTCTTTTAACATCAAGCACAACGAGAAAATTTTGCATCCTAAATTCGTTACCAAACTGATGAGCGATCTTTTTGGGATCCAGTCAAGGGGGGGGTGCAGTTGTGCCGGACCTTATGGTCATCTCCTGCTGGGAATCGGAGAAGAGCAGTCAGAGAAGTATAGAAACCTTACTCTGAAAGGCCTTGAAGGTTTTAAAATAGGCTGGGTTCGCCTTAACGTCCACTACATAATGGCTGAAGAAGATGTTGACTATATACTCAAAGCCATTAAATTTATAACCAAATCAGGTCATTTGTTTTTGAAAAAATACACATTCAATGCAAAGACCGGGGAATGGAAGCATATAGAATTTAATGAAGAAGGAACGAATTTTTCAATTGATGCGGATTTTAGACCAAAAATAGTCGAGCTTTTAAAACTTCAAGAATTACGTGATTTGTATATCAAAAAAGCAGAAGAAATAGCGCTTGAGTTAAAAAAAGAAGAGGACGTGATTTTTGCGCGAGATAGTGATGAGGTTGAGGAAATTAAATTTTTCGAATACATCCATAAAGCTCTATAAAAAAAACTTTTCGGAAGAAAAAAAACTAATTCCTATGGAGTCTCTTGTACGGGTTGTCGGTTTCGCAGATAGGTTATCATTTTAGGAACAACGAGGGGGATAACATCGGGCAGCATCTTGGGCATGAGGTTATCCATGACTTTAGGCATCATATCCGGCATCTGTTCTTCCATGTAATCGGGCATGGGAATTTTGTGAGCCACCCTGTCCAGCATAGTGGGCATGACTTTGGGCATCATTCCGGGAAGGAGTTTGGGAAAGAGGACCGGAAACATGGGTTTCATCATGGCCAGCATACCTCCGCCTACAAACCCTAATTTTCCAATAAATCGCATCATGCCTCCCATACCCATAGGCATGGCATTGAGCATCTCGGGCCACATGGTATCCATCAGATCTGCAAATCCCTGGGGAGTCATTAGGGCGATCATACCCTCAAAAACAGCCCACTGCCTGCTCACTTCAGGACTCGGATCTTCAAATTCTATGCCCAGAGCTCTACAGGCAAATGCGGCCAGGTCGTGTACTCCAGTGGGGATGTTCTTTTTTTCCTTAGTCACCCGCAGTTGAAACTCACAACAGGGACAGAGAGCCAATATAGAATCGGCCTTAAATTCTTCTGCCTCATCCATCCGAGACTTTCCGATATCATGGGCCACAAGGGGTTCTTTGATTAGAGTCAGCACGCTCCCACAACAGTGGCCTTCCTCTTTATTGTGTGCCATTTCTTCGAACTTGACTCCTGGAATAGCCTTTATGACTTCACGAGGTTCATCGTATACTCCTGAGACTCGGCCAATATGACAGGAATCATGCCAGGTGACCTTTTCATGAATTGGATGAGTGAATTCAAACTCTCCTTTTCGGATTTGATCAGCAACCAATTCACTGTAGTGTTTAGTCTTGATGTTGTATTCGATACCGAGTTTTTCGGCCCATTCAGCATATGTATGGCGCCACATCATGTCACAAGCTGGACAAGAGGTGATAACAGTGTCAGCCCCGGCTGCTTTTACAGCGGCGATGTTCTTTTTTAAAATGTCTTCGAAAAGTTCCCATTTCCCAGCCACAAGCATGGGTGTCCCGCAGCAGTTTTCAACATTTCCTAAATAGGAAAAATCTACCCCTGCGGCATCCAAGAGAGTGACAGCCGCTTCTCCGATATCATTTTCAACATAGGAAACAGTGCAGCCGGCAAAATAGA
Organism: uncultured Eubacteriales bacterium; assembly: GCA_964560275.1. Taxonomy (GTDB): domain Bacteria; phylum Acidobacteriota; class Aminicenantia; order Aminicenantales; family Aminicenantaceae; genus JAUWVG01. Next base: position 619 of record CAZLLG010000173.1, on the reverse strand, counting down.
TATTTTTGCTTTTCACATCTTTTCCATGTTTTTCCTTCATCTCTTCTGGAAACCATTTTGTTCTATCTTTACGGTAGCCGGCCCAAATGTTCCCTTCTGTTCTACAGGCTTCAGCCATCATCTCGAATGGAGGAAAAGTCATCTGCTTGTCCTCATGAATAAGCTTTCCTCGGAGCTTCATCCAGGACGTTTCGATAGGGAGGGCAGCTGAGCAGCGGTTGTTGCAGAATTCACAGGTTGTGCAGACCAAAATCGTATCGACCATAAACTGATCCCATTTGACTTTCCCCTCCATGTATTCCCTAAGCCAGTACCATTTTCCTCTTGGGGATTGACTTTCCCATCCGCGTCCAAAGAACTGATCACATTCATCGAGACAATAACCGCACTGGGAACAGGCATAGGCATACCATGCGACATCTGGTGGAATTCCACGTACGGATTTTTTTGGATGTTCACCGACGCGGGTGACAACCGAGTTTCCGAAGGGCCTTGCTAATGGTTCAAAGATATGCAAAAGGTTGATGACTTTGCCCAGGACTTTTCCACCTAAAACTTTGTCAGGATTGAGGATCTTTTTAGGATCGACCAGCTTCTTGTAAGCTTTGAGCTTGATGGT
>CAZLLG010000172.1:0-8173 GCA_964560275.1 uncultured Eubacteriales bacterium | reverse complement strand
CACAGTATAAAGTGAGCCATTCCTATATTCCATCACGGTTTTGGGGATGCTTCCCAGATGTATTAGAGATGAAAAGCAAATAAGTGGAATAAGGTTGCAGATCGAGGATTACTGTCGTTCGATAGGCTCTGCTTTAAGATCGAGTTGAGCTTTAAGGTTTTCGGCTGCGGATTTCACACTCTTTTTTATACTGTTCCACTCAGCATCATAGGGAGACTCGACTTGAGAGGCCAGTTTTTGAAGGCTGCCTCCAGGAAGCGAATCCCTCCCGAACATAAAGAAGGAATCCATGCCCCTCGAAGAAGGTGTTCGAGAGGGTTGAAAAAAAAGGAACACGGCAATGAGTATGGCCGCTAGTGAGACCGAGGCAATTGGTATCAGCTTGCGTGGCCCCCAGGTTTGTTTTTCTTGTTCAATCAACTGGATTGGTTGTGCCTTAACTCTGTCCAGAAGCGAGTCCGGAATTTCCTGAATGACATGTTGGGAGTCTTCAGAGGCTCTTCTTTCTAAAGTCTGGGAAAACTGGATGAATTCCTGGCAGGAGGCACATCGACTAATGTGAGGTTGGAGAAAACTGGGAATGGCCCTGTGCGAATCAAACGCACCCGAGATCAACCATTTTGAAATTGAACAGATCATCCTCTATTCTCCCTGTAAAGCATATTTTGTCCTTCCGGGCTGGAATTGACGAGATGTTGTCCGAACTCTGGATCTGCCTGAAACTGTTTTCCAAGATTCAGACGAGCTCGGTGAAGAAGGAGCCTAGCCGCTGTGTGAGATTTCCTCATAATTTTGGCGATTTCTTTTAGAGACAGGTCTTCGACATAGCGGAGCCAGAGGGCTTCGTACTGGTTGGTCTTGAGGTTTTTGGCTAGTCTCCATAAATTTTGATTTTGTGTCTCCTGAATCAGTGACTCAGCAGGATCCACATCGGTTTGGACCGGCATTTCCTTAAAATCCCTTTTTTGTTTTGAACGGAAATGACTGATAGCCTGTCGGTTGACTGCCGTGTAGAGCCAGGTCGAAAATTTCCATCTGGAATCATAACGAAAAATGTTTTTATAGAGCTTATAGAACGTCTCTTGGATGATGTCTTCGATATCAGAGTCATTCGATATTTTTGGGCGCAGAAAGTGGAAAAGTTTGGAGCTGTATCGTGCGATAAGCTCTTCGAAGCAGCGGCGAGAGCCGGCCTGGACTTCCAGAGCCAGCTCCTCGTCGGTAATTTGCTTCGGTGTTTCGTTCATGAGTTGATATTATTGAAACCTGCCTATTTTTTTCCCATCAGGACGTTGAGGAGTTCTTCAACTGATCCCTGTGACTGCAGCACAACGGTTGTGCCTTTTGCAGAGACATTGAGTGATTTAATAATTTCCCATTCAGGATCGATTTTTTCATTCATGGCGAGAAATGCTTTTAAGCCAGTAACCATACTTTCCATGTTGGTTGCAGTTTCAGTAGAATCGGTTTGAAGAGACAGAATTACTTCCACTTTTCCGTTCTGTTCATTGGCCGAGAAAAAGGCGGATTTTGTCTTTTTGAGGAGGAGCGCTCCAAAATCGTCGTCATCTTCGTCGAGCAATGCGGAAACATTTTCAGCAATCGCGACAAGGAATGTGTCTGGAGACAGAGCCGTGAGCTGTTTCTGTAGAGGAGTGCCGGTGAAGTTGTTTGCCTTTCCGGAGAATGTGTCGAGAACTTTTTCTAATCCACTGCGGTTTTCTGAAATAATCAAAAGATTATCATTGACAAAAGCGCCGTATCCGTCATCGTCCCAGTTGTAGATGAGAAAATTACCATAATTAATTTCTTTCAGGGATTCCTCTTCTTTGAGCAGGCCGAGCAGGTGGTTTTTGTCCAGGCTGCCGGAAAATGCCACGACCGGTTCGTTATTATCATGGTTCATTCCAATCACTGTCACAGCGGAAATGTCGCTGAAAAAATCGATTCCGGTAGTCTTTTCGATTCCCAAAATTTCTCTGCCGATATCATTATCAGAATTTTTTTCCAGGATCTTTTTCAACTCTGTTTCAGCGAATTTTGCGACATCGATATGGATAAACCATTTAGCCTCTGCGGGAATGAGTTTTGTTTGGAGTGATTCTCCAGAGATATTGGGGGAAGAAATTGCGACAAGTAAAAAAGCCAGAAATACAATTGAAATTTTTCTCATGTTGAGCCTCCTGAAGTGATTAGGTTGTTCTATAAACGATGAATCAACCATTCACTATCTTATACGCAGAGGTGATTGAAATGTTTCGCCTTCAATTCTTGAGATCTATCTGGTGAAGTTCCCATATCTCTTTGTCTTCGCTGAATTTTAAATAATAATAAACATCGTTATAAAACGTATACACATTTATATCGATTAAACTGCCTTCTTCGAAGACAGGAAGAAAAGCTGTCTGGAGAGACTTCCCCTCAAGATCTAGGATGATATATTCCGTATTTCCCTGTTCTGTTTTGTATGTCTGGACATAGATCTTTCCGTTCAGAACCTGAAATTCTCTTATGTCGGGAAAGAACTTCGGATATTCCACACCAAACCTCTCTATGACTGCCCTGTATTCCGCTCCATTGCCGCCGGGCTGTTCTTGGAGCTGTTTGACGAGCATTTCCTGGTAAACGTTCGGAATTCGAATTTTTTCGATCTTTTTTTCTATGTTGTTGAGTTTTTCTCCTTCATGGTCAAAGATCTCGATGAGAAAATCCTTTTGCCCATCAATGATGAATATTTTATCCTCATATGTGTCTAGGCCTAAAAAATTCCTGATAGGGTTGAATCCTCCCCTCCTTTGAGGCCTTAACTGGCGGAAGAGTTCCTTTGTCTTCTGTAAATCGGCATCGAGCAGGTTAACGGTCGTAAATCTGTCCTCTCCAGAGAAAGTTGATCCTATAGATACATAACCGGCTCCAACAGGCAAGACTCTTCCTCTGGGGATCAACCTGTTTTCATCGTGAAGTTGCCCTTCCTTTGAAAAAGTCATCACTTTACTGATCGCGCCGAGAAATATGGAATCAGGAAGAATCTTTAATTCAGGTCTGAAACTGAATTCCCCGGGTCCCTCCCCATTTTTAGAAATCTCTCTCAGGAACTTTTGTGTTGATATTGAATACACGACGATTTTTAATTGAGTTTCGACAACATACATCTCGTCCCCGTCGATGTAAATCTTTTCAGGGCGCATAATTTCAGGAAAATCGGCTACTTTTTCCGCATACACATAAAGACTGCAAAAAAGAATAACAATAAAGGAAAATGCTTTTTTCATGGGAACCTCCGAGAGAATAGTAGTACTTTGGAGGCCTGTAAGCAAGACCTCTTTCTTCTATTCGTAGTGGAGAGCATCGGCAGGGTTTGCCATGGCAGCCTTGATAGACTGGTAGCTGACGGTGACAACGGCTATGACCAGTGCCAGAACAGCGGACAAAAGGAATGCCCAGATTCCAATTTTTGTGCGGTAGGCGAAGCTCTGCAGCCACTGGTTCATGACAAAATAAGGCATTGGCCAGGCATAGATATTGGATATCAGGACAAGTTTGGTAAACTCTTTAGATAACAGCGAGACAACATTGGGCACAGAAGCGCCCAAAATTTTTCTGATTCCTATTTCCTTTGTTCTCTGCTCAGCGGTAAATGAAGCCATACCAATCAGACCAAGACTGGCTATAAACATCCCAAGTATTGTAAAATATTTGAATACATTTCCCATCCTCTGCTCTGCACGGTATAGATTATCGATCCGCTCATCCAGGAAGGAATATTCAAAAGGAAATCCTGGGACAAGTTTTTTCCATGTGTTCTCCATAAATTTTATCGTTGCAGGAACGTTGGCTGAATTGATTCTTGTGCAGGCATAAAAATATCTGCCGGGTTCCGCAATCAAAATCAAAGGTTCGATCTCTGTATGCAGGGATTTGTAGTGGAAATCCTTTATAACTCCAATTATTTGTCCTCTAAATCTCCATCTAAAACGTTTTCCTATGGGAGATTCCATTCCCATGGCTCTAATAGCCGCTTCATTCAAGACATAGGCTTGTTTGTCGGTTGGGAATTCCTTGGAAAAAAACCTTCCTTGAGCCATTTCCATTTTAAACGTATCCAAATAATCGAGATCGATCCAGCTGATCTGCATCTGTATTCTGATCTTGGGATCTTTTCCCTCCCAGTTTGAACCTGAGGTGCCGCTTCCGATAAAAGTGGGGAGGCTAGATGTTGCTGTCATATGAAGGATATCCGGATTTTGAAGCATGGCTGATTTTAGGACATCGATGTTTTCTGTCAGAGCTCCTCTAATCGGGAGAACCACGATATGTTCCTTATCATAACCCAGGTTAATTCCTTTAATATGAGAAAGTTGTCTGTGAATGATAAGGGTCCCGATGATCAAAATGACGGTCAGGGAAAACTGAATCACAACAAGTATCTTTCTAAACAAAACTCCTCGGATACCGGATTTTAGAATACCTCTAATGACTCGGATCGGGTGAAAAGCGGAGAGAAAAAGTGCTGGGTAGCTTCCCGAAAGTAAACCGGTAAAAACGGCAATCGCCAGAAGTCCGAGTAAGAGTTTTGTATTTTCCATGAGGCCAAAGGTCAACTCTTTTCCAGATAGATTATTGAAAGCTGGAAGCAGCAATGAAATAAGAACAATTGCAAGTAAAACAGCCGAGAGAGAGGACAGAATTGACTCCCCATAAAACTGTTTGATGATATCTCCCTTTTTGGCGCCGATGACCTTTCTCATCCCAATCTCTTTGGCCCTCATCCCTGACCTTGCCGTAGCGAGATTCATAAAATTGATACAAGCGATAAGGAGCACAAAAAGTGCGGCTGCAGAAAAGATGTAAACATACATAATGTTGCCGTGTGCACCGATATCAAAATTAAATTTGGAGTGGAGATGAATGCGTGTCAGAGGTTGAAGGTAATATAAATTATGGGCAGGATCTTCTCTTTCCAGCATTGTCTTGAGTTTGTCGTTGACATTGTCAATGGAACTTCCTCTTTGAAGCTGGACATAGGTGTAATAAGACACATCTCCCCAATTATTTAGATCTCGGCCGCCTGCACCGAGTAATTCAAATGGACGGACATAGTCAAATTGAAGATGTGAATTTGATGGGACTTTTTGAATAACCCCCGTGACTGTGTAGTCTGTTTTGCTATTCAGAGTGACCGTTTGGCCGATTGGATTTTCACTGCCAAAATACTTCGCCGCCAATTCTTCTGTGATCACAAGGGAACGAACTTCCTTGAAAGCTGTAGTGGAACTGCCTTTCACAAAAGGAAAATCAAACATTTCAAAAAAGGAGGGATCGGCGAGCAACCCTCTATTTTCGTAGAAAGTTTTATCTTGGCTGGTGAAAAGCATTCGGCCGTGAGGAGTTAACCTTACGGCATTGAAAACTTCTGGAAATTCTTCTTTCATTTTTCCGGCTAAAATCGGAGGGGACACAGCTTCATGAGTGGTTGCCGCCTCGAGTGGATCGAGCAAAATCCGGTGTATTTCCTTTGCGTTTGTGTGAAACCTGTCGAAGCTTAGCTCGTCCTGTACCCACATGAGCATAAGAACGCAACATGTGATGCCTATGGCTAAGCCCGTAATATTGATGAAGGAATAACCTTTGTGTTTTTTTAAAGTTCTTAAGGCGATTTTCAGATAACTATTTATCATGATAAAACTCCAGTAGATCGAATTTTTTAAAAACGAGGGAATCGATATCCCTATCTGCCACCAATACCAGAGAGTTGCCTGGAGGGGAGAACTTTCTTCAGCTCTTCTGCGGTATTCTTCCTCGAAGTCTCCAAGCAGGGATGTCGCCTCAAATGTGTTGGCGATTTTTTTGAGCATCCACTCTGCAAATTTTGGTGGAACGAGATTTTTTTCTTTCATTGGGTTATTTATTTTCGAAGGCCAATGTTGGTGCTTTTTCCCAAATTGACTTCTGAAGTGCGTAAGCTAACTGGAGAGCCTTGACTCCATGAGCTGTAAGCTGGTAATAAATTTTCCTCCGTCCGCCGCGTTCGTGTGTGGGATCTCCTGTGGTTTTTGTCACTAGGTCTTTTTTGAAGAGTTGGTCAAGATAGCTGTAAAGCGTACCGTAGGGGATCTCCCGGTCGGTCATTTCAGAGATTTCCTCTTTGATCGTGACACCATACGCGTCGTCTCCAAGCCTGAGGATAGCCAGAAGATGAATCGATTCATATAGGGTTAAATCTTTCATTTTTGTCTCCTCTTGTTATTTATACGGAAAATCCGTATAAAAGGTTGCGTAAAATAAAACATTTCTTATAAAAAACTTCTTGATCCTTACGATCAACGCTTTTTCCTGAAGATGTCCTTGTCTTTATAAAGCATTTCTCTTATAGTTTTGAAAATGGATTGTGACAATAATTGTTAAGAAAAAAAGAGGAGACAATGATTTATCGAAAACATAGTTTTAAATGGATCGTATTTTTGTGTGCGATATGTATTTTTGGGATGGCCTGTTCCACGGACACTTCAGCCAAAAAAGTGGATGCAGCATTGGCTTCAAATGGATCCGGTAATTGGCCTCAATTCCGTGGGATGAACGCTTTAGGGCTTGAATCTGACCAGAATCTCCCTTTAACTTGGGATATTAAAAAGGGAACGAATATCCGTTGGAAGACTCCGATTCCAGGGCTTGGGCACTCATCACCTATTGTCTGGGAGGAAAAAGTTTTTGTGACAACGGCCGTAGGTGAGGGCAAAGAGGCCTATCTTAAAGTGGGCCGCTATGGATCGAGCCCGGATCATCCCGAGGACTACACACACCACTACCGGCTCTACTGCCTCGATAAAAAAACTGGCGAGATTATCTGGGAAAGGACTGCCTACAGCGGTAAACCCAAGGTGAAGCGTCATATTAAATCCAGCCATGCAAACTGCACTCCGGCTACTGATGGTCAACATGTCCTGGCCTTTTTCGGTTCCCAAGGCCTCTACTGCTATGATATGGAGGGGGAGCTGTTGTGGTCAAAAGACCTTGGGTATCTGGATGCAGGTGCTTTTGATCATCCCGAAATTCAGTGGGGATTTGCGAGTTCTCCGGTTATCCATGAAGACAAAGTAGTTGTCCTGTGTGATGTCAATAATCAGTCTTTCCTTACTGTTTTGGAACTGGCAACGGGTAAAGATGTCTGGCGCACTCTTAGAGATGAAAATCCGACTTGGGGAACACCAGCCATTTATGTGTCAGAGGAAAACACTCAGATCATTGTCAATGGATACAAACACATCGGGAGCTATGACTTTAAAACAGGAAAAGAGATTTGGTGGATGAGAGGGGGAGGTGATGTTCCTGTCCCTACACCGATTATCTCTCACGGGCTTGTGTTTATCACTAATGCCCATGGGAAAATGCGCCCCATCTATGCTATCAAACTCGATGCCAAGGGGGATATCACCCTTGCACCTGGAGAGACATCCAATGAATTTATTCCCTGGTCTTATCCTAGACGGGGGGCCTACCAGCCAACTCCTATTGTCATTGGAGATCATATTTATGTAGGGGACAACAGCGGAATGATTACGGCCTACGAAGCGACGACTGGAAAAGAGTTATTTCGTGAGAAGATTGGAGGTGACCTGAGTTCCTATTCTGCTTCTTCGGTATCTGCAGACGGCCGGATTTTCTTTACGGATGAGTTTGGCAATGTCCATATTGTCAAGGCCGGTTTGACCTATGAACATCTCGCTGTCAATGTAATGGATGAGATCTGTATGGCCACTCCGGCCATCTCGGGCAAAACGCTTTTTATTCGGACACGCAAGGATTTATATGCCATTGGACAATAAAAAAAACCCCGCCTGATTATCCTGAGGCTGCCTGAAAAGAACGATGAAAAATTATTCTGAAAATTCCCGTTCCCGTCTATCTCAGCGGCTGAAGGGAAGGAGTTTTGGTGTTGTCAATGCCTGGAACCATGTCCGGGCTGCTGTTTCCGGAACGGATAAGGATTTTACTGCAGAAAAACTCGGGAAAGCCATCTTTCTTCTCTCCATTCCCATGATTCTGGAAATGGTTATGGAATCGATCTTTGCTGTTGTAGACATATATTTTGTTTCATCACTTGGTCCTGGGGCTGTTGCAACAGTTGGAATAACCGAATCATTTCTAACAATCATTTACGCGATTGGTGGTGGAT
>CAZLLG010000171.1:0-8234 GCA_964560275.1 uncultured Eubacteriales bacterium | reverse complement strand
TTCAGTTTTGTTTTTCTTTTCCCTTTTTACCTCTTTTGTAGTTTATAGCGCAACAAATATTTTTGCACCATGGGAAAAACTCTTCAGTAATCAGGATAACTAGTCTTTTTTATTCCAGTTGTCAATCAAATAGGATTTTAAGTGTTCAAAATCAAGGCAGATTTTATCGATGACATCTTCGGCTTCCAGATTGTCCATATCTTTTGTGCTTTTTACAAAAGATGCGATGAAACCGAAGTAGAGGGGAATCATTGATTCCAAAACAACTGGAAGACTCACTTCCATAAAGGTTTTTTGGAAACGGTGAAAAAACAGGACATAGTTATAAATGATTTTTACCCAGAGTTCAGCAGGAAACCTATAACTTTTCTTTGGGAAATGTATAATCTCCTCAATTGCCTTATAGTTCTCACTACTCAGGATTTCTTGGTAAAAACACTCAAATTTACTGTATCCTCGGTGGAATCTCTGGTAGAGATTATTAAAATCCTGTGGCACCTCTTCAGGAATGACTCTGGACTGAAATCCGAATGTGGGTAAATCTTTGCTTCCTTTAATCTCTCCCCATATATTTTTATTCTCTTCGATAAGGGAAAAAATCGTGCCGACGACCTGTTTGAACATCGGCGCAAGAGTGGCCACACTCTTAGGGTTGTGGATTTTGGCTCCAAGGAATGACTGACAGATTTTGAATTCGTTGGCCAAAGCAACGGTTGTCATCCAGATATCGATCCCGTAGTAAGCGACATCTGTGTCCCAAATATCTTTCTCCATATAATGGTTGAGTACATTGGCAGAGAATCCAAACTCACCGCCGATGGGCTGTCGAATCCTTTTGCCGTAAAGAGCTCGGGTCAGTGGATATATGAGGGAATTAGTGATTGTGCCGTCGTATTTATGGCGAGTGTACAGAGGAGACACGTAATCAATATTTTTATAGAGAATAGGTCCTGCAAGGAGCTGGATCCATTCGGGCGTTATGGAGCGAAGATCAGAGTCGACAACAACAACAGCTTTTACGTTCAACTTGTGAGCGATTTCAAAAATCCTCCGAAATGCCTTCCCCTTGCCTGGTGTTCCTCGGAAGACTGTTATCATCTCTTGGATAGGAGTTTGGAGGCTCCTCGTGTAGGGATGCATCTCGTGAGCGATCAAAATGGTTTCCAGATCTTTATAATCGTCCATGTGATTGCTAAGGACTTTTCTCGTGTTATCTGTAGATCCGCAATCAGAGTTGACGATGATGCTTTTGAGTTTCGGAAAGAACTTGAGAAGACCCAAGCGAACGGCTTTAAGCACATGACCGATTGTATCTTCATTGTTAAAGCTGGGAATCCCAATCAAGACATCAGCGTTCCCTATTTTCTCAATTCGCTTGATTGTCTTGGGAGTTAAGACACGTTTTCTATTCATTTTCAAGTTTTATCCCACTGTTATGGAAGGCCTTGACAATTTTTAACCAACGTTCAAAAGATCAACTTTATAAAAAAAAATAGGTTTCGTAGCGATCCAAAATTCAGTTCTTTAAGATCTTTTTCTTATAATACAACATTTTATCGGTACTTGGAATTTAAAATGACAGGGATTCCTTTGATTTTAGCCAAAGCTGCTTTTCTTTCACGACCCTATATATTTTCTTTAGTTGTTCTCTTTGTTTCTTTTCTGCAACCAATGGCTCCTGTGGGGCATTTTTCTAGTTCCTTAATTATTTTTTGGGTCATCTTTTCGTGATCAACTATCTTAGCAAGATTATTTTTCAAAATGATTCCTTCAGGACAGGCCCTTGTACAGATACCACAGGCAATACAAGCATTTTTACATGCCTTCCTTGCTGTCGGGCCTCTATCTTGAGATCGGCAAAACACTATGACTTTTTGTGAGGAGGGATGGAGTTCAATAATATTCCTGGGACATACATCAACACATAGACCGCAGCCAGTGCATCTGTCTTCTGATACAACTGGAAGGTTGGCTTCATTTATATGTATAGCATCAAATGGACATGCTCTGGCACAATCTCCATACCCTAAACATCCCCATGAACACTGTTTGTTTCCTCCTGTTAATTGAGCAGCAGCACATGTTGGAATTCCAAGATAGATTCCTCGAGATTTTGCTGCCTCAGGTGTCCCTCTGCAGTGAACACGCGCCACTTTTTTAATAACTTCTTTGGCTTTTATACCTAAAATCTCAGCAATTTTTTTTGATGCTTCTTCGCCAGCGACAGGACAATTGCCTGGAGTTGTTTCCCCTCTAACTACCATCTCTGCAAAAACACGACATCCTGAGTAGCCACAAGCGCCGCAATTTCCATGAGGCAAAATTTCGTATATTTGCTCAATCTTGGGATCTTCTTCAACTCTTAATAATTTATAGGCAAAAACGAGTCCAGAAGAGAAAAAGAATCCGAGCACTCCCATAATGACTATTGGTAAAATTATGTCTGTCATTTTTTTCTTCTTTTTTTTTCATCATCTTATACGCCTCATTAACTATCTCAGCAAATTGCATGCCATCAAGCAACTATCTGGATAACTTGAACAAATTCATCCATTTAGGATCACTTAAACGAAGAAATGGTCTGGGTATCGATTTATTTTTAGAAATCTTTCGAAATATTTATTTGGAAAAATTCTAAAATTTTTAGAATTCATCTTGTCCAAAAAAGTGTATTTGAATAAGTTCTGGGCAATATAACTGAATCTAAACAGATTAATTCTTTGACTGCTTGGTGGCATGTTTCTTGCTCATCTATATTAGAAATCCTGATAAGTCGAGATAACAGAATAAAAGATACAGGGAGATAAAATGTGAAGGAGAATAATAATGGTTGAGATCAGATTTCATGGCCGAGGAGGACAAGGGACTGTCGTCGCTTCGAAAGTCCTGGCAGATGCCATTGCCAGAGAAGGCAATTATGTGCAAGCCTACCCTGAATTTGGAGTGGAAAGAAGAGGAGCGCCTGTGTATGCCTTTCTTCGTATCGATAATAAACCTATCTATGATAAAAGCAGAATCTACAGGCCCGACCATGTTGTTGTCGTGGATCCAACTCTCATTGAGAAAATAAATGTCAGCGATGGATTAAAAGATGGAGGATGGATCATTGTTAACAGCGACAAGCAACCCGAAGAAATAGATTTCCCAAAAAAATATAAAATAGCCACCATAAACGCGACAAGAATCGCAAAAAAATACAAACTCGGTACTCTGGCGGCTCCTATCGTAAACACAGCTATTGTGGGAGCGGTTGTTAAAATTCTTGGATTAGCCCAAATCGGAACTGTTCTTGATGCGGTTCAGGAGGGCGTTCCCATCAAACCCGAAGACAATGCAGCCGCGGCTAAGGAGGCATATAAGACCGTTAAAACCAGGGAGTAGAGAACAAGAAAAGAATTTAATAGAGAAAGAAAAAGAGGATAGACAATGAGAAAGAAAAAACCATCAAAAAAGATCATTCTTCAATCCGAAAAAAAATATCCCCTTATGCCCATGTCTCTTGGATCGATGCTTTTTAATAAAACAGGAGCTTGGCGCAATATAAAACCGATTATTGATCTCGAAAATTGTATTCAATGCGGGATTTGTTGGAAGTTCTGTCCTGATGTGGCTATTTGTATAGAAGACGAATTTCCTGTGATTGATTACGATTATTGTAAAGGATGCGGCATCTGCGCTGAGAATTGCCCAACCAAATGTATCAAAATGGTTGAGGAGGAAAAATGAGAAAAGTTATCATGGGAAATCATGCCCTTTCATTTGGGGCTGAGCTTGGTCGATCCCAGGTCATTGCGGCCTATCCAATAACTCCACAAACACAGGTTGTCGAGCTTCTCTCTGAAATGTGTGCCGATGGATCTCTAGATGCCAAATTCATCAAAGTGGAATCAGAACATTCGGCTATGGCGGCAAGTATTGGCGCTTCTTTAGCCGGGGCAAGAACTTTTACGGCAACCTCATCCCAAGGTTTAGCTTTGATGCATGAACTTCTTCATTGGGCATCAGGGGCACGGCTTCCTGTTGTCATGGGGAACATCAATCGGGCTTTGGCTCCTGGATGGAGTATTTGGTCTGATCAAAACGACAGTCTTTCCCAGAGAGATACAGGTTGGATACAATTTTATTGTTCAAGTAACCAAGAAGTGTTGGACACTGTACTCCAAGCTTTTAAAATTTCAGAAAAACTTCATATTCCGAGTATGGTTATCCTCGATGCCTTCACGCTCTCTCACACCTATGAGGTTGTCGATATACCAGAGCAGAAAGAAGTGGATGAATTTTTACCTCCCTTCAAACCTCAAATCAAACTTACTCCGGATGATCCTCATGCATTCGGAGGCCTGACTTCTCCGGATTATTATTTTGAACTGCGCTATAAACTTCAGAAAGACATGGAAAAAGCCGCCGGCGTAATAGAAAAAACCGGGAAAGAATATGAAAAACTCTTCGGCCGCAATCTTGGAATGGTTGAAAAACACCGCTGCGATGATGCGGAATTAATCCTGATCACTTCCGGAACATTGGGATCTACAGCGAGGGTAGCTGTAGATGAACTCCGGAGAGAAGGGATAAAGGCCGGAAATCTAAGAATCAAAGTGTTTAGACCATTCCCCTTTGACACCATTCGACACATCCTCAGAGGTGCTCGAAAAATCGCTGTGATTGACCGAAATATATCATATGGTCACCATGGAATATTTTACCAGGAGGTTAAATCCGCTCTGTACGGCCAACAGGAAAATCTGCCTCTTTTTGGATTTATTGCGGGTCTCGGCGGAAGGGATGTTACTCCTTCAGATATTAAAAAAATCGCCTCTTATGCTCTTGATAAAGATAATCCCGAAGGAGAAATCGTTTGGACAGGAGTAAAACAATGAACAGAGCAACAACGATGAAGCTATCACTCCCTGAAGAAGAGTTGATGAATTCTGGCCATCTTGCTTGTCAAGGATGTGGTGCGGTATTGGCAATGCGATATGCATTAAAAGCGCTTGGGAAAAAGACTGTCCTCTGTATTCCTGCCTGCTGCTGGTCCGTTATTGATGGTCCATTCCCTTACTCCTCTCTTGAGGTACCGATCTTTCATTGTGCCTTTGAAACCGCAGCTTCTTCTGCTTCAGGCGTAAAGGCTGGATTGGAAATGGTGGGGGACAAAGAAACGACAGTTGTTGCTTGGGCAGGCGATGGAGGAACTTTTGATATTGGCATCCAATCTCTCTCAGGTGCTGCAGAAAGAAATGACGATATCATCTACATCTGTTATGACAATGAAGCCTACATGAATACAGGTATTCAAAGAAGTTCTGCCACGCCTTACGGTGCCTGGACAACAACCACGCCCATCAGACATTTTAAAGACAGACCAAAAAAAGACATTGTAGCCATTTTAGCAGCACATAGAATTCCTTATATAGCAACAGCAAGCATTGGCTATCCCGAGGATCTATTCAGAAAAGTCAAAAAGGCGAAAGATATCAAGGGAACTCGATTCATTCATATTTACGCCCCCTGCCCCACAGGATGGAAAACTCGACCTGAAGATACGATAAAGCTTGCTCGAATGGTTGTTCAGAGTGCTATCTTTCCTCTTTATGAAGTGGAACACGATGAAAAATATACCCTGAGCATTAAGCTCAAAGAAAAGAAACCTATCTCTGAATATCTTAAGTTACAAGGGAGATTCCGCCATTTAAACAAAAAAGAAATAGAACATATTCAGCAAGAAGTAGATAAGAAGTGGGAAAAGCTTATAAAGAAGTGCGAGAACATCTGATTTTCTCATATAAAGTCTTTTTAGTCTTCAAGAAATCCCTTATCTTAAAACATAGGTTTTTGTTTCACATATCGATAGGGCAGATACTTCGGTGTCCACATGGCTTTCCGGATCATTTTGTACAGACTCTCATCATCTTTGTTTAAACCGAGCCCACTATTTCTAGCCTCCTTGGCCACGGCCAGTGCGACTGCCGCAGAAACATTTCGGATATTCTCTATCGAGGGCAGCAGGATTCTGCGTTTAAGTTCGTCCTCCGTCAGCAAATCACTCAAAGCCCGAGCCGCAGCTGAAAACATGTTGTTTGTGATCCTTGATGTGCCGGAGACCAGAGCACCGAGCCCCATTCCGGGGAAAATATAGAGATTGTTACACTGGGAAACCGTTGTTTTTTTTCCATTATAGAGGACAGGCGGAAATGGGCTGCCCGTTGCGACCAGGCAGTTTCCTTGTGTGGCTTGAAAAACAAAATCGGGAGTGCATTCGACTTTGGAAGTTGGGTTTGAAATGGGCATTATCAAAGGCAATGTTGAATTTTTATTCATCTGATCAAGAATATCTTTTGTAAAAGCGCCCGATTGGCCAGTTACGCCGATAAGAACTGTCGCCTTTGTATTTCGTATGGTGTCCATCAACGTAATTTTTTTGAAATTTTTTAGTTTCCAATCAGAAACGAAAGCCCGATCTTTCACCATATTTTTTTGCCAATCATTGACTTCCATTCCTTCTACTAAGAGCCCATCTTTATCGACACCAAAAATCCGCTCTTTTGCTTCTTTAAGGCTTAAACCTTCCTCTTGAAGCGCACTGATTATTTGTCTTGAAATGCCGGTTCCTGCTTGACCCTGACCAAAAATAACAAAGCGCTGGTCCCTCAATTTTTGTTTTTGGATGCGAGAGGCGGATAGAATAACAGATAGAGCAACAGCACCCGTGCCTTGAATATCGTCGTCAAAGGAACATATTCTTTCTTGGTAGTTTTCAAGAAGTCTAAAAGCGTTATTTTTACCGATATCTTCCCATTGTAATAACGCCTTTGGGAAATGACGGCGCACCCCAGAGACAAATGCCTCAATGACATCATCATATGCTTTACCAGTAAGCCTTTTCTGTTTGAGTCCAAGATACAGTGGATCTGCCAACAGTGTTTCATTGTTTGTGCCCACATCGATAAACACTGGCAGAGTATAGGCAGGATGTATACCGGCAGCAGCAACATAAAGGCTCATTTTACCAATGGGGATGCCCATGCCATTCATGCCGAGGTCTCCTAATCCCAAAATTCGTTCTCCATCCGATGCCACAATGAGTGAGACGTTCGAAAACAGTACATTGTTAAGAATTGAGTCGATATATTGAATGTTTTTTGAAGACACATACAGCCCGCGGCGTCTTCTGTACAGATGGCTGAATTGCTGGCATGCTTTTCCGACAGTAGGCGTGTAGACAATCGGCAGCATTTCGGACAAGTGATCCGCGAGTGTTGCATAATAAGCTGTTTCATTCCGGTCTTGCAATGAAACTAAATAGATATATTTTTCAATTTCGTTTTGTTTTTGTGAAAAGACTTCATAATTCCTTTCTTTTTGTTTTTCCAGAGTTGAAATGGCATCTGGCAGGAGGCCTGTAAGATTCAGCGCATTTCGTTCATTATCTGGAAATGCTGTTTCCTTATTGTAAACAGGAGATTCTGTTAGAAAAATACCTTTATAGGGGACTTCGAGATATTCCTCTCCGGTGAAAGGATCTATTTTTTTTGAGTAATTGAACATTTTATTTTCTCCATTTATTAAATCTCTATCGATATATCGCTCAACATACGGTATCGACTAAATATTTTTTAGCACGAGGAGGAAAAATGCTGTCGTTCTCTTCACTACTCCATCCATTCCAGCGTTGCATGATTACTCCTCCCGATTTAATAAAATGTTGCTGAAATATTTCAGAATCATGACTTTCGTCTCCTGTGCTTGAATAAAGAGCAAAAATCATGCCATAAATTGATTCCCTCTGCCTCACCCTGATCTTCAAAAAATTTAATCCAACAACACAAAAAAAAGAATCTGTTTGTCGAAAAATTTAGAAAAAATCTATGATTTCATTAGAAAAAATTCTACATGATAGTGCCTTGTTTGCATTTTAAGGCCATTAATATGTGCTTACAAATCTAACCAATTGAAACAAAAGCGATTATCTCCTCAGTAAATTGTTGGCATGTTTCTTGCTTTTTATTGTGTACGATGATTGATGTTCACAGACAAAAGTATTTAAAGGAGGTGAGTGTAATGCCAAGAACTGATGCCACGGGGCCTACAAATCGCGGGAGAAATGCCGGACGAGGCCGCGGAGGTGGCTTTAGAGCTGGACCGGGCGGATACTGCATCTGCCCAAAATGTGGGGAGAAAATTTCACATGAAATAGGTGTTCCATGTTTTCAGATGATGTGTCCTAAATGTGGAAT
>CAZLLG010000170.1:0-8268 GCA_964560275.1 uncultured Eubacteriales bacterium | reverse complement strand
CAGGGCAGGCCTGTCACGTAAATCTGATATTTCAGAAGATGATTTGAACGAGTTGATCCATCTGGCCGATCTGTCGAGATTATACGGTGTAGGCCCTGTATTTGCCCGGATGTTGTATGATATCGGAATAGATTCGGTGGAATCCTTTATGAGCCATAGCGCAGAAGAAATTGTTAGAATCTATGAAGACATAAATAAAAAGAAAGCTGATTTTACAGAGAGTGATATCCAGTTTACACTCGAAATGGCGAGGAAGTTGGATTAGATCCTCAAAAAAGGATTCGCAAATTTTGTCAATAACGATAAGATATTGAAAAGTGTTCGAGAGTGGACACTGTTTGTTAACGAATCATACAATTTTCACCAGAATAATTCTCTGTTTTTTAGATTTCTGCCTGAAATAAGAAGTGGCATACAAATTGCATAAAAAAACTCGATTCCATGATTGGATACTGCCAATATATTACAGGGAAGGTCTAGAGGAGAGAAAAATGAAGATTCAAAATATTTCATTTACTGTCACTGATTGGGAGAGGATCACTTCCGAAGTCTATGAAGGAGAGACCGGGACTTCTTACTGGCGGACTTTAAAAAAAGGAGATATTCGAGTGCGAAAAATTGAATATTCTCCAGGATACAGGGCCGATCACTGGTGCGCCAAGGGTCACATCTTACTCGTTCTAGAAGGTGAGCTTATCATCCAACTTAAAAACGGGCAGAAATACACTCTCATTCAAGGACAAAGCTTTCAAACTGGAGATGACGAATCCAATCCTCATCTGGCTTTTACTGAAAAAGGAGCCAAGGTTTTTATTGTGGATTAGATGATCTGAATTTGAGTTGAAATGAAAAGGAGAAATCCATGATGAAATGTAAACAACTGATCCCCATATTATTGATTTGTATTTCTTTGCTGCCTCAAATGCATGCGGGGCAGAATTCCTACAGAGACCGTGAACTTCAACCGGAAAAATTGATGGACACAATCGGAGTCAAGCCGGGATTGATCATTGGCGAGGGTGGAGCGGGCCGTGGATATTTTACATTCAAACTTGCCGCTCGCATCGGATTGAGTGGAAAAATCTATGCCAATGATATCAGCTCAAGTGCTCTGAGTTCAATTCGGAGTCGAATTAAGAGAGAAGGCATCGACAACATCGAAACTATTTTGGGTGAAGTGGACAATCCCCTCTTTCCTCAAGGTTTGGATATGATCTTTATGGTGGCAGCTTTTCATGATTTTGAAAGGCCCGTTGAGTGGCTGGAGAACGCAAAAACAAGCATGAATCCGGATGCCACACTTGTCATCGTGGAAAAGGATCCTGAAAGGTTCGGTCGAGATTCAGGGCACCATATGAGAAAAGACGAAATCTTGAGCACAGTTAAAAAAGCAGGCTTAGAGCTGGTGAAGGTAGAGATGTTCTTAGAGAATGACAATATTTACATTTTCCGCCTAAAGAATTAAAAATCACTAAAACAAATTTGTGTATCTACCCCAAAGGTCATCACCCAATTTCCAATAGGACTTGACGGCATTATTGGCCACTTCAAGACAGTATTTTGTTAAAAATTCCTTAGCCTTTTGCGGATTCTGTTTGTATAGCTTAGACGCTTCTTCTTCAATTTTCTCTTGATCTTCAAAAGCCTTCTCCTCTATCTCTTTCCAGACTTTTTCAATGTCTTTGCTCATGACCTGCCACCGGAATTGAGCCAGTTGTGAAACTCTTCGGAAAGCCCACCAAGCACAATCTTTTCTAAATCCCCATCGCCCATCGATCTCGTATGAAGCCGGCATCTGTGTGATTCCGCAATAAAATGGTGTATGAGGTGTTGATGCAGGATTGTCATACCCAAGCCAGACCACACCGCCAATCGCATCCGGAAGCCAGCTGCGAGACTGTGTGACCTGAACATATGTGGCCCGGGGACAGCAGATTGTCCTTTCTCTCTGGACCTTCAAAAGTGACATCAAATCCCTGTTGACAAAAGGACTGGCGACAGGACTTTTCACTGTCTCTCTCTTACGATTCACGGTCGTCAGAGATGCAGTCATATCATAAGGAGTATCTTGATAAGTATCTCTAAATATATTCAAAACATCGTTAACTGATAATTTTTTTTCAGCCTTGACCGAGAAGGGAAAATTTTCTCCATTTGGGTCAAGATTGAGAGAAGGAGCCACGTAGCTCAAAACTCTCCACTCGCGGCGTCTTGAACCCATGCTTCGACGGGAGGCATAGGCATAACAAAATTCAAAGGGCTCCCCGCTTTTTGAATCCCACCACCCCAACTCTTCAGCTAAAGAATACACATTATCCGAGGCCATATAATTGTCCGGATCACTCAGATCGATCTGGCGAATGCGGCTGGCATTGGCCGAAACTCCCACATGATCATCGGGAATGCGCACTGCTGCCCATACAGCGCCTTTCTTCCCCTTTCCTGGACCCAAAATTTCGAAATGCCATGTTTCTTCTGGATCGGCGAAAGTGAAACATTCCCCATAGTCTACATAGCCATATTTCTTTGTGAGATCATCAGCAATTCTGATCGCTTCACGTGCGGTTTTCGCCCTTTCCAAAACAAGGCGATAAAGCTCAGGGCAATCTATCACTCCTTCATTACTTTTTAGCTCCCTCTTTCCCCCAAATGTGGTCTCTCCAATGGCCAACTGATATTCATTCATTACAGGATAGGCTGTGTTGATAAATGCATAGGTCTCCTTAACCTGGGGAATCTCTCCTCTATCCAAACGGTCAGGATCGTTCGGCCCTTTTGTTCTCTTTGGATCGAAATATAATTTAGTCATCTCGCCTGCTTTATATTTCTTATGGGGCACTACATTGATCCAGGTGCGGTCCGTATTGCTGTCACAGGAATGAGAGGTCATGGTAGAACCATCGACCGAAGCAAGCTTTCCGACTAAAATGCTTGTGCAGGCCTCTGTGTCAGGTTGTTTGATTTCTGTCTCACCTGAAAAAGAAAAAGCAAAAACCAAACCTAAAATTGAAACCAAAAAGAAGGAAATCCAAAAAAGATGTTTTGCTGATTTTAGTTTAGTCACATTTCTTCTCCTTTCTTCTCAAAAAATTATTAGGTATGCCACTCAAATAGAATTAAAAAGATACATTATTTTCATGACATCTAAACCAGTATATCATAAGCTTACTTATTACTTACTCATGGACAGGACAGAAATAACAATCAAAATTATTGTATAAACACCTTAGAGCGGAAAAAACGTATCTATGTATAGAAAGGAGGAATTTTGAACAAACGTTTTTCTTCATATTTAGTTCTTTTCATTTCTTTTTTATGTGTTCCGGCCAATCTTAAAGCCGAGATCGTCTATCAAGTGGATGCGGCCTCCCGCTATATCTGGAGAGGTTTTGATGCCAATCCGCACAAAAAACATGTTATTCAGCCCTCGGTCGACATTGCTTTTGGCCAAAGTGGATTTTCTTTAAATCTCTGGTCCAGCATCTCTTTTGTCAGTAAAGATCTCAATGAGTTTGACTTGACTCTTTCCTATGCCACCGATCTCTCAAAAGATATCTCTCTGACAGCTGGTTTTGTTCACTATGCCTGGTATCTGCGTGACAATTTCAAGTTCAAAGACGACACCAGTCATGAAGTCTTTTTATCTGTAGAAAGTCCGACAGTATTCCTTCACCCTTCTCTCTCCATTTATTATGATTTTACGGTCGGTGATGGGATTTATCTCCTGCTGGCGGTCAATCATGCCTTTCCTTTATTCCATAAATTTGGAGCAAATCTTTTTGCTTCCCTCGGATATAATGGAGGGCAGTGGCTGGCCGAAGGGAGCGATCCCGGATTTAGCGATCTCAATTTTGGCCTAACTCTCCCCTTTCAAAACGGACCTTTCCGAGTCGCTGCATTTGCCAACTATACAATCGTCCTTTTAGATGCAATAGGAGAGGATAATCACTTCTGGTTCGGTGTCTCCCTCAGTTACACAGGGCCAAGTAAACGCAAATGAGAATAAAACAATTTCTTCTTATTCCGCTTTTGCTTTTTGTCTTCTTCGGCTCTGTGGCAGATGGCTCCTTCGGCTTGAAACTTGAACGTAAATTTCATCCGGAATTGGGTGAGGAAGTGATCTTTGGAACCTATGAGGTTATGGAGAACCGAAACGTCCGAAAAGGAGCTAAAATCCGTCTGAATTTTATTATCCTCCCAGCTAGAACAAATAATCCTGCCCCCGATCCGATCTTTGCATTTCATGGAGGACCTGGAGTCGGGGCAGCAACATCCCCAGAAGGTTTTGCTCGTTACTGTGATAGGGCCCGGTGGGACCGTGAAGTCGTGCTTATAGATCAAAGGGGAACAGGTTTGTCCAACAGGCTGCACTGTGAACGCATCGGTGATCCTAATTTAGCTCAGACTTATTTGCAGGATATGTTTCCCGAAGATTTTGTCAAAAATTGTCGTAAAAAACTCCAGAAAAACGCCAACCTGAGATATTACCACACTATGATGGCCCTGGGCGATTTCGACGACCTAAGGGAAGTTTTGGGCTATGAACACATCAACCTTATGGGCGGTTCGTACGGATGTTATACGGCAATCCAGTATATGAAATATTATCCAGAAAGAGTCCGCAGCTCATTTATCTTTTCTATCGCTCTCCCACATCTGCTGTATCCAGCCAACTTGGCTCGGGATACTCAAAACGCGCTGGAACGTTTGTTTGTTGATTGTGCGGCAGATCCTCAAAGCGGGGCGGATTATCCTAATCTTTCTCAACAGTTGAATCAAGTTCTTACCCGTCTCCAGCAGGGGCCAATAACGGTTAATATTATCAATCCTATAAACGGCCAACCGGAAACCGTTTCTTTCACCCACAACAATTTTATCCATGGATTGAGAAGTATGCTCTATTCCAGCGGTGCTTCAAGATGGATCCCGGCTTTTATCCATTGGGCATCCAACGGACATTATGCCCCCATTGTTGAATACACAGCGGACAATCTATATGAAATGAATGACTACCTAATGGACGGGATGCTTCTCTGTGTCACCTGCACGGAAACAATCCCTTTTATAGATTTTAATGTTGCCCGGACCCAAGCTCAGGGAACAATGATGGGTACTTACAGGTTGGACCAGCAGCAGCGGGCATGTGAGCTTTGGGTGCGGGGCAATATCCCAGCCGGATTTAACGATCCGGTCCATTTGGACATCCCCACGCTTATGGTCAACGGCGAAAACGACCCGACCACACCCTCGATCAACGGATTGATCTTGTCCAACTATTTCCACAACAGCAAGTTTATTGTTATCCCAAACGCTAGGCATGGAGTAGGCGGTGTGATGGAAAACTGTTTAGATGATATCATCGCCTTGTTCTATGCGCAGGCTTCAACGGAAAATATAGATTCTTCCTGCGTAAATACAAACACACGTCCCCCCTTCGTTTCCTGGCGTGATTACAGCGATAGCAACATGTTCAAATTTGGAGAAGATCTGAAACCTCAACACCGATCTCCCATAAAACTCCCCACATATCGTCCTTTCCGGAAGATAAAGAAATAAACGTATTCTACTTTTATTGACCATGTCCAATAACTGTATTCTTTTCGATTTTTCCCCTAGGATCAATTATAGGTCCCATCAAATATCCCATCAAAAGCAAATGGATCATCTCAAAAAGAAAATGAAAAATTTACTTGACAGAGGAGAGAGATTTACTTATATTTACTTTGTAATACAAAGTACTTTGATTTAAAGTCCAGGAGGACAAAATGAACCAAACGCAAATCAGCAAAGATATTCAATTCATCCGGGATATGATCGAAAAGACTAAGGAAAAGACCGCCGAATCATGGAAATTCTTCTCATTCTGGGGGATCCTGGTCATAGCCGCAATAATCGGTAATTATGTTCTGGTCTATTTTAAACAATACAACGTGATCTGGATCAACTGGACCGTATTCATGTTGGTCGGAATATTTTTTATGGTCTTTTATATCTCAAAAAAGGAAAAGACGAGCAGGTCAAGGACATATGCCCAGAACGCCATCGCTCACCTCTCCTTTGCCTGTGGGATCGCCTTTTTGCTAGTAGGATTCTTTTTCCCTGTGCTCAAACTGTACACGTATAAAGACATACCGGTCTTTATCTCAGTAATAGTGGGCATCCTATTGTATGTGATCGGGGGGATCTACGAGTGGAATCTCTTAAAGTGGAGTGCCCTGCTCTGGTGGTTGGGAAGCATTGGGATGATCTTTCTTCACTGGCATTATCGAACTCTTGCCTGCGTCCCACTTATAATTCTGGGCTATCTTATTCCCGGTTTCATCCTCCGCTCCCAGTATAAAAAGGAAAGCCGGGCCGATGAATCCTGAGAAATTCACTCAACTGGATCCTGTCATTCACTCCAGGATAAGGCTGGCCATACTATCGATCCTGATCTCAGTCAAGGATGCGAATTTTAACTACCTTAAACAAACAATTGGGACCACAGACGGGAACTTGAGCACACATCTCACAAAACTGGAAGAAAAAGGCTATATCAAAGTGGCAAAAGGATATAAAGGAAAAAAGCCTCATACATCCTGTACCTTAACACCAAAAGGAAAGCAGGCGTTTTCAAAATACTTGGAAGCTTTGGACAACCTTCTTCACTTTAAAAAAGACAAAAAGTGAGGAAAAAACTCTTACATCTGAAATAGGGCGAGAATATTTTCGTCGGGATCTTTAAACCAGGCTGCTTTTACGGTTCCCATAGCAGCGATACTGTCAACTGTCTTGAAATCCCCCATATCATAATCCTCAAAAACCACGCCTTTTTCCTTTAACGTAGATACCAATTCCTCGATGTTTTCCACATGAAAACTCATGACCGTGTTCTCGGCATGTGAAGCTTTATCTCTTTGATATATGAAAAAACTAGTGCCCTCACCACAGGGATACACTTCTACTCCCTCTAAGGGAAAATTTCCGGCAGTTAAACCCAGCTTATCCTCATAAAATTCCTTTGCTCTTTTCATGTCAGTTGCAGTAAGCTGTGTATCGACTCTAAATTTATTTAACATAATCTACTCCTTGTAAAAAGATTACGTATAATATACACTAATTCTGTAGTATTTGTAAAGTTTATTCTTAGGAGGGAAAAATGTTTTCAGAACTAAATTGGCTGGCAATCATTGCCGGAACGGTTTTCAGCATGGTTTTGGGTTTTATCTGGTACGGTCCATTGTTTGCGAACACCTGGATGAAGCTCGTCGGATTAAAAAAAGAAGACATCGAGGTCAAAGACTCTATGAAAGGTATGTTCATCAGCGTGATAGGATCATTTATCGCATCAGCATGTCTGGCTGTTATCATCAAATGGATGGGATACGGTCTGGATAAAGGACTTTTGGCCGGTGCTTTATTCAGCTTTGGTTTTGTTGTGACTACACTTTTTTCTGGCGATGCTTATGAAAAACGGCCCGTATCCTTAACTCTAATCAATGCTGGATACAGGTTTGTTTATTTTTCGGTGGTGGGAGCCATCCTCGGTATCTGGAACTGAAAATAATTCTTTAGAAAAGACGGAAGATGTTGAAGCCGATACGGAATTCTGTATCTTTGAGCTGATATTCTCCTCCCGAAAGATATTGAGATGAGGTGATCCCTATCGTATTCAGGAAGAAAACCTGAAATACATGGCCTCCGATCTTCTTTTCGATCCCCACCCCCCAACCAGAGGAAATCGCCTTGAATCCGGACAGAACCGGGATCCATTCCACTATAATGGATAAATCATCAACAGCCATATACCGCATCCCAGTACCCATAGATAATGTTCCCTCCGGTGACTCACCCCAATGGTTGGCATTCGAGGAGAATGAGGGGACAAGGAGCAAAGAGAAACGGCTGTTGATCTGACGGGAGAGAATGAGTTGGATAATGGCATTGGATTTCTCCACCTCCGCAGGCTGATCTTGAGTGATCGTACTCCCACTCAAATGCAGGGCCGCAGAAAATGGAAAACTGGCAGACCTTTCCTGGCGGATAAAAATCCATTTAAGAGCCAATTCCATATCCTTGAATCTGTTACTTCGAGAAAGCATCACGCTGAAATTGTCCGTGAATCCATACCCAAGTCCCAGCAGCATTGCCGCAGGACCATCCAGACCAAAAAATTCACTAAATCCATCTTTTACAGCCGGAAAAAACCTGTGCGAAATCCGGAACAGAATTTTTCCTTTTCCTGGGGACTGTGGCGTGGGGAGATTGACCAGGCGTGTACCCCAGAAT